>NZ_JAHQVB010000075.1 GCF_019052655.1 Holdemanella porci
TAGTTGAAGGTGCGGGCTGCCTCTTTTAGATTATTGAGCTTTGCCCATCGTTCAACTCCTCTTCTTTTGGAAATGGCTTTCCAACCTCTTCTTTTGCATTTGCAAGCTGTTCATATACTGTTTCCAGTCTTTGTTGTGCTTCTGAAAGCTTCTCTGGATAACTGTCCAACAGATTGTTGATACGAGTAATATTTCCAAGTGCATCTGCTCCAAGATGAACTTTCGAGACAGCCTCATGTTTGACAGATAGAATAAATTCTTTACTCCATCCATCAAACTGAATCCTCATATTGAATCCCTGATAGTTTCCGATATCCATCGCAGCATCTACAGCTTTAATATCTTTACATACCGCCAGAAGTGCTGCTCCTGCCTCTTTCTTTTCTGTGAACTCTTTGCCGCCAATCTCCATAGTAAACTGCTCTGGATCTGTGATTTTATGCTCTGAGTAATGAGCGATGTCTGCCTTGTAGCTGTCAATGATTTCTGTCAGTTTTGCAATCTGTTGTGGAAAATTCCTTGCAATATCATCTTCCAGGCGGTACTGGTTATTCATGTGGTTGGCTTTTAAAAGTTTTAATTTTGCCACATCAACATCCAATGCCATCTTCTCTTTTACTGCTGGATTTCCGGTTGCAAGAGCTTTGACCTCTGCATAGGAAAGTGCCGCTTCGTCCACATCCTCACAGCTTCGCACAGGTGCTTTGCTGGTCATAATCTGAGAAATGAATTTCTGCTTGTTCTCAATCAACTGCCACATGTAGCTGTCAAATGTGGATTCAGTTACATACCGGAAGATATGAACCTTTTTATTATGATTTCCCTGACGGATAATACGCCCTTCCCTCTGTTCCAAATCAGATGGTTTCCAGCCAATATCCAGATGGTGCAACGCAATCAGACGGTCCTGCACGTTGGTCCCGGCACCCATCTTTGCTGTTGAGCCAATCAAAAAACGAACCTGCCCGGATTTCACTTTTCCAAACAGCTCCGTCTTCTTTGCTTCTGTATTTGCATCATGAATAAAAGCAATCTCTTTTTCCGGTACACCTTTCGCTATCAGTTTCTGCTTCAAGTCATCATAAACATTGAAACTGCCATCACCTTTCGGTGTGCTCAAGTCACAGAAAATCAATTGTGCAGATTTCTGTGCTGCCGTGTCTTTCCAGATCTCATAACTTTTCTCTGCACAGACTGATATTTTGCTTTCTGGATTATCTGGCAATAATTCGTTCACCAAACGCTGATCCAATGCCAATTTTCTTCCATCATTGGTAATTTTCAGCATATTATCAACCGAAGCATCTACCCCTCCGTTTCTGACAACTTCTGCACGTTCCCCCAGACTTTCTACGATTTCTTTCTGCTGTTCCGTTGGTTTCAGCACCACTGTTTCATATTCCGCCTCTGGCACAGGAAGCTTTAACTGATCGGAAGTCTTGATATCTGCAATCTCCTTAAACATATTCATCAGTTCCGGAATATTATAAAATCTTGCAAATCTTGACTTTGCACGGTAGCCTGTTCCTTCTGGTGCAAGCTCAATGCTCGTGACTACCTCGCCAAAGGTGGAGGCCCAGGAATCAAACAGTCCAAGTCCCATATTTTGTAATTTGCTGTTCTGCAGATACCTCTGCATAACATACAATTCCGTCATGCTGTTGCTAATCGGTGTGCCCGTAGCAAAGGTAATGCCTTTTCCTCCGGTAATCTCATCCAGATACTGACATTTATTAAACATATCCGCCGACTTCTGTGCTTCATTCTGTGCAATCCCGGCTACATTTCTCATTTTTGTATAAAGAAATGCGTTTTTATAACTGTGTGCTTCATCTACATATAAATGATCCACTCCCAGTTCTTCAAACGTAACTACCTGATCTTTTTTCTCTTTCTGATTCAGTTTCTCCAGCCTTGTCTGCAATGTTTTTCTTGTCTTTTCAATCTGTTTGACGGTATAACGTCCACCATCCTGTTCATACCTTGCACTCTGGATTGCCATTTCCAGATCATCAATCTGCCTCTGAAGCATGGCTTCCTGTTTCTCATCAGAGATTGGAATACGCTCAAACTGGGAATGACCAATAATAACAGCATCGTAATTTCCCATAGCGATTCTGGCACAGAACTTCTTTCGATTTGCCGGTTCAAAATCCTTTTTCGTTGCTACCAGAATGTTCGCCCCTGGATATAACTGCAGGAATTCTGCTCCCCACTGCTCCGTCAAATGGTTTGGAACTACAAAGAGGTTTTTCTGAGATAATCCCAGACGTTTGCTCTCCATTGCCGCCGCTACCATTTCGTAAGTCTTCCCAGCTCCTACTACATGTGCCAGAAGCACATTATCACCGTATAGCTGATGTGCGACTGCATTTTTCTGATGCGGTCGAAGTTCTATTTCCGGATTCATTCCTGGGAAAGTCAGATGACTTCCATCGTATTCACGGGGACGGATACTATTAAAACGTTCATTGTACACGCTTACCAGTCTTTCTCTCCTCTGCTGATCCTTAAAAATCCAATCTTGGAATGCAGCCTTCAAAGCATCCTGCTTTTGTGATGCCAACATAGTTTCTTTTTTATTCAAAACTCGCACTTCATCCCCATTGTCATTTACGACTTTATCATAGATTCTAACATCTTTTAGATTCAAGGTATCTTCCAGAATCCGGTAGGCATTTGCTCTCTCCGTTCCATACGTTGCATAGGCAAACGCATTTCTTGGACTGTCGGCGTTCTTTCCTGTAATCCTCCACTCACCATTTATCTCAGAGAATTTTACCTGTATTTCCTTCTGCGCAAGATACCTCGGCGTATGAAGCAGTTCCACCATAAACTCCTGATAATCCGAAGGTTCAATCCAGGTGGCTCCAATACGCACTTCAATCTCCGATGCTTCCAGATCTCTCGGCTGAACTGCCTCCAATGCACGGACATTCGGTGTGAATTCTGGATGATTCTCTGCAAAAGTTCTCGCTGTATTTAATTTATCCCTAACATTTCCGGACAGATATTCATCTCCACTTTCCCACTGGTCTGTCAGTGGATTTTTGAAGATAACTCCAACCAGCTCTTCTGTGATTTTCTCTTCGGTCTTTCCGGTCAACTGTGCCATATATGGGAGATCTACTTTAGCCTTTTCATTTAGGGACAAAGCAAGTGCTTCTGTGGCTGTCTCCACACTTGTCACAGCGACCGCCTTTTTAATGGTTCGTTTGGTAAACATGTCCGCTTTCCGCTTCAATGTTCCATCTTCATTCAAGTCTTCCAGGGAACACAGCAGACAATAAGAAGAGTCATCAGAAAATGCACGTTTGTTAGCATTACTTCCAATAACTCCATACTTTGCTGTGTAGGTATCATACACCTGATTCAGTTTTTTCTGCTGTTTCTGGATTTCTTCGTCTGTGACAAATTCTTCCATCTGCATGGCGATCAGTTCACGAACGGTATCACGGATTGCAACCATGCCTTTTACACGTTCTGCAGTGGCTGCAGGCATTTTCACCTGATTCATCAAAGAATTGACACGGTAATATACCTGATCATCTACCACCGTATAGCTGTAATTTCGAACATTCGGATCTGCCGGAATACTCTCTGGCATCTCATCCAGTTCTGCCTCTATATCTACTGCCGCTACCATGCTTCCCTTGATGTGTTTTACAGCTTCTTGTAACTGTAATTCCAGATCAGCTCCTTCCATTGGAGCACAGGTTGTTTCCATACCATACGGACCGGACACTTCTTTCATCTCACCAAGAATCAATCCCGGATGCTGAACAAAATACTTGTTAATGGTAATCCCATTTGCATCACTCTCCAAATTCACCCAGTCTGGCATCTCTTTTGTGAAACTCTCACGCTTCTGGAAAAACAAAATATCAGCACTGACTTCTGTTCCTGCATTTGCCTTAAAAGCTGTGTTCGGCAGTCGGATTGCCCCCAGCAAGTCTGCACGCTCTGCCAAATATTTCCGGACTTCCGGTGATGCCTTGTCCATAGTTCCCTTTGTTGTGATCAACGCAGCTACACCACCTGGACGTAACTGATCTATAGTCTTGGCAAGAAAGTAATCATGAATCATAAAATTGTAGCGGTCATACTGACGGTCATTGACCTTATATGCACCGAATGGCACATTTCCGATTGCCACGTCAAAGAAATCATTGGGATAATCCGTCTTCTCAAAGCCTTTGATCTGGATATTGGCATCTGGATAGAGAAGTTTAGCAATTCTGCCACTGATGCTGTCCAGTTCCACTCCATAGAGTTTGGACTGGTTTAGATTCTCTGGAAGCTTTCCAAAGAAGTTCCCGACTCCCATAGATGGCTCCAGGATATTTCCCTTTGTAAATCCCAGATTCTCCAACACCTGATACATACTTTCAATCACAATCGGCTGTGTATAATGAGCATTTAATGTGGAAGCTCTGGCTGCAGCATATTCTTCCGGTGTAAGGACGGTCTTTAATTCCAGATATTCTGTCTCCCATGCAGATTTTGTCTCATCAAATGCATCTGCAAGACCTCCCCAGCCAACGTACCTGGATAAGATTTCCTGTTCTTCCGGTGTTGCATTGCGATTCTCATCCTCACATTTCTTTAACAACTGGATAGCCATGATATTGGCACGGAACTTTTCTTTTGCTGTACCCTGTCCAAGCTCATCATCTGTGATGCGGAAGTTCGTTGCTGGAATCGTTTCTGATATTCCGTTAATCTCTTCCAAAGATTCTTTTTCTTCCGATACCTCAACTTCTCCAGATAATTCTTTTTCTTTTTTATCATAATCTGTCCACACACGTTGAGAAATAGCAGTAAAATACAAGGACTCTTCCTCCATAATTTCTTCCCTGATTTCCCGTAATTCATCTAAAGTATCCGCATTTACAGTTTTGTTGTGATAATGATAATAAAGTACTTCTTGTCCGAGTTTTACATCCAGACGTTCCAATTCTTGTGTTGACATTCGATTCCAAATATCATCTTTTTCCGTATGAATCGTGAAACCTTCTCCATCATCATGATATTCTAATGTGTATTGAAGTCGATTCGCTTCTCCCTTAACTTTGCAATCAAAATCGTGGATTTTTGTTCTGGTACCAGACATATATTCTGAATCAACTAATCGCAAATCAGTTATATCTTCCGCTGTCAAAGTATCCTGCTCCAGCTGTTCTCCTAACATCTGCTGTGCTTCTTCCAAATCTGCCAGTCTTTGTGCTTCCTGTCGTTCTTCGTACTTTTCCATTTCTTCCGGTGACAAATAATCATCTGTGCGGATTAACTGGCGAACACGTTCTGCAACCTTGTTCCACTTTAATAAAACTTCTACCTCTGGACTGCCAATTTTCCCTTTTGCAAGTTTTAATCCTTTTGCATCATGGGATGCGTCGGAAGCATCTGCTCCTGGTATTCCGGGTGAAGAACCACCTGTTCCATATTCATTTTTCAGGAACTCAGCTGCATCTTTCATATCATGGTGCTCCATGAAATACTCATAGATTCGGTTACGTCCTCCGGCAGTAATACCGCCTCTTCTTAACACTGCATCAATTTCATCCTGTGTGATAAAGGATAGTGCCGGACGTTCGACCGTAAATTTCTGGTCTACCCAGGAACGCTCCCTCTGAAGATCCTGAAAGCGTTGGAAATATTCCGGATTATGCTGAATCTCCCAGCGGTAATAATCTCCCGGATTCTCATCCATATATTTCTGCAGCCATTCAAAACGATAGACAATCGCATCTGCTTCCTCTTGATCTGTCCATGCTCCACTCACTACATCCTGCCAGTCTGAATATGATTGTTTCTTTTCCCAGTTTCTGCAAGTATCCCGAAAATGAAGTGCAAGAAGATTGGTCATTTCTTCCTGCTCCTGTTCAATGGCATTATTGGAAATCAAATTATCCACGTAATTTCCATCCTCATACATATCCCGAATTCTGTTCGCTGCTTCTTCCCACGTAACCATGCGGTCAAAGTTTCTTCTGGCAGAGTCCCCTCGCCGGATACGGATACCATCATTGTCATACCAGATACTGATTTTCTGACCATCTATGGTAAATCCTTTGCCACCAGTTCCATATTCATCTTTCAGAAAACTCCGCATTTCTTCATTATCCAGACCTTCAATCAGTCTTGCTGTAATATGAAACAGTGTATTTTTCTGTCCGCTTCCCGTGCGGAGAATATCATTTACCACTTCATCGGAAATAAGAAAAGCGGCTGGCTGTTCCAATGCAGCTGCCGCTTTCCTTATTTCTCCTAACTGTTCCTCTTCTGTTGGGAACAGACTTAACTGTAAATAATCTCCTGAATCACCAGCTCCTCTGCCTGTGCCTTGATCTGGTTCATGTGTCTGGTCCATGCCATCCCGTCTGCCATTTTGTCCGGTGCCGGATCTTTCTCCAGAAGTTCGTTCATCAGGTCGTCTACTCTCTGTCTTGCCTGGCTGTCGATCTCCATCAGATGACTGTCCAGACGGTTCTGCAGTGTCAGAATGTTGAACCTGGCTACCTTGTGATTTCTCAGATACTCTTTCCGCATCATTCCGTACTTGCCGATGGTTCCTCTCGTCTCTTCCAGGCTGATATCTGGAATCTGATACTCTCCGTTCTGGCTGTAACTGATCTCTCTCATAGTCTGTTTCCTCCTTTTTTTCTTCTCTATCTTCTGTGTTATCTGTATTGCTTTCGCGAATTAACGTGTTAAATTCATTATAAGCTACTTCTTTTTCTTTTGCAACCGTTTTCAGGTCATTTTCCAGATCATTCAGAACATATCGTCCAATCTGCATCAGAACTGGTCTGCTGATCTCGTTGACTGCACTTCCCAGATGTCCTAATACTTTCAGCTGATTGAAGTCCGTAATATGCCGAAAATCCTCTGCATCCAGATATTCCTGTACATCCAGTCCACACCTGTTTAGTAATACATACCAGACACTATTGGTCATCAGTTCCCGGAATTCTACTTCCTGATTCTGTTCGTCCAGTTCTTCCAAAAATGTCCCTGTCACATCCAGTCTCAGTTCTTCCAATGCATCTGGAAGCCATTCCTGCATACTCTCCTTCGCTGCCTGATGCAGACTTTCAGCAAGTCCTCCTTCTGTATCTTCCAGTGATAACTGCTCCTGCAGATAATCTGCCACCAGATGTTCTCCTTCTACTGGAAGATTCCATAACTGAGGATCCTTTCCAAGATTCCGCACTTTATAAGTGTCCTGCACATCAAATACATACCGAAGTTTTGTTTTCGGTCCGGAAGTATTGTCAATCAAGGCAATCCCCTTAGATCCCTTTTTGATCCATCGGTACATCTTCTGATTCCAGATTTCCATGGATGCTACGGCAGTTGCTTCCGGTCGCTGTGCATAAATTAAAAGCTGTTCTGGAAAAGTGTATTTGTACAGTCTGGATGCAGTGTTTAGGAACCGCATCCATTCCTGCGGACTGGCAGCTACATCTTTTGCCACCTCTTCCGTCAGCTGTTCCATTGCATATAATTTATTTGCCATGCGCTACTCCTTTTCATAAAATCAGGGACTGCTTAGCACAGTCCCCTTAAAATCATCGTTGCTTCTCTTTATAATGCTGTGGCAAGATCTTTTGACTTATTCTTCGGCACTTTCTCTGCTTCTTTTGCCTTGATCTCTGCCTTGGCTTTCTCCAGCTTTCCGTGTATTCCTCCTTTGGCTTCTTTTTTTACAGCTGTTTTTTCTGCTTCTTTTGCTTTTTCTAGCCGTGCTTCCCTGCGTTCAGCATTTTCCATGACTGCTGTCTTTCCATCACAGAACTGAACCTTATCTGACAGCTGTTCCTCTCTTTCTACCTGTGTCTCATTGACTTCTTTTACCATCGCATTTAGTTCCGGGACCTGAAAAATTCCGTTATCAGGGAGAATCAGCACTTCATGAATGGAAGATGGGATGACAAAATAATCACTACCCAGGCATTCCCCAATCTGTTTACGAATATCTTCCTGCAGTAACAGGGAAGCTCCATTCATCTTAGCTTTGTTTGTCAGACAGAACATTGGGTTTTCCATGGCTTCCATATCCATTTTTTCATTCAGCAGGTTTTCTGGTTCTTCACCAAAAATCGTAGATTTGATAATCTCATTCATATCCATAAGTGTGACACCACGTTTTCGGTCTGCCACCATCGCATCCGCTTGAATCTGTTCGGCAGATACTCCCCACTCGTTCATCAGAGAAACAGTTACCGGAATACTGCTGATCCCTTCTCCATTTTCCTCCAGATTTACTGCATAATAAGCTGCAAAATCTCCGTGTTCTGTGACTACTTTATCTGCAAGAAGATCGGTATTCCATTCCTTATCACAAATTCTCATCTGTAATTTGTCCTTCATCTTTTCATAATCCAGAATATCTGGAACTCCCATATCAAAAAATTCTGCTTTTCCCTGTGCCTCAATACGCATATCAGCCACATCGCCAACACAAGAGTCTACATCTTTTCCATGGATATATTTGATGTTAGCATATAAATAGGACTAGTCAAAAAGAGAAAATTTACACCAGTGGTA
>NZ_JAHQVB010000183.1 GCF_019052655.1 Holdemanella porci
CTTTCAATCACGAACAAATCTAAATAAGTACCACCCTCATACCGCTTGATGATATCCACATGCTTACTAGAAACATTCATGACAAGTTCACTGTTTTCATCCTTAAGATATTCAGGCTTCAAGACTGGTTGTCCATCAAATAAAAGTGCATTGAAGATCGAGACAAAGTTTTTGGGTTGTCCTAAAAACTTCTTAGACTCAATATCCATCGAATTCAAGATGATTCCTCCTTTCTCTCTCTAATACGAAAAAAAGGAAATTTTAGAAAAGATGTATATTTTAAAAATTTCACATAATTCATTTTGATTTCACAATATTTACCAAAGTTATACTAAAATTATGACAACATGGGATGATATTCTATAAGTGCCTTAAAGATAAGGCAATGAATATAGAAATAAACCAATATTCATATCTCTCTCCTAAAAAA
>NZ_JAHQVB010000076.1 GCF_019052655.1 Holdemanella porci
ACTATTATTATACGCTATTTCTCGTCAAAAATCAACCATTTGTTGTGACAGAGCCAAAAAAATAAATCACAAAAAGAAAAAGTTTGGAAATTAATCCAAACTTTTTTCTATCCCCATACTTCTTCAGCAATTTCTTTAATCAATCTAACTTTAGCCCACTGTTGCTCTTCAGTTAATTTATTTCCTATTTCACATGAGGCGAAACCACATTGTGGACTTAGACACAAATTTTCTAAAGAGACATATTTGCTAGCTTCTTTAATACGGGCAATTACTGTTTCTTTGTCTTCTAATTTGGCTAATTTTGTAGTAACTAAACCAAGTACGACTTTTTTATCAGCTGTAACCTCTTTTAATGGTTCAAATCCACCAGAACGAGCATCATCAAATTCTAAGAAATAGGCATGCACGTTTTCTTTCGCAAATAATGTTTTTGCGACAGCATCATAAGCACCACTAGATGCATATGTAGAGTGGAAGTTACCACGGCATACGTGTGTGTTAATTGTAAGATCTTCAGGTTTTCCTTCAATCGCAAGATTGTTGATACGTAAGAATAATTCTTGAACTTTTAACAAACCTTCTTGATCTGTTTGGAAAAATAATGGCGCTTTTTCATCCACCAACATGCCCCATGAACAATCATCGAATTGAATGCATCGACATCCTGCATCATATAATTGTTGAATGACAACTTTATACCCATTCGCAATGTCTTGAACCAATTCTTCAGTATCTTCATAATATTTTTTAGTGTTTTCTAGTGCAAAAGGAAGAATCATTTGTTCCAAAAATTGTGCTGGAGCAGGAATGGTTTGTTTGGCAATCGTATTTTCGTCTTCGAATTGAGTTAAAAACTTGAAATGCTCTACAAAAGGATGTGTACCACTCACACCAACTTTTCCAGTGATATATGTATCATCAATCATAGCGGCTTCTCCATGGAAGGGAAGGCCTGTTTTCGTTGGTGTATGAGATACGCCATCAAATCCCCACATAAAGTCTAAGTGCCATGTAGCACGTCTGAATTCACCATCTGTGATGACGTGTAGGCCGGCTGCCTTTTCTTTTTGAACTAAATCTGTAATGCACTCATCTTCGATTTGTGTCAATTCTTCTCTTGAAATTTTTTTAGACTCATAATCTTTACGGGCTTGTTTTAGTTTTTCAGGTCTTAAAAAACTTCCAACTACATCATATCTATAAGGTGTTTGAACTGTCATAATAAATTCCTCAACTTTCGTGTGTGTTAAGTCTATCATATTTATAGTATATAGAATAATTGAAATATTCTTTAGCTTGTTATAGTTAAAAACTATAATAAAAGACCAATTTCAGTTGGTCTTTTCAATGTATTGAATTAGATGATTTAGATAGTTTTTTGACATGTTGGATAAAACTCCATCACTAATATAGCCTATTTCCATAACTTCATCACTATCAAGTGGAATGGATACAATGTTGTCTCCGTTTAAATCTGTGCTTAAGATACCTGAAGAAATCGTATATCCGTTTAGTCCAATCAATAAGTTGAATAATGTGGCGCGATCCGAAACAACAATACTCTTTTTAGATGGCTGAGTACTGTGTAATTCTTCGGAAAAGTAGAAGGAATTATTGATTCCTTGTTCATAAGTTAGACGGGGATAGTTCTTTAAATCTTCCATTTTCACTGTTTTTTTATGGGATAAAGGATTTGTCTTAGAAACAAATACATGGGGTTTGGCTTCAAATAATTTGGTGAATGTAAGATGTTCTTTTTTTAAGATACTTTGAATGACTTCACGATTGAAATGTGAAAGATACAGAATGCCTAATTGACTTCGATGGTTCTTTACATCTTCGATAATATCGTATGTTCTTTGCTCTCTTAAAGAAAATTCATATTCACTTTGATTGTATTCTTTGACTAAGGCAACAAATGCATTTACCACAAAGGCATAGTGTTGACTTGAAATCGCAAATACAGTTCTTGCAGGGAATGTGTTTTTATATTGTTCTTCAAGTAAGTTAGCTTGTTCTATGACTTGTCTAGCATAGCCTAGAAATTTTTCTCCTTGTTCAGAGAGAAGAATACCTTTATTTGTTCGAACAAATAAGCAGATGGACATTTCTTCTTCTAAATCATGAATGGATTTCGAAAGAGATGGTTGTGAAATAAATAAGGCTTTGGCTGCGGAATTAAAAGATCCAGATTCAACGATCTGGATCACGTAGCGCAATTGTTGCAACGTCATTAGTCAACAATTGTGATTGTATCAATCACTTGAGGATTTCTTGGACGATCATTGAAAGTAGTAGGTGTCTTTGCGATTTTATCTACATTTTCCATACCTTCAATCACTTTACCAAACGCAGCATATTCACCATCTAAATGAGGTGAATCCTGGTGCATAATGAAGAATTGACTTCCTGCACTATTTGGATCCATAGCACGAGCCATAGATAAAACACCACGAGTGTGTTTTAAATCGTTTTTAAATCCATTTGAAGCGAATTCTCCATGAATTGTATAACCTGGGCCACCTGTTCCGTTTCCAATTGGGCATCCACCTTGAATCATAAATCCTTTAATAACACGGTGGAAAGTTAATCCGTTATAGAATTTTTTTTCGATTAGATTCAAAAAGTTTTCAACAGTTTCAGGAGCAATCTCTGGATACAACTCAGCTTTGATTTGATCTCCGTTTTTCATTGTGATTAAAATATTTTTGGTTTCCATGTTTTTAGTTTTCCTTTCTTATATATTGTAATGCGATACAACCAAGACCAGTATGTACGGCGATTACGGAACTAATATAGTTTATATGAATATTTTCTTCAGGTACACCCTTTTCGATAAAACATTTTTTAAAATGGTTGGCACCCTCTAAAAAATCTGAGTGAATAATATAGATATTTGTATGTTCTATATCAATATCGTCAATGACTTTATCAATCGCATAGGTGTCAGCTCTTTTTTCTGTGCGAACCTTATTTAATACATCGATTCTGCCTTCTGTGTTTTTATTTAAGTGCAAGATAGGATAAATCTTTAACAAACCTGCAAGAGCTGCAGCCATTGGGGTTATCTTCCACCGCGTTTTAGGTGTTGTAAATCCTTGACTAAGATCAATGAGTTGGATTCATCGATTGCCGGTCGAATAATCTCTAATATTTCTTCAGATGGTTTGTTTGCGTCGACTAATTGCTTGATTCAAATCGCAACATGTTTTTCTAATTCACAAGTTGAATACATATCAATCACATGGACATTCATTTCTAATTCTCGTGCAATACTTTGCATGGTTGAAGCGTTTGTAGATAATCCATTTGTCAATGGAATCGCAAATACAGTATCGTATTCTTTTTTTAGTTTTTCAAATAAATTATAGATTTTTTGATAGGTTGCCATGCTTGTTTTTGGCATTTTCCCCTTGGCTAATTCTTTATAAATATCTTGTGTTGAAATTTCTAATGTATCTTGGTATGTTGTTTTGTCAATTGTGATTTGTAAGGGAAGCAGGTAAATACCTAATTCTTTTGCCTGTTTAAAAGATAGATTGGAACCTGTATCCGTTACGACGGCAATTTTTTCCATACTAGAATCCTCGAATAGTTTGAGCATCGATGTTTGTGATGATTTCAACCGCAAGTTTTACAGCATTATCATAATCTTCTTCAGAACAGATTCCAAATGAAGCGTGTGCAAAACGAACGGGAATACCGATAATGATGGTTGGAATGTTATAGCGGTGAGTAATTCCTGCATTGGTTCCTCCACCTTTTCTTACACTTTCCTGTACAGGAATATTTTTTTCATGTGCCAAATCAATCGCATAACGCATAAAACGAGGGCTTGTGATATAAGAACGGTCAAACCAACGTAACATTGGCCCTTTTTTCAAGGCAGACTGAATCATGTAGTCTTGTTCAAATGTATCATCACTTGGGCATCCTTCAAAACAAATCGCAATGTTAGGATTTAAGTTTTTGATTGCTGTGTCCATGCCTCTTTCGCCGACTTCTTCTTGTGTTGTTAATGTGGCTTCAATGTTGTGGCTTACATCTTTTAATTGGTGTAGTACATCCATTACGGCTGCACAGCCTATACGACAATCAAAGGCTTTTCCTAAGAAAATCTTATGTGCTTCATCATATTTACATGTAACTGCAGGACACATGAAGTTACCTACAGATATATGAAATTCTTCTTTTACTTCTTGAGAACTTGTTGCGCCTACATCGATTACTAAATCATCAAAATCTACTTTTCCATTACGCTTTTCTTCAGATAAGAAATGAACCGGTTGACTTGCGACAATACCCGAAATCTTTTCACCTTTATCATTAAGAATCCAGACTTCGCCAGATACAATGTTTTTTGGATCCCATCCACCTAATGGTAAAAAGCGAATTGTACCATTTGGTTTGATGGCTTGCACAATAAAACCGACTTCATCGGCATGTGCATCCAAAAGAATCGTTGTTTCATGTTCTTTGTCTTGTTTAAAGTGCATATACGTATTACGCATTGTATCATCATGAACTTCACAAATATCCTTGACATCTTCCATGGCTAATGAAGATACTTCATCTTCCATGCCACTTGGTCCAAAGGCAGTTGAGAAGTTAATAATTCGTTTAATTTTTGAATTCATATACATTTCCTCCATAAATTTGTTAATATTATAGCACAGATACATATTTGTGGATGTGTTTCTGGTCATTTGAATGAATTTGTATTTGGACAAAGGACTAGAATAATTGTATCTTACCAAAAAAGGAGATTTTTGCATGAAAAAAATAATGTCAAAACTACATTTTAGAAGTATATATAAAACAATCGTATTAACTTTGATCTTATGCTTTGTTTATAACATTGCCTATTTAATGATGAGTGCCTTAGGTATGAATGTATATCTTAGACAAAGTCTAGAAGTCGTATTAAGTTTATTGTCGAGTTTAGGTTTCTATTTTATTTGCACAAAGATATGGAAGAAACAAAATTTTTGCGCATCTGCAATTTTGAAAGTATTAGTGCTACAAGGTATTTATATTTTAATTGTGAGTGGAATTCTTACAAATCTAGTGAATGTTTGCACAAATAATACAAGCTTAATGTTAGTGTTACAACTTATTAGTGCATTCTGCTTAGTTATGATGGTGCCATTCCAGTTGATTTTCTATTATGGATTGATTCACGATAAAAACTTAAAGGAATTTATTCCTTTTGCACTAAAAAAACACCAGAAATCTATGTTGAACTGGTATTGTACATTACTAATCTGTATTGTTGTGTTTGATACAATGTCTGGAGGTTTATTTAGTGCAGCACAGGGCTTTAATGCCCAAAGTATTTTAGTTGGATCTATGTATATGGGTAATCCTATGATATCTTGGATGATGTATTTATTCTTGGGAGTTAGCTTTAAGTCGAGTCTTGCAACTATGTTTACTTATTTGTTTGTGAATTTTTTAATGGGCTTTTTCTATTGCATTCTTGAATTGAATTATGTTTCTTATGTAGGAAGTCTTTTAGATGCAGATTAATGAATTGAAAATTACCAGTCGAAGACTTGGTCTTTTAGTAAAGATGAATATCTTAACTGTTGAGGATCTATTGAAATATTATCCTTTGCGTTATGATACGGTTCAAACATTGCCCTATTCGCAATGGAATGAAAAGGAAAATGTTGTATTCCAAGGCTTGATTTGTTCAACCGCAAGAGTGATTCGTTTATCTAAGAATCGTTCGATGACTAAGTTTAAAGTCTTGTCATGGAATGAAGAATTAAACATTACTTTATTCAATCGTCCATGGCCATCTCAATTTGGTTTTGGCAAGATGATAACGATTTATGGACAATATCAAGGGAATAATAATGTGGTAGCTTCTACTTATAATTTTAAACCTTTAGATCAACAATTAGGCTTACATCCAGTATATCCATTGATTGAAGGTTTGAAGCAATCAGATATACAAGCCATTATGAAAGAGGCCCTTAAACATGTGGATGTTTTACCTCAAAGAGTACCACAAAGGTATATTGAAAAGTATAAGTTGTTAGATATATCTACGGCTTATAAATGGATTCACTTTCCAGAGAATGAAAAGCAACTGCATGCCGCAATTCGTACATTGAAGTATGAAGAGTTTCTATGTTTTCAATGCGTAATGCAGTCGATGCATGAAAAGAAGGAAATAAAAAAAGCTAAGAAATTTTCTATGGCAACAGTAAAGAAATGGATTTCAGGTCTTCCTTTTGAGTTAACGAAGGATCAGCTTTCAAGTATTGACGATATTCTATATGATTTAAAGAGTACAAATGTCATGTTTCGCCTTGTTCAAGGAGATGTTGGATGTGGTAAGACAATTGTTGCTCAAATTAGCATGTATGCCAATCAGCTAGCTGAATATCAATCGGCTTTGTTGGCACCAACCGAAATCTTAGCTCGCCAACATGTAGATAATATGCATAAATTAGGTTTAGATGCGACTTTATATGTTTCTAGTTTACCGACTAAGGAAAAGAAAGAAATTTTAACGAAACTTGAGAATGGAGAAATATTAAATGTGGTAGGAACGCATGCTTTATTTCAAGAAAATGTTATTTTTAATAAATTAGGCCTTGTGATTGCGGATGAGCAACAGCGTTTTGGTGTGAAACAAAGAAGGTCTCTATTAGAAAAAGGAAAGTGTGTTGATTTTCTAATGATGTCAGCTACACCGATTCCTAGAACGTATGCGCATTTCTTATATGGAGATATGGATATTAGTTCGATTCATACAATGCCTAAAGGAAGAAAGAGTGTTGTCACAAAGTATTTTAAAACTTCAAGTATGTCGCCAGTTTTAAAAGATGTATTGAAATTTATTCAAGAAGGAAGACAATGTTATGTCGTGTGTCCTGCCATTGAAGAGAATGATGAATTTAAAATGCGTAATGTATTTGAAATTTATGAAGGCATGACAAAGATATTAAAAGATATACGCATTGGCTTGCTTCATGGAAAAATGACAAGTCAGGAAAAGGAAGAAACGATGGACAAGTTTTCTAAACATGAATTGGATATCCTTGTATCTACAACGGTTATTGAAGTTGGAATTGATGTGGCCAATGCGAGTGTGATGGTCATTTATGATGCGCATCGTTTTGGCTTAAGTACTTTGCATCAGCTTAGAGGACGTGTGGCACGTGATAAAAAACAGGGGTATTGTTTCTTGTTGTCGGCATCGAGTGATCCTCAGGCTATTGAACGCTTAAAAAAGATGGAAGAATTAAAGGATGGCTTTGAAGTATCCAATTATGATTTGCATATGCGCGGTCCAGGTGATATTTTAGGGATAAGACAAAGTGGTATGCCTTGTCTTGTGTTTGGTGATTTTGAAAAAGACCAGGCTATGATGGAAACGTGTATTCATGATGCCAAAGAAATCATACAAGATCAAGTGGATGTGGATTTGTTGTCGTATATTTCAAGGGCTATTGAAAATGCACAGTATTTTGATTAGGAGTTTTACAATGGATAAACAGAAGATAGAGAATAAAACTATATATTTTATGTGCTTATTAAGTATGATATGCATTCTTGTTTTGATTGCTTACTTCTTCTTTTTACGTAATGTTGAAATCGATATTATGGCAAATGCGCAATATACGTATGTTGGAGAAAATGGAAATGCGAGTGTGACAGTAAGTGCAAAACAGGGAGATCTAAATCAAAGAACACAGGATTTTTTGAACTCTGTTCAATATGAAGTCAGTCCGAATACAGATTTATCAAATGGAGATACGATTCATGTAACGGCAACGTATGATGAGGCTTTAGCCAATCAATATCATTATCAGCCAAAAAGTGTTGAAACCGATGTGGTGGTAAAGGGGCTTGCCAATCGTTATAGTGCATTAGAGGACATTCCAAAAACATTGATTCAGGATGGGAAAGATGCAGCTATAGATTATGTAAAAGATAATCAAGAATCTATATATACTATAGATGGTAAAGAAGATAAGGCGCCTGGACTTGATAAACTGAAGATTGTCTATTCGGCTTATTTAAAATCGAATCAAAAAAATAATAGTGATCGATTTGTATATATTGTACAAATGAATTATGCCTCAGAAATTTTATATTATATGGTATGTATTCCAAATATTAATGATTCAGATTCGATAGATACGCATAATATTTATGGAGAAAAGGCGTATTTAACGCAAGATGAATGGAATGGTAAAGATTTTAGTGGATATGTAAATCGTGTATATTCATTAAAATATCAAATTGAACAAATAAATAAAGAAGTCAAATCAAATTGACTTCTTTCAGATTGTTGACAAAAGCCTATACCTTTTCGTAAGGGCATAGGCTTTTTATTG
>NZ_JAHQVB010000077.1 GCF_019052655.1 Holdemanella porci
TACCACTGGTGTAAATTTTCTCTTTTTGACTAGTCCTATTTATATGCTAACATCACGGAATCAAATGATAGATAAATGCACACACAGCTCCATTTTTCCCATTCATTGTCATGAGTTGCTGTCGATAAATAGCTTCGGTCATCTTTTTACGATAATACGACTCTATATATGCATGTAATTCTTCATTTTCTTTCACATATTGTTCAAAGAATTTTCTGTTGATTCGATAGAAAGATGCCGTATCACTTTCGATACGAGCATGAAATGATGCCGTAGTCATTTTATTGATTTCATCTTTCAACAAAGAAATTATATCCAAACCTTTTAAATAAGTGATATTGAATTCACGCCCATCACATAAAACAATACTCACTTTCACAACACCATCTTTTAATACGTAAATATCTTCTTGGTCGTGTCCATCCATCATCAAATATGTATGTTTCTTTTTTATGACTTCAGGAAGATTCTTTTCTTCAAGAAAACTTAAAACTGGCTCACTCATAAATAACCCCTTCTCAATACGTCTAATTATAACATACTCACCAATCTCATTTTTAGTAACATATGTCACGAGAGAATATAACATTTAAACGTTACACACTTAATATATCATACTTTTATAAACAACACACAACATCAATTAATTTCTACAAATAATTGTTAAAAAATATAAAAGATGTAAAATACTACAATTATAAAATATCAATATTCTCTCCAGATAGAGCCTTATTCATACTTCTTACAGCACAGAATTTACCACACATACTACAAGTGTCACTATGATCATCTTCTGGCATACGAGATTGACGAATTGCTTTTGCGGTTTCTGGATCTAGCGCACACTCAAATTGCGCATCCCAATCTAGATTCTTTCTTGCGTCAGCCATCTTGTCATCAATATCTCGTGCTCCTTTAACACCTTTGGCAATATCAGCCGCATGTGCTGCAATCTTAGAAGCAATGATTCCTTGTTTTGTATCTTCAACATTTGGTAAAGCCAAGTGTTCTGCCGGTGTTACATAACATAAGAAGGCTGCTCCTGACATAGCTGCAACCGCACCACCAATAGCCGCTGTAATATGATCATAGCCTGGCGCAATATCTGTAACTAATGGGCCTAACACATAAAATGGAGCACCCATACAGATTTGTTGCTGAACCTGCATATTGGCCGCAACCTGATCTAATGGAACATGTCCAGGTCCTTCGACAATAACTTGTACGTTATGTTCCCAAGCACGTTTTGTAAGTTCTCCTAAACGAACCAATTCTTCGATTTGACAGACATCTGTGGCATCTGCTAAACATCCAGGACGACAAGCATCTCCTAAAGAAATCGTCACATCATATTTTTCACAGATATCCAAGATTTCATCATAGTATTCATAGAATGGGTTTTCTTCACCTGTCATTGACATCCACGCAAAGACTAAACTTCCTCCACGAGAAACAATATTCATTTTACGTTTGTGTTTTTTGATTTGATCAATCGTCTTTCTTGTGATTCCACAGTGCAAAGTAACAAAATCCACACCATCTTTGGCATGTAACTCGACTACATCCAAGAAATCCTTTGCGGTTAATGTATTTAAATCTCTTTGGTAGTGAATCACACTATCATATACAGGTACAGTACCAATCATAGCTGGACATTCAGATGTTAATTTTTGACGGAATGGTTGTGTATTTCCATGACTCGATAAATCCATAATTGATTCTGCGCCAAGATTTACGGCTGCCATAACTTTTTCCATTTCGACATCATAATCTTTACAATCTCTAGAAACCCCTAAGTTTACATTGATCTTCGTGCGTAACATACTTCCCACACCTTCAGGATTTAAAGATTTATGGTTTTTATTGGCCGGAATTACAACCTTACCACATGCGACTAACTCTCTTAGTTCTTCTTCTGTCATTTTTTCTTTTTGGGCTACAATCTTCATTTCTGGCGTAATAATCCCCTTACGCGCAGCATCCATCTGAGTGGTATATGTAGCGCCTGTACTTACTGTACCTTCATTTGTGTTCATTTTAAAATCTCCTCATATAATATGTAGCGTAATCAGTTCAACACATTGTTGTTAAACAGATTGTATTTTTCTTCTTAATCCATGATAATGGTAACGTTCTGGACTAAGGCAGCCTACAAATCTCCTGTGAACTGTTGATTCACTTTATAAAGACTGGTTCCTTTATTCAAGACGTACCTTATACACTGATTTGGTTTGTTGATGAACTTTGCTTTGCACTGTATCTTCTAATTTTTGAGGTTGTGTTTGTCTTGCTTTAGAGGTGCAATCCAGAACCGGTTACGAAGGGAAAATTTTATGCAAAAACAAGATTCTTATGACTACTACGTTGGCATCGATTGTGCTCAGAATAAACACGATTTTGCCATGAAAAACAATCAGGATAAATTCTTGATTAAGAAAGGACACTTTTCAAATACGCTACAAGGGTATGAAAAGTTCCTTAACACTGTCCTTTCCAAATGTCTGGACAAAGATAAGATCTTGTTCGGAATGGAAGTGACAGGTATCTATGGTACTAACCTATACGAAAGGCTCAAATCAGATGGGTATCACGTAGTTATGATTTTTCCGGATTCCGTTAAAAATTACAGAGACTACAAACGACTTAATAAAACAGATAAAATTGATTCTGCCTGTATTGCCGAACTTCTTTTGAACGGCGATGCTCAAATCGTTCATGCAGAAAAAAACGGATATACTGATTTGAAAGCCTACATTCGCAGAAGGAATGCACTTAAAGTTACATGCACTCAGGAAACAAACAGATTCCTCGCCAAAGTTTGTTTGTATTTCCCTGACCTTCTCAAAGTCTTTCCAAGTGGACGTGCAACCTTAAAAGCTATCTTTTCAATATATCCTACGCCTTATTCTATCATAGAAGCTGATTTCAATGAACTTGTTTCTGTTCTTCAAAAAGCTTCTAAAAATAAATTTGGCGTAGACAAGGCAAATGAACTTATTCATGCTGCACGCAATTCAATTGTTGTTCGCAAATCTATCTCAGATGGCGAACTATACAACATTCACAGTCTTATTGATTCTATAGATTCTCTTGAATCAGAAATACGAAATCTCGAGAAAATAATTGATTCTAAGGCTGAAGAATTTCCTGCTTATCATGTACTTCTTACATTAACAGGATGTGGAAAAATCACAGCGGCTACAATCGTTGCTGAAATAGGTGATATCTCCAGATTTCATAAAGCGAGTCAGATCGTATCCCTGGCAGGGTTATATGGTGACAACTCCAAGTCTGGTTCTTCTGTGAACAAGCGTGGAAAAATTTCCAAAAAAGGTTCTCGTTATCTTCGCCATGCAATCTACATGGTTGCTGAATTTGCACGAAGAAACAATCCAATATTTAAAGCTTATTTTACTAAGAAAAAGAATGGAGATCGTACCAAACATATTCTTGCCGTGAATGCAGTAGCGAACAAGCTTTGTAAAGTAATCTATTCTTTAATGAAAAACCAGTCCACATACATTATTCAATACCGCGATTTGGCGAAACTGTCGGAATCAACCCAAAATGAGTTTTTCCAAAATGCCGAAACAGACTTTTCGGCAAAAACTAGACGAAAGAAATATCTGTATGAAGATGAATATGGAGAACTCCATGAATTCGTATTTAAATCGATAAAAACAGCTTTAATCGAATAAAAAAACATATAAATTCTTTCGAAAATCAGGCTTTTTTGAAAATTTTTTTAAAGGCTCAAAAAAGTTGTTTTCAATGCACCAAATTTCAAAAACAAGATGAAGTTTTTTGAGAGGATTCACCTCTAAATCAAGACAAACACCCTTGATTCAACAAAGAAAATTACAATTTCAACAAATTTTACATTACTTATTGACATTTAATAGTTTGTCTTTTCCAAATGATTATTTAACGTGACAAAAAGTGGTGCCCCCATTTCGCCACAAAAAAAAGTGAGCAACCAATATAGGTATACTCACACTAAAAAGACAAAGTATTTCCCTACGTTGGCATTATCCAAATCAGGTTATAGGTCGAAAGTCATACTTTCCTCTCAGCCTGTACTACAAGCTCCCTTTTTTCATTTACATTTAAGTTATACACCAATTCTAAAAGATAGTAAAGATATAAGACATTTATTTTCGAACAGGCTTTTCTTCTTTATCCCAAATTCCAATTCCAGTAATGGCACAAATCATTGAGAAAATAGGAACGACAAAGATAAACCATGCGTATGGAATATAAGCTGTTGAGCACCCAAGTACGCCCATGACATAAATTGTCGCAACACCCCAAGGAACGATAGGCGCAGATAATGTCCCAGAATCTTCGAGTGTTCTAGATAATACTTTACGAGAAACATTCATATCTTCATAAGTCGATTCAAACGTTTGTTCAGTTACAATGATAGATACTGTTTGTCCGCCAGCTGTTAAGAAGTTCACAACATAACAATACACCAAAGTGACAAACACTAGTACTGTACGATTCTTTATAAATTTTAAAAGAACATTTTTTGCCAAAACATCCAAAATACCAGTAGACGTTATGACAGCTCCCATTACACTAGCAACCATAAATGTCACTAATAATTCAGACATAGAAAGTACACCACCACGATTCAACATTGGATCAACAATGGATACACCTGTTTCAATGCTAAAACCATTAAAAGCATAGTTCATTAAATCAACAAAGTTTACCCCTTGAAATACCATCGCAAAAGCAGCAGATACAACTACGGCTAAGCCCATTCCTAATAAGGAAGGTAATTTAAATACAGAAATCAAAATAACTAGAATAGCAGGTAAAATCAATAGAACATTGATATTGAAATGTTTAGATAGCGTATCTAAAATCAATTTTTGTTGGGCAAGGTCCATACTTCCACCACTATAATACAAGCCGGCAATTGTAAATAAGATCAAAGCGACTACAGCTGCAGGAAGTGTTGTATACTGCATAGAATGAATGTGAGCATATAAAGGTACTTTACTTACACCACTTGCTAAATTGGTTGTATCTGATAAAGGCGACATCTTATCTCCTAGCCACGCTCCAGAAACAACGGCACCTACAACTAATGGTACGGGAATACTTGTTGTAGCGGCAATTCCCACCATCGCAAGACCCATGGTTGCCACAGAACCAAAGGATGTTCCTGTAAATTCACTCGTTAGGGCACAAAGGACAAAAGCTAGAGGTACTAAGATCTTCGGTGAAATCACTTGCATACCATAATACATCAATGATGGAACGGTTCCACCGGCCATCCAGATTCCCACAAGCATACCGACCATAATGACAATCAAAAATGTCGGCATACACTCAGCCGCTGTTTTAATAATATTCTGTTCCACTTCACTCCATGGAATATTTAAAAATTTTGTGGTAATAACCGCAACGATCACACCCGCAAATACCGATAGTGTTGTATTGCATCCTAAGTTGATCATAATGATCAATACGGCAATAATAGCCAAAAATGAAACCACCGCAAATAGGGTTGTTGGCTGTTTTCTTTCTTTGTTCATATCAAATTTCCTTCTCTTTCATCTATAACAATTCGTCCTTTAGAAAGTCTAGAGCCGCTTTCATTCTTGCTTCTCTAAACGCAAATGATTTAAAACGATGCTCTGCTCCTTTGACAATAATACATTTTGCTCTTTCCTTAAAAATTTCTTTATACTTGTAACTACACTCACACGAAGCAGTAATGTCTTGATCTCCATGAATGGTACAAACATTTTTATCAAACAATGAAGCCTCTTTATAAGGATCGAGTGTACATGCATCTTGGTAAAATTTAAGGCTCAACTTCAATCCTTCCACATCTGCACATCCATCTTTTTCAATGTTTGAAACGTTCTGGCCACACAAAGTCAAATGTTCCTTCAAGTTATAAACTAAATCTGGTGCAGGGCACCATAACGACAATGCTTGAACTCTTTCTTTACATTGTCCTGCTACCATACTCGCTACGCATCCTCCTAGACTACATCCGTGAAGCGCAATTTTTTTAGAATCGACAAAATCTAAAGATTCGACATAATTCAACATGGCTTTCGCATCCAGAATCTCACTTGAAATAGTCATATCTTCAAAGCGTCCATCGCTTTCTCCGCTGCCATTCATGTCAAAGCGAACACTCGCAATACCAGCATCACACAATCTTTGAGATAACTCATTATGCACAAAATTTATTTCATTGCGATCATCGCAAAATCCATGAAGTAGAATGACCATAGGCACTTTCGAACTTACATTGTCTGGCACATGAAGCATACCTCGTAATGTCAATCCATCCCGCTTAATTTCTACGTACTTCTGCATATATTTCCCTCCGTTTTGGGTATAATACCACAAAAAATATAATTTGTTTATACCTTTTTAACACATGTATACATTTTGAATACATCAATAGCCTCTTTGTTCATCAAGAGGCTATTTTTTCTTATATATTGTTGCGCTGTATCCTTCCACTTTTTTACTTTGATACATTGCCATATCGGCTCTGCAGTATAATTCATCAAAGGTCAATTCTTCTTTTCCATCATAAATGCAAGCGCCTAAACTCATTATAATCGGATGATCTTTTATAGATTCAATTTGGATTTGTTTCAAATTCTCAAACAAACGTTTAAAGAAAGCATTGGCACACTTACGTTCCGTAACACCTGGAATAAATAACACAAACTCATCTCCACCAAGACGCATGACTACATCTTTATCACGACACGATTTTTGTAGCGTATGCGCAATCGCAACAATGACCTCATCCCCAGCCATGTGCCCATACGTATCATTAATGGATTTAAATTTGTCACAATCCACTAAACACATCATGCCACTGACTTTGTTGTTTAAAACACGCTCAATCATCTTCTCTCCACTACGACGATTTGAAATTCCCGTCATTGTATCTGTTTGAGCTAAATATAATAATTTGTCTTCTCGCTTCTTTTGATCATCAATACACTCCACACAGTATAGAACATGGAGTAAACTTCCATCCTCATCATAATCAACCGGAATAAAACGGGATCGACACCAGCCAGAAAGCTTACCATAGAAAACACTATCTATGGATTTTTTGCCTTGAAGTCTTTCTTCTAATGTCTCAAGATTCATAAATTCAACTTCTCGATCTACATAATCAGCTTGACAGAATTTTCGATGAATCTTACAAATATGATCCGTAAAATTATCTCCTATATCCTAAATTTCATATTTTCCTAAATACGTTAGAATTTGCGGCTCCATTTTCACAATATGAAAGCGATTGGTTTTCACATTGATATAATGCATAGAAGTATAGATTTGTCCCAAGGCTGAATAGCCACTTAATTTTGCCTCACGCTTGGACTTATTTTGTGAATTACGAATCTTTAAAAAAGAGATGACTAACGTTGCGATCATATCTAAGAATGTAGTTAAACCCAAATGATCATCAATCGGTGGATTGTCCACGCCAAAGAAACCACTGATTTCATTTTTATAGCGAATTGGACATACCACAAGACGCTTAACATTTTGAATCTTTAACGTATTATATATATACACATGCTCATTTTTTATCGTTTCAACATCACGAATGATCACATTTTCTTTCTTATCAAAAGCTTTGTACCACCAATCGATGATATCCATATCAACGCCTTGTAGATAATCAATTTCACTTTCAATGCCTTGACGGCACCATTCATATGTATTATCGGTCACATGTTCTTTTTATTATCTTCAAAAATATAAATTCGATCACATCCAATATGTTTTCCAAAAAAACGAATAAACTCATCGATCTGTTCATCCGGTGTATCCAACATAAGCGCAGAACGCAGTGCTTTGATGACCAATTCATATCGTATGATTATCTGCATATAGGTGATCTCTTCAAATATGATTCTTGACTCAATTAATGGAACGGATTTAACACCAGTCCAGAAATCTCGTATAAAA
>NZ_JAHQVB010000078.1 GCF_019052655.1 Holdemanella porci
AAATAAAATAATGTGTCACCACATTCGTATCCAACCATATATCTGCAACTTTATTTATATCTGCTTTTTGTAACTCTCTAATCATAATGATTGATCTCCTATAAACTCAAATTATACAACAAGGCCTGATTTCTCAGCCCTTGTTCATCAATGAATATGCATACTTTAATACTTTAGTCCCATCCATACGCCCATAATCTTCCATTGGTATGACACCGACAGGAATGTGTTTTACTGCCATTTTTTCTTTAATTCTTTTTTCCATATAGCGAATTTGAGGACCAATTAAAATAACATCAATAGACTCTTCATTTACTTTTTGATCTACTTTCGATACAGGAATCGCAAAAATCTTATCTTTTTTTGATACTTCCTGCATTTTCGTTACTAAAAGACTTGTACTCATGCCTGCAGCACAAGCTAACAGAATTACTTTTTGTTCCATATTAACGATTAATTGAACGAGCCATCATAGATACGGTATGACGTACTCCTCTTACAGCTTTACTAATAGCCATGATATTTTCTACTGGAGCCACTCCACCATATCCTGCATCTCCAATATGCTGAATATCAACACCACAAATCTTATTCATAATCGCAATATCCTTAATTGTATCTGTATCAGATCCTTCTTGACTCGTTCCAATCGCAGAAAGAACTAAACCACCACAAGAATGCACTTCTTTACATACTGCCTTTAAATCATCCATATCAAATCCTGGAACGGTTCCAACAGCAGGAACTAAGATAACATCTGCCCCTGCCTTCACAAAGCGTTTTGCGATTTCAAGATCTGCCACTGGCTCATCCGATCCAGCACCATGCATTTTTCCTGCAATGATCAATCCGGAGAAATTTTCTTTTGTGAATGAGATTGCCTTTTCAATTTGTTCATTTGTCACGCCCGTACCTGGATTTCCAGTAAGACATACAAAATCAAAACCAACTTCATCTAATCTTTTGACTGTTTCCAAATTTAATTGACGACCCTTCGCAATATCCAAACGATCTTCTAACATTTCAGCTTCTAAATCAACCGGTTCTAAGTTCACCCCAATTGGGCGTCCTACTAAACGATGTAGTTCATCTACAAAGTTATCTTTATTATGTTCTAAGCCAAAAATATATGGATTTAATACATCTAAACAATTCAACAAAATCATATCCGACCCAAAAGCTCTGGCAATCTCTGCATTTGTGATATCCCCAATAAAACTTTCTCTAGGCGCTACATTTTCAGACAAGATGACACGCCCCTCACTTGCCTTAATACTTTGTTTCAATTCTTGTGCATTCATACTTAAAATTTCGGATGCATTTGCGCTAATTAATCTTTTCATTACTTACTCCTCAAAATTTCTGTGACATTTTGCCACGCATTCTTACTCTTTTGTTCTGTACAACCCTTATAAGCCCCTAAATACGGTGTAAAACCAAGTCTTGAATATAATTTAATTGCACCATAACTTTGTGATTGAGTTGCCAAATACAATGGATACTTACTTGGAATTGTATCGTACATCATACAAAGTTTTGTAAGCATGGCCTGCGCAATCTTTTTATGTTGAGCTGATAAACTTACCGCCACATAATGTACGCGAAGTCTACTTTCTTCAAAATCATTTCCAAACCAAAGTCCTGCACTGCCAACTAGTTCATTATTTTCATTTGCGACAAACAAGAAATGTTTAGAAAAGAAATCCTTATCTCTTGTAAACATACTATCCCATTTCTTTCTTGCCTCTTCTAGATTTTCAAATAAACAAACCTGGGTTTGTAGCTTGCACCAAGCTTCTTTTAATGATTCATCAAATTCAACATAATGAAATTCTTGATTTAATTCGATTTCTTTACGAATGGTCTTGCGTGCCATGACCATCAATACTTTTTCATAAGGTATACTTGTATCTAATACTGTCATATAATTCTCCATTTCCTAAAATTAGTATAACATAATCTTTCACGCTTTAAATGTTATAACATTTACTTGACTTCTCTTTTTTTACGTTCTAGAATGAAACCGTAAAAGAGAGGTAATCAATTATGAACAAAACACAACTCGCAAATTATTTTGACCACACATTTTTAAAACCTTATGCAACTGAAGCTGATCTAACTAAATTATGTAATGAGGCAAAAGAAATCGGTGCCGCTATGGTTGCGATAAATACAACTTGGACTCGTTTTTGTAAAGAACAATTAAAAGGAACAAACGTACATGTAGGAGCTGCCATCAGCTTTCCTTTAGGACAAGCTGGCCTAGCATCTAAAATTGCCGAAACAAAGATTGCGATTGAAGATGGAGCTGATGAAATCGATTATGTCATTGATATTGGGCAAGCTAAAATGCACCACTGGGACTACATTAAAGAAGAAATGGAAAGTATTGTTTCTGTTTGTAGAGAACATAACGTCATTTCAAAAGTTATCTTTGAAAATTGTTATTTAGAAAAAGATGAAATCAAACAAGTTGCTTTAATTGCCAAAGAAGTAAAACCAGACTTCATCAAAACAAGCACAGGCTTTGGAACTGGCGGAGCCACTTTAGAAGATGTTCAATTAATGGTTGAAACTGTCGAAGGACAAGTGAAAGTTAAAGCGGCTGGAGGCATTCGTGATTGGAAAACATGTAAAGCCATGATTGATGCAGGTGCACAAAGAATTGGAACAAGCTCATCCCTAAAAATCTTAGAAGAATTTGAAGCCGAGGCAAAATAACATGAAACCATTTTTATTAGAACCCATTCATGATTACACAATATGGGGAACCAACCACATCTCTAAAGCTAGAGGCATCGATGAAGACTATGGAACTTGGTGGGAAGTCAGTGCCCACCCTTATTGTTCAAACAAAATTATTGGAACTAATAAAACATTAATGAAAATGATTCAAGAAAATCCGGATGAAGTATTAGGTAAAGGTTTTACGCTTCACGAAACATTACGATTGGCTTATCTAGACACAAAGGATGCATTAAGCATTCAAGTTCATCCTGAAGATGATTACGCCCTAGAACACTCCAATGATTACGGAAAATATGAAAGTTGGTATATTCTAGATGCCAAACCAGGCGCGACTCTAGTTGCCGGAACAACAATCAATGATGCAGATGAAATTAAAAATGCCTTAATGAACAATGATGTTGAAAAATATTTAAACAAAGTAAAAGTTCATAAAGGAGACTACATCATCATTCCTAGTGGTATGCTTCATGCCTTGGGAAAAGACATCTTAGCTTTAGAAGTAGGTACAAACTCGAACACAACCTATCGTTTCTATGACTACAACCGTAAAGGAAAAGATGGAAAAACGCGTCCTTTACATGTCAAAGAATCTTTTGATGTCACAAACTTCAATTTAAAACCTACTTTTGTTCCACAAAAACAGGAAACACACCGAATTGGAGACTGTCCTAATTTTACTGTAGATGAAGTTTATGCTGATTCTGATATGGATCTAACTTGTGATGAACATTACATGATTCTATCCAATATTGATTCAGATTGTACAATCGTATGGAACAATGAAGAAATTGTATTACCACAATATGATAGTCTATTTGTACCATTCGCATCCAAAAAAATCACAATCAAACAAGGAGCACACCTATTAGTGTCAAATCCTAGAAAGGACTAATTTATGAAAACCATTTTAGTTACCGGAGCCAATGGCTATATCGCAAGCTTAGTAAGAGCGTATCAAAAAGATAACTTTAACTGGATCTGCATGACAAGAAAGGATGCAGACCTTACAAATCCTGAAGACGTAAAAAAATTTGTAGCTTCTCAAGATTTTGACATTTGTTTTCACACTGCTGCCAATGCAACTACAGCCTTCTGTAATGAACATCCAGATTTAGTTCATAAAATCAATGTAGAAAGTACACAAGCGATCATTGATTGTTGTAAAGAAAAAGGTGCTAAATTGATTTTTTGTTCAACCGAACAAGCCTTCAATGGAAAAGAAAATCGTGGTCCTTTTAAAGAAGACGAACCATTAAGTGCTGTGACTGTATATGGACAAAATAAAATCGAATGCGAAGAGTTGATTCAACAACAATTGGATGATGCGATCATCTTACGCTTTACATGGATGATGGGACTAAGCTATCCAGGCATCAAGGCAAGTCCAAGCATCATTAAAAATGTCATGAATGCGCTAATCAGCCATACTCCTACATTATTTACTGTGAATGAAAAACGTGGTATGACATATGCCAAGCATTTGGCAACCCAATTTGATAAAATCACAAAACTTGAACCAGGCATTTATCATGTAGCATCAAAGAACACTATGACCACATATGAATCCGCAAAATATGTGGCTAAAGCCTTAGGTGCAAGTGATGAACTGATTGAAGAAATCATTTTACCAAACAACGAACGCTACCAAGATCGATTCAGAGATTATCGTTTAGATAGCGAAAAACTAGAAAGTCTTGGGATACATTTCGCAACATTTGAAGAAGATGTAAATGAAATTCTAATGGATTTTGGATGGAAGAAAAGTTAAAATAGCTTGTAGGAGGCTATTTATGACTATACTTGAGGAAAACGTTAAAAAATATTACCAAAGCGGATATAACTGTTCAGAAACACTACTTCATGCCTGCAATGAAACGTATCAATTAGATATTTCAGAAGAAGACATGAAAATGATGGCTGGATTTGGTGGCGGCATGTTTATTGGAAGTACATGCGGTGCATTAATCGGATCGATTGCTGCCCTATCAAAAATGGTATGCAAGACAAAAGCACATGAAATGTTACCTGAATTAAGACCATTGATTCAAAAACATACACGTAACTTTAAAGAACTATTAGGCAGTTTAGATTGCGCACACATCAAACCTGTACATCATAGTACGGATCCAAACATCAAATGTATGAACACTTGTTTATTAGCGGCAAAAGCTTTAGAAAAAACAATGGAGGAAGAACACCTATTATAGGATTCTTCCTCTTTTCTTATATTCGTAATAACCTGTCTACACGATGAATCAAATCTTGTTGAATACTAAAATCAACCTCAATACCATCCTCTTTATATTCCTGTCTATGCACCTTACCATTGGTATGAATATAATCAAGTACACTTACCTTTTCATAAGGAATCACGACATGTAAAGTTTCCATATGAAATAATTCCTTTTCAATTTCCTGCTTTAAAAACGCAATACTCGACTTTTCCTTAGCACAAATATAAATACGATCCTCTACACGTTTTGGATATTCAATATTTGTCTGATCACATTTGTTAAAGACATACAAGTAGGGAACTTTTTCACATCCAATTTCTTTTAATGTTTCTTCACAAACCTGAAGTTTGCTATCCTTATGTTCATTTGAAATATCCACTACTTTTAAGATCAAATCCGAAACCACAGCTTCTTCAAGTGTAGAATGAAAGGCTTGTACTAAACTGTGTGGTAAATCACTAATAAATCCAACTGTATCACTTAAAGTAAATACATTATGGTTCTCTGTTTCAATTTGACGTGTTGAAGTTGTCAAAGTCGCAAACAACATATCCTTCTCAAATACAGACTTATCTTCATTCACAAACCCATTCATAATACTTGATTTACCTGCATTGGTATAACCCGTTAGAGCTACACTTTTAACCATACCTTTTTTACGCTGATTACGCTGTACGCTTCTTTGCGTATGAATCTTATCTAATTCTTTTTCCACAAAATGAATCTTACCTTCAATTCTTCGCGCATCCAGTTCGATTTTCTTTTCTCCTGTTCCCTTGTTTCTAGAACCACCACGCTGTCTATCCATATGTTTATAGCTGCCTTGAAGTCTTGGCAATAAATACTTCAATCGTGCACACTCAACTTGAAGCATGCTCTCTTTTGTCTTAGCACGAGACGCAAAAATTTCTAAAATCAAAGCACTTTTATCCATGACTTCACAATCAAAAAAGTCCGATAAATTTCTTTGTACAGAGGGCGAAATAGCCTCTAATACAAGAACCATGCTACATTCTTGATCTTCAAGAATGCGTTTGACCTCTTCAATCTTACCAGGATTCATATAATACTTTTTATGAGGATGCTCCAAATTCTGTGATATACTCATGCAAATTTCAATATCACAGGCAAGAGCTAATTCTTTCATTTCCTCCATTCTTTCTTCAAAAGAATGGCTTGTGTATGTTTGTACACCAATCAATATTGCTTTTTCCATAAATGTATTTTATCATACGATGCTAAAATGTTATAATATTTCATGAGGTGAATTCCATGAAAATTGCTTATTTAATGCACTATATGAAAAATAATTTTGAAGAAATAACAGAAAACCTAGATATATTGATCAACCAAGGCGATGACGTTTACTTGATGGTAAACGATGATGATCTACGTGATGATTTGATTCTATCCTATTGTGATACACCAAATTTACATGTGGCTCATCACCAACAAACTGCCCTTCCAGCCGATATGTCACTACCTAGAGGCTTTATTGTATTGATGAAAGATGCTTTAGAATTTGAAAAAGAAGATGGATCTTTTACATATGATCGTTTCATCATAATGACTGATGGTATGATCCCTACAAAATCAAAAGCACAACTTGTAGAATATTTAGAAACACATGAAGACGAAGATATCTATTATGAAGTGGATAACTCAGATGAAAATGTAGAAGTAAAGAAAAGATTTGAAAACTATGCCTTCTTTACAAACTCTTATGATTTCCAAAAATCAAAAACTATTCGTGCCATGAATAAAATGACATCTAGTCTTGTTCATTCCTTTAAAAAACGTGAAATTGAGGACACAATCTATATCAGCTATCCTTGGTTTATACTAACACACGAAAGTGCTAAAGCTTTGGCAGACAATCTAGCCTACTGTTCAAATACATTTAAAATGTGTTTATATCCAGAAGAAATGGCCATTGCGACAATGTTACATAAATTCTCAAATGTAGATCATCACAATGAAAACATATGGGCAGTTGGTAAAAATGGTGAATATATTCTGCAACAACCCATGGAAAATGTAGAATTGGACGCAATCAAAGAGTCTACTTATTTTGCAGCTCTAGCTCATAGTGAAGATAATCTTCAAGTTTATGAAGACTATTTTGATGCCTACACATCCGAATCATAATCGTTTCGTATAATCACGAGAATCAAAATATCCTAAAAATTCTTTATCACATCTATTCTTCACTCTATAAAGACAATGTGAAATTTATTCATTTAGGAGATTCACAAACTACAAGCATTAATGGCTTAAATAACTTTATATGTGTTAAAGGAATAATGATACATTAGATTTACCTAAATTCCAAAGATTAACTGTTTTATACAAACGCATCCATTTCTCACATGGAGATGAAGGTTTGAACGAAATAAAAAAAGATATCGATCAACTTCATGCAGATATCTATCTTTATGGACATACGCATTTAGTCAAAGAACAAATCTACAATAATTGTCTAATTCTAAATCCAGGCTCAATCACTTTACCTAGAGATGATTAGCATGGATCTTATATCATTCTAACAATCGATAAGAAAGTCACATATAAAGTAGTTCGAATTAATGTAGAAACTTTCTTAAACCAATATCAATGTTTCATTGAATAAGGCAGCCAAATCATTGGCTGCCTGTTTTCATTTATTTAATAAACTGTTTTGCAAAATTCCATGTATCTCTACACATATCATCCAAGTTCTTTTCAGCCACCCAGCCAAGCTGTTCCTTAGCTCTTGTAGGATCCGCGAAACATGTCGCAATATCACCTGGACGTCTTGGTTTGATGACATAAGGAATCTTAATTCCATTCACTCTTTCAA
>NZ_JAHQVB010000079.1 GCF_019052655.1 Holdemanella porci
TACCACTGGTGTAAATTTTCTCTTTTTGACTAGTCCTATTTATATGCTAACATCAGGTTTGGAAGTTCAAATTGTAGAATGCAGTTGTTAGAGGAAATGAGACAATCTGGTTTTTATCTAAAATCGGCAGAAGATAATTGTGAACATTTTGCGATTATTGATCAGGAAATTGTATGGTATGGAAATATAAATTTATTAGGTAAACAAGATGTAGAAGATCATATTATGCGGATTCAAAGTAAAGAAATCGCAAGTGAACTTATGGAAATGACTTTTGGGAATAGTTTATATAATTATTTGAATAACTTCTAGAAATTTTCCTAGAAGTTTTTCTATTTGTGATAAAATAATGGGCAGGTGATATTTGATGAGTGAAAAAAGAGAAGGTTACCAATTTGTTGGTTGGTATATAGATAAAGAGTGTACAAAAAGATTAAATCCAGGTGGGGTGCTTCCTCATTCTGTGACTTTATATGATAAATGGATTCCTATTTGGTATCCCATTGAATATGATGTGGACGGCGGAGTTATGTCGCGTCGTAATCCAAGATATACATGTATTGAATCGGAAGAATTATTGTTGTATCCGGCATTTAAGAAGGGCGTTATGTTTGTAGGTTGGCAGTTGAATGGTGAAATTATAACGAGTGTACCAGCAGGCATTCATGAACCTGTTATATTGACAGCTATTTATAAAGAATGTCCAGTTATCCACTTTGAAACGTGTGGTGGAGCCAATTATATGGATGTATGTACGGATGAACATGGTTTATTGGAGGATTTAAAGCCGCCAGTTCGAGTTGGATATACCTTTGATGGATGGTTCTGGGATTGTGATTATCGTTGGCGTTATAACTTGGATGAACCCATTCATGAGTCTTGTACTTTATATGCTCATTGGCAAGTAAGTCAATATAAGATTACATATGATTTAAATGGTGGACTAAGTAGTCGAAGAAATCCAAAGTCATATACGTATTTTTCGGATACGATTCATTTGTTGCCGGCAACAAAGCCAGGATATGAATTTGTGGGTTGGTTTGATGAAAGAGGAAATGAGTTAAATGTCATTCGTGAGCATTCAATGGGGAATAAGCATTTAATTGCACAGTTTAGAAAGAGGGAATTGAATTAGTATGCAAAATCCATTAGGGTATGAAAAAGAGTCATCATTATTAAAAAAGTTTGCGATACCAAGTATTATCTCAATGCTTGTATCGTCACTATATAACATTGTGGATCAAATCTTTATTGGTCAAGGTGTTGGTTTTCTAGGAAATGCGGCAACCAATGTAGCTTTTCCATTGACAACAATTGCACTTGCGATTGCATTGTTGATTGGGATTGGTTCAGCAAGTTTATTTAGTTTATATCTAGGTGAAAAGAAGCCAGAACGATCAAGTAGTATTGCTGGGAATGGTATTAGTATGTCTGTTCTTTGCTCAGTAATCTATGTTGTTTTAGTACTTGTATTCCTTGAACCACTATTAAAATCGTTCGGGGCTACAATTACAATTATGCCTTTGGCACTTGAATATACACGAATTACAACTTTGGGTGTTCCGTTTTTGATTACGACAAATGTGATTAGTAACTTGATTCGTGCAGACGGGTCACCAAAATATTCAATGATATGTATGGTTGCGGGTGCTGTTGTGAATACTATATTAGATCCTTTGTTTATTTTTGTGTTTCATATGGGTGTCGCTGGAGCTGCCATTGCTACAGTAGCTGGTCAAGTGATTTCATTTTTTATTGCTGCCTGGTATATTAAGAGTTTTCAACACATTGAATTTAATAAAAAGAGTTTACATATTTGTTTGAAGGATACAAAGGAAATGGCAACCATTGGAATGAGTGCTTCACTAAATCAGATCGCGATTTTGTTTGTGCAAATCGTATTAAATAATTCATTGACGTATTATGGACAGTTTACTAAGTTTGGTAGTGATATTCCTTTAGCTGCATGTGGCATTGTGATGAAAACCAATGCGATATTATTAGCTATCATCATTGGTATTTCGCAAGGTATGCAGCCAATCATTGGATTTAATTATGGAGCGCAAAAATATGAGCGTGTTAAAAAGACGTTCAAGCTTGCGATAAGTGCAAATTTGGTTGTTTCATTTATTGGTTGGGCCTTATTTCAATTCTGCACAAGTACTGTATTATCAATATTTGGATCAGGGGATGCGAACTATTTTGAATTTGCGACAATGTTTATGCGAATCTATCTAATGCTAGTATGTATTGATGGAGTACAGATGTTATCGTCTAGCTTCTTTTCGTCAATTAAAAAAGCATATTTAGGAATGTTTTTGTCTATGACTAGACAAGTATTATTTTTGATTCCACTTGTTTTGATTTTACCTAAATTTTTTGGGTTGAATGGAATCTTATACGCGGCTCCCATTGCGGATTTTGTAGCCTTTGTAGTATCGGTTATTTGTATTTTAGTTGAATTCAAGAAGTTAAATGAATTAGAAAAAAGTAGGAAAACAAATTCTCTGTAAAAGGAGAGTTTTTTTCTTTAAATGACATTCTACGGATTCTGTATTTTAGAAATGCGTAGAATTGATTATTATCGATATTTATGGTAGAATACTAATGTTTCGCATGGAGGTATAAGTGAACGCATATTATCATTCTTTAATCGAAGAAATAAAAAAAGAGATAGATGAAAAAAGTTATGCCCAGGCGTACGAATTGATTTGTCAGGAACTGAACATGCCTTATGTTCCAAAGGATGCATTGGAGTTATTGGAATATTATAAGTCTGAATGTAAACCTTATTTGGAACAAAAGAGTAAGAGTATGGATTTCAGTAAGTTACAGGATTATGTTCATGGTACTCTAGAACAAAAAATCTATGCGATTTCTATTTTAGAAAACATGAATCTAAGAATGTGTCATGATGAAGTTCAGGAATTACTAGATTCAGATTTACCTGATGAATATAAGGGTACATTGATTGAAGCTTTAATGGAGCAGAAAATTGATGATCCGTTTGATTTGATAAAATCCGGGTTGAACATTACGTTTATACCAAGTGCTATTTTACCTATGGAGCAAGATCAGTCAATCAGTGAGGCTAGCTCATTATTCGAAAGTTGGTTTACAAATGAGGATCCTACTATGATTCAATTTTGTATGTCCCTTTTGATGCAGTTAGTTTTATATGAAAGACCATTCGATCAAGAAGACAAAGATCCTTACCAGCTTGCGAAAGGTATTTGTAGACTTGTGTATGATGCAATGCAGAAATCCGATGAATGGCCTGGTTTTGTTAAAAAACAAGGTCTTGAAAGAATTGAGGATATTGAGTTATCCATTGAAAAGCGAGGAGAAAACAATGACTAGTACTTGGACTTTGAAAGAAAATTCTACTGGTGAATTAGAAGTAACAGTAGAAGGTGAAGCTTGGAAAAAAGCACAGAAAAAAGCATTAAACTATGCTAAATCTCACATGAATTTGAAAGGATTCCGTCAAGGACAAATTCCTGATGCTTTAGTTAAAAAACAACTTTCTTCAAAAGCATTATATGATATGGCTAGTGAAGAAGTAGCTAATGAAGCATTATCAGAAGGAATCAAAGAACACAACATCGATTTAGTAGCTCGTCCTACTTTAGATGTTAAAGAAGCTGATGATGAAAAAGCCGTATTAGTATTTACATGTACAGTACTTCCTGAAGTAACTTTAGGTGAATACAAAGGATTAGATATCAAAAAAGCGGATGTAGAAGTTACAGAAGAAGATGTTGAAAACGAAGTTAAACGTGTTCAAGATCGTTATGCTGACTGGGTTGTTCGTGAAGATGACGATGCTGCTCAATTAGGTGATCAAGTAGTTATCGATTTTGTTGGAACAAAAGATGGTGTAGCATTTGAAGGTGGATCTGGAGAAAACTATCCATTAGAACTTGGTTCAGGATCATTCATTCCAGGTTTTGAAGAACAATTAGTTGGAGTTAAGAAAGGTGAAGAAAAAGACGTTGAAGTTACTTTCCCTGAAAACTACCAAGCAGCTGAACTTGCTGGTCAACCTGCAACTTTCCACTGCACAGTTCACGAAGTAAAATATAAAGATCTTCCTGAATTAAATGATGAATTAATCAAAAAATTAAAAATTGAAAATGTTGAAACAGTAGATGCTTACAAAGAAAAAGTAAAAACTGATTTAACTGCTCAAAAAGAAAGAGAAGCTGAAGAAAATTTCACAAATGAATTGTTAGGAAAAGTTTGTGACAACGCTAATGTTGAAATCCCTGCAGTAATGATTGATGCTGAAGTTGATCGTATGTACAAAGAATTCGAAGGTCGTATGCAACAATCTGGATTCACTGCTAAACAATTCTTAGAAGCAACTCACCAAACTGAAGAAGCAATCCGTGCTCAAATGAGTCCAGAAGCTGCTGCTCGTGTTAAAACTCAGTTAGTATTAGAAGCTATCGTTAAAGCTGAAAGCATTGAAGCTAGTGATGAAGATGTAGAAAAAGAATTTACTACAATGTCTGAAATGTATAACATGGAAGTAGAAAAAATCAAATCATTGATTTCTCCAGAAAGTATTAAAGCAGATTTAGCAAATCAAAAAGCATTAGACTTCATTAAAACTTCTGTAAAGTAGTATAATGTAAAAGAAAAAAGACGCTTAGCGTCTTTTTCCATATTTAATATAAGGAGGTTTTCGTATGGAATTAAATACCTATCCTTTAGTTTGTACCAGAGGGGTTGTCCTATATCCAAATCAAGAAATTGTGATTGATGTAGGAAGAGATACTTCTGTACATGCTGTTGAAAATGCGCAGGATAATTATGATAAAAAGATTTGTTTATTTTCTCAAAAAGAACTTGAAAAAGAAAATCCTGGAAAAGAAGATATATATCCTGTAGGAACTTTATGCGAAGTTCGTCATATTCGTCGTTTTGATAACTTTTTACGTGTAAAGTTTCGTGGAATTAAGCGTGTTAAGCTAAATAATTGGATCAATGGAAGCCTAAGTGATTTAGCCGAAGTTGAAATTCTTGAAAGCGAAAAGCAGGACGCTGTCGAAGAAGAAGCTTTGATTCGTATGATTGCAGATGAACTTGATCGTATGCAAGGACAAGATCGTTTTGTGACTAAAGAAATTGTTATGGAAATTTCAAAGGGTATGGGCGGTGAATTCTTAAGTGATAAAGCTGTTCAAGGATTGCCTTTAGATATTGAAAGAAAACAACAGTATCTTGAAACATTAGGGGTGAATGATCGTCTAATGATGTTGCTTCAAGATATGGCTAAAGAGAAAAAGATGAGTGAAGTTGAACAACAAATCAACGAAACTGTCAAAGAAAGAATTGATCAAGGACAAAAAGATTACTATCTTCGTGAAAAGATGAATGTCATTCGTGAAGAATTAGGGGATACAGTTGCCCAAGATGAAGATGCGGCTAAGATTCGTAAGCGTTTAGCTGAAAATCCATACCCAGACTACATTAAGAAAAAGGTATCGGACGAAGTGAGTCGTTATGAAATGCTACCTATGGCAAGTGGAGAAACAGGTGTCATTAAATCTTATATTGATTGGTTAATGGATCTTCCTTGGTGGCAAGAAACGAAGGACAATGAAGATTTAAATGAAGCTGAAGCTATTTTAAACGCAGATCACTATGGTCTAGAAAAAGTAAAAGAACGTATTCTAGAGTATTTGGCTGTTAAACAAATGACAAATTCATTGAATGCACCAATTATTTGTTTGGTAGGTCCTCCAGGAGTTGGTAAAACGTCTTTGGTAAAAAGTGTTGCTAGAGCTTTAGATCGTAAATTTGTGAAAATGTCACTTGGTGGTGTTCGCGATGAAGCAGAGATTCGTGGTCACAGAAGAACATATTTAGGAGCTTTACCTGGACGTATCATTCAAGGTATGAAAAAGGCAGGCGTTACGAATCCAGTATTCTTGATTGATGAAATTGATAAAATGGCAAGTGATTATAAGGGGGATCCATCAAGTGCAATGCTTGAAGTATTGGATCCTGAACAAAATTCAGTATTCTCAGATCACTATATTGAAGAGCCTTATGATTTATCAAAAGTGTTGTTTATCGCGACGGCAAACTATTTAGAAAATATTCCACCTGCATTAAGAGATCGTTTGGAAATTATCGAATTATCAAGCTATACAGATGCAGAAAAGGTTCATATTGCCAAGGATCACTTAGTTCCTAAACAAATAGAATTAAATGGTTTAAAAGCGTCTCAGTTAAAAATTGATGATGATATGTTACTATATTTAATTCGTTACTATACTCGTGAAGCGGGAGTTCGTTCTTTAGAGCGTACAATTGCGACAATTTGCCGTAAAACAGTATTGGCTATCTTAAAAAACAACAAACGTAGCATTAAATTGACTAAAAAATTAGTTCATGAGTGGTTGGGTAATGAAAAAGTTGATTATGGTAAAAAAGAAAAGAAAGATCAAGTTGGAACTGTAACAGGACTTGCCTATACAAGTTTTGGTGGGGATATCCTTCAAATCGAGGCAACTCGCTTTACAGGTAAAGGAAGACTTGTTCTTACTGGACAATTAGGTGATGTCATGAAGGAAAGTGCTAGTATTGCGCTAGACTATGTTCGTACGCATGCAAATGAATTCAAAATTGATCCTAAATTGTTTGAAGAAAATGATGTACATATTCACGTACCAGAAGGTGCGGTTCCTAAAGATGGACCAAGTGCTGGTGTTACAATGACAACGGCATTGGTATCTTGTTTCTCTAATATTCCAGTTAAGGCGAATTTAGCTATGACTGGTGAAGTTACACTTAGAGGAAATGTTCTTCCTATTGGTGGATTGAAAGAAAAATCATTGGCAGCACATCGTTCTGGAATTGATACGATCTTGATTCCAAAAGAAAATGTAAAAGACTTAGATGATATACCTCAAGAAGTAAAAGATGCAGTTACTTTTATTCCTTGTTCAAATGTATCTCAAGTGTTACATAACGCATTGGTAAAATAGTATGATCAGTGAATTTGTGATTAGTGCTGTTGAAAAAGAACAATGGCCAGAATCTGATTTACCAGAAGTTGTAGTCGTTGGACGTAGTAACGTTGGAAAATCAAGCTTTATTAATGCATTGACTAATAAGAAAAAACTTGCCTATGTAGGAAATACACCAGGTAAAACACGTTTAATCAATTTCTTTAAGATTGATGATACTTGGATGTTAGTGGATGTTCCTGGATATGGTTATGCGAAAATGTCTAAACAAATGCTGATCAAGATGGGTAAAATGATGGATACATACTTTAACCAAAGAGAGCAGATTTGTTGTGTTGTACAACTTGTCGATGCAAGACATGGCGCCACGCATGATGATTTAGATATGATCGAAATGATTCAAAGTCTTGGAATTCAAATCGTTATTGTAGCTACAAAAGTTGACAAGATTCCTAAGACAAAACGTGTTCGTGCGTTGAAAGATATTTCTCAACAGCTTCATTTGCCAATGAAAAACATCTTTGGGATTAGTAGTACAGAAAAAACAGGTTTTGAACCTGTCTTAGAAAGAATCAATGAAATAGTAGAACAGGCTAAAAAATAGTCTGTTCTTTTATAATGCAATCTGAGAACACTCGTGACTTTAGTCATGAGATGAATTAGATATGCAGATGTTATATAAATAATTCAAAAATAAATGATAAATATAGTGCTTTGAATATATACATATGTTATAATATAGATGAGGTAAAAACATATGGAAGTTGTTAAAGGA
>NZ_JAHQVB010000007.1 GCF_019052655.1 Holdemanella porci
TAGTAAAGCTTAGCTCCTGCAGGAATCTTGTCATCAACCATCAATAAGTTTAGTCCTTCATGACCATTTTCTTCATGAACAGCTGAGATCAACATACCTTCAGAATTAATACCCATCATTTTTCTTGGTGGTAAGTTTACAATCGCAATTGCAGTCTTTCCAACCAATTCTTCTGGTTCATAATATTCGTGAATTCCGCTTAAAATAACGCGATCTTTACGTTCTCCGTCATCCAAAGTAAATTTTAATAGCTTCTTAGATTTTTCTACAGCTTCACAAGCTAAGATCTTAACAGCACGGAAATCCGACTTACTGAATGTTTCAAAATCTACCATATCTGTGAAGATTGGTTCAATTTTTACATTCGAGAAATCAACCTTTACAGGTGCAGCTTCCACTAGTTTTTTAGCTTTTGCTTTCTTGTTTGAATCCCCCAAGTTCTTCATTCGGCAAAATAAAGGATGACGCAATTTCCTCCTCCGCATACTCTTCCACATCCGTTCTCGTTACTCGTTTTATATGTTGTTTTTTTAGGCGCAGATATACGAACTCCCGGAATATAGTATAAAATACCGATACAAGTGGAATGAAAATCAGCATACCTATAATTCCCATAAGATTTCCGCCGATTGTAACTGCCGCCAGTACCCAAATTGATGGAAGTCCTACTGATCCGCCAACCACATGAGGATAGATCAGATTACCTTCTATCTGCTGCAAAAGCAGAAAAACTATAATAAATAAAACTGCCTGTTTTGGATTTACCATAAAGATCAGAAAACTTCCCACGGCACAGCCAATAAAGGCTCCAAAGATAGGAACCAATGCGGTAAACGCGATCAAAATTCCAATTAAAAGTGCATATGGCATTTTTAAAATACTTAGCGTGATAACAAACATCATTCCGAGAATTACTGCTTCCAGACACTGCCCTGCAAGAAAATTTGCAAATGTCCGATATGTCAGCGAACATATGTTAAGAATTGCATCTGCTTTTTGTTTTGGAATAAAAGCGAAAATCACTTTTCTTACCTGTAAATGTAATTTTTCCTTCTGAAAAAGAATATAGCATGCAAAGGAAAACGAAATAAAAAAGGTCGCTAATCCACTGGCAATGGAACCTACTGCTGACATCGTCGTATTCATCATATTTCCGACTCCGTTTCCAAGAAGACTTATTCCCCATTTAATTGCCTGATCAGGCTGAAACTGCAGCTGATCTACCAATTTCATAATATCCTGATTATCATGTGAAAATTCTCGAATCCAGTTTTGCATCTGTGGAATAAAATCTGAAATACTCGTCATCAGATTTCCCATGGTCTGTGTAAGCTGTGGAATCACACCAAACATTACCAATATAATGACACCTGCTACCAATATAATTGTAAGAAGCAGGCTTATCGGTCTCGCAGCTTTTTTTCCTATTTTATTATTTTCTTTTATCTTTCCGAGCATTTTCTTTTCTAGGAAACTCATTGGTACATTAATCACAAAGGCAATTGCACCACCAAGCGCAAAAGGAAACACAATTTTCCATATTGACTTCAGCACTTCAATCACCACATCGAATTTCCACAAAGCAACTACAAGAAATGCCGTAAACACAATCAGTTCTCGAATTTTTTTCATAGAACATCTACTTAAATCCACTATCTTTCCCCTCTTTCTTAGTTTCATACGTATACACTTAAGTAATTGAATAATCAGAAGGCTTGCAAAAGCATATAAATATACACATCCAAGCTGCATCAGATTCAACGTTTCCACTTTGAATAAGTTATGGAAACCAGGAACCGTCAGTACTGTTGTAATGAGTACTGCACCTAACACAAATGCTCCCTGAAGCCACTTGTTATGAAAGAGACCTTTTGTAAAAATGACCGGATGATCTGATTTGCAATTATATCCATGAAACAAACGTGCCAGACAAAGAGTTCCAAAAGCATACGTGCTTCCAAGCAATGTACCATTCTGGTTGTATCCTGTCAAAAAACTGATCATTGTCATTGCTCCAATTACCAAACCTTCCAGACCGATTTTGCTAAGAAAATCTTTTGTCAATATCGACTCATCTGCCAATCTCGGTTTTTCACTCATCACTTCACTTCTATCCGGCTCTAAGCCTAACGCAATTGCCGGAAGACTATCCGTCAAAAGATTAATGAAGAGTAAATGTACTGGTGCAAATGGCACCGGAAGTCCTGCAACCGATGAACAAAGAACGGTTAAAATTGCTCCGAAATTTCCTGACAAAAGAAACTGTATCGCATATAAAATTGCTTATACAGTCTCTTCCTTAAGAGTCCTGGTATTCTGGATAATATACAGAGCGACCGATATGACCATCATTATAGCGCACAAACCAATCAACAGATCTGATACCATCGGTGTAATGTGGAACCATATAATATGCACCGCTGCAGTTCCATATAATAAAAAGGTTACTATCTTTCCATGCCAGTCTTCACCATGTACTTTTCCTGTCTTTTGTATCACAAGACATCCACTGACTACCATATACAGCTCCTTACCTGCCATTATTACGATTAAAAGAAGCACATGCGGAAAACGAGTAAACAGACAGATTAACATCGCTGCCTGTGTCAGCTTATCAGCCACCGGATCAAGTATTTTTCCTAAATTACTAATCCTATGGAATCTTCTTGCGATATATCCATCAGCAAGATCCGTAAGACCAGACAGCAATAAGATTTCACCAGCTAACAGAGGATTTTTCTTTACACAATAACTCCATATAATTACCGGAATCAGACAAAGCCGAAAAAAAGAAAGAAGATTAGGAACCGTAATAATTCTATTCAAATTTTCTTCCTGATTCACTTCACTCTGCATGTACGGTCACCTCACTTTCCTTTTTTTTTAGGCATAAACCAATAAAATATAACACAAAATGCTAAAGCAAACACAACACCAAAAACATTTTGACTCACTCTAAGACTAACCGCTCCTTGTAGTCCATATGTCTCTGCAGCAATGGCTAAAGCACCAAATGTGTTAAATACTGCCTGCCAGCCATATTGTGCTGAAAATCCTACACCGATTCCACCAAGAATTCCTATATATGCATAGATTGACGAAGGAAGCAGAAAATATAATACTGTAAAACATATAACACCTGCAATATTTCCGACAATCCTTTTACGGACTCTGTAGTGCATATCTTCCATGGACGGCAAAATCACGGACATGGCCGCAATACCAGCCCACATTGCACGTGGCATATTACAAAGTTCTGCAATGCAAAGGACAATCGGTACGCATAAAATCTGACATATCTGCCATTTTGTTCTGGAAGAAGTGATATCAAATTCTTGTATCAGATCTTTCAGATTTCTTTTATAAGTTCTGTTTTTATGATTTCGATAAAATACGAAGCAGGTAAGTGCTGCACCTAAAGCCATACCGACTAATCGCATCTGATAGCTTTTTCCCGTAACATCATAACCATATAGCAGCAGATACCCAAGAACCAATGTAGATTGATTAAACATGGATGGATTATGGCATCCGAACAGAATCAACACAGCCAGTGCCGCAATATTTAACAGCATTCCCAATACCGGTGAAAACTGATTTGCTAAATGCGGACATACAGTCATAATTACAAAGAACAAAGCCAAAAGCATCGTAGATTGTCCGGTGTGGATCCCCAGATCCGCATTCCTAAACACCATGAGACATAATAAGACTACTACACCTACAATGCTGTTCTCATTTCCAAATAGGATGCTGAAAATACTAACAAAGAAAAAACAAAATGCCATTGTAGCAGCTATCTTCACCAGATATACCCACATATGATATAGTTTTTCTTTTAGTGTTTCACTCTTTTTCAACAGGTTTTTAGAACCTGCCTGATTTAACTGCAACTCCTGATAAAATGTCATATAAATCCTCTCATCTTCTAATTTATCTTAAAACTAGATAATCTCATCTTTCTGCTTTGGTAGCTCTATAACAAATCTGCATCCACCATATTCACGGTTTTCTGCTTTGATTGTTCCTCCGGCACTATCTACAATCCGTTTTACAAGTGCAAGACCTAGGCCATTTCCTTCTGCTTTATGAGATCCATCTACCTGATAGAACTTGTCAAATATTCTGGATTTTACATCATCCTCTATTCCTGGTCCTTCATCTTCCAGAATGAACTTAACAGAATCCTGTTCTTGTTTCAGAAACATCGTAATTGTCCCCTTTGAAGGGCTGAACTTAATCGCATTATCTAAAAGATTTATCCAGATATGCATAAAAAGTCCTTCATTCGCAGTATATTTAACTTCCTCCAATTCTACCTGAAAACCAATTTCTTTTTCTGTCCATTTTGTTTCCAATGAAAGAACTGCCTGGCGGATCTGTTCATCCAGACGATATTCTGTTTTTTTCATTGGTATATTCTGATTCTCTAACTTGGATAACAGCAAAATATTACCAACCAATCCGGAAAGTCTTTGGGTGTTAAATAAGATTTTTTCTACATATTCCTCTTGATCCGGAGACAGTTCTTCTCCCTGAAGCAGCATTGTATATCCTTCAATGGCATTAATCGGGGTCTTAAACTCATGAGAAACATCAGATACAAAATCCATCTGCAGCACCTCTGTTGCACGAAGTTCTTTTGTCATAACGTTAAAACTTTGATAAGATTCTCCAACTTCTGCTATACGGCTATTCGTTTCCAAATGCTGTTCAAAATCTCCCCGAGAAACTTCCTTCATTGCTTTACTAAGTCTTGTAATTGGTTCCAGTAACTTTGCATTAATAAAGGAAGTGATCAGCCCTGCAATCAATGTATTGAAAATCAAAAGCCAGCCAAGCACAGGTATGCTGCCCGGCAGATTAAAAAAATGATTCAAAAAAGCAAATAATAACGCAGATATGACTGTTGAAAATACAAGTGCCAGCCAGATTGCACCAGTCAGACAGGATCGGATCCGCAATCCTTTTTCTTTCTTTTGTTCCATTATTTTTTCACCACCTTGTATCCAATTCCACGCATTGTTACGATTTCAAAATCAGGGTTATCTTTCAAACGCTCCCTGATTCTTCCTATATGTACCTCTATCGTATGTGAGTCTGCCTCCGTCTCGTATCCCCATACTTCATCCATCAACTGTTGTTTTGTAAATATTCTGCCTGGCGAAGCTGCAAGCTTATATAAAAGCAGGAATTCTTTTTTAGGCAAAACAAGACTTTCCTTATCAGTTGTAACCGTCATTGCATCATAATCAAACTCTGTTGAACCGATCACAATTTTGTGTTCATTCAGTATCTGTGCACGGCGAAGCAGTGCTCCGACTCTTAAAACCATTTCATTCACATTTACCGGTTTTACCATATAATCGTCACTTCCCGAAAGAAATCCCTGGCGCATATCATCAAAGGAACCTTTCGCAGTGATCATAAGCACTGGTATCTGATATCCTGCTGAGCGAAGTTCTGACACCAGTTCATAGCCATCCATAACCGGCATCATAATATCAGAAATGATCAGATCAATATATTCCTTAACCAATACTTCTAATGCCTGTGCTCCATCCGATGCACTTTTGACTTGATATCCATTCTTCTCAAGCACTTTTTGGAATAGCTGGCTTAATTCTTTATCATCTTCTACAATCAATATTTGAAACACGTTTTCCTTCCTCCTTATTAAAACAGATACCTTGCCCATCCAAGCAGATGCTGTACCAAAAATATTTTTCTCTGACGTTTCTTTGTTAATTCGATTGGCTCTACATGATATGGATCACGATAGGTTCCATCTTCCAATACCTGTCGGGACACTCTTTCATATTCCATCATGCCCTCTTCCAACTGTTTATTAATATCTTTACTGCGAATTACGAGCATCAGTTCCGTATCCAGATATGCACTTCTCATGTCCATATTAAAGGAACCGATTACAGACAGATCATCGTCAATCAGAATACTTTTTCCGTGGTATGAATAACCGCCTTCATATTCCCAGATATTAATTCCTGTACTTAAGATTCTATTTCTGTTTTTCGCATAATCGGCAGCCCCAAATGGATTCCCATTATTCGCAACTGAATTTGTCATGATAGAAAAATCTGAAACGTTCTCTGCAATCTCCTCCCATGTATTAGACATCATATCATTGCAGATAATATATGGTGTATGAATTTTCACACGCTCTTTTGCATTTTTCATTAGTTCTCCCAGTTGATACCAGACTACTGGTTCCTTGGGACCTGTGTGGATAGGATTTGACACTAATGCAATCTTTTCTGTCTCAAAAGTTTCGTCCGTGTAATCGGTATCGCAGATTCTTTCCTTATTCTCTTCAAAATATTTCTGATAGCCGTTCTGCAGCTCTAAAACTGCGTTCTTTACAGATTTTCTATTTGCCAGTTTTTTATTGTCATGAAAATAATCACTGTCTTCTTGTTCCCATATCGTTTCAAAATACTCTAACAACTGGTTAACTGAATTTTCTTTCTCAGGTTCATCGCAAACCACTAACACGTCTCTGTCATAGTTCTTATGTCCCGGAAAATCACCCAGGAAATAATTGTATGTATTTCTTCCCCCAAGAATATATCTCTTTCCATCTGCAATCAAATATTTATCATGCATTCTACCCATCATTTTCCACGGTTTCAACGGATTGGCCTTATTATACAGTTTAATTTCAACATTCTCATGGGAAGATAATCCATAGAAATACGGATTTCCTTCCATATCAATCCAGCTCTCCGTTCCATCTACTAACAGACGAATATGTACACCTCTGTCTGCCGCATCATGCAGTGCTCCTAAGATCAATTTTCCACTTTCATCGGATTTAAATGCAAAAGTAGAAAGAATAATTTCCTTTTTTGCATTCTTGATCAAACGCACTCTTTGTAAAAGCGCTTCTGGATTCTTTTCTATGATTACTGCCCGTTCTGTATTTTCACTGCATTCGTTCCATGACCCATTTTTTGTTTCTTTTTTGGTTGTATTGGACACTTCCGGCTGCTTTTTATATGCAACGCAGATTCCGAGCAATTCATAAAAAGCCACACATAAAAAAATTGCCAGTATAACAAGAAGGATTTTACATATTTTATGCTTTTTCATTGTACATCACCTGATTCCTTTTTATTTCTTATTCTTATTCATTAGCAATACAATACAATGGAAAACTCAATTTAACCTCAACAAGGTTTGTTTTTTCATCCATGCAAAATCTTCTTTGTACAACAGACTGTTAGATATAGCAAAAACGGCCTTTCAAAAACAGTTAACTTCTAAATCAACTGTTTTTTGAAAGGTCGTTTCATCAGATTCTTATAGCAATCCAGCAAATAATCTCGTAAATAATTGTCCCAGTCGCAAATATGCACTTCGTACGGTTTGATATTGGTCTGTCACATCACGACATTCTCCTATCGTTCTTATCAGATCATTTTTTATTTCCACAACTGCCTGACAATCTGCCATAAAACAGCCGTTTTCAAAATGGTGATATAAACTTCGATAATCCAAATTAATTGTTCCACAAGTTGCCATACAGTCATCTGCCACACTCATTTTTGCATGACAGAAACCAGGAGTCCACTCATAAACACGAACACCATGTTTAACTAATCCATGATAAAAAGAACGAGTTACATTATAAATGAATTTTTTATCAGGGATACCAGGTGTGATAATTCTTACGTCTACCCCTCGCTTAGCAGCCAGACATAACGCATGCGTCATTTCATCTGTTATGATTAGATATGGAGTCATAAACCAACAATATTTTTCAGCTTTATTTATCATACTGATATAAACTTCTTCTCCGACCTGCTCATTATCCATAGGACTGTCTGCATAAGGCTTAAAAAAAACTGTTATAAAATAACAGTTTTTTGATCTTTTTCAGGTCCTTTTTGAGTCCTAAAATGAATTTTCCGGGTCCTGATTCGGGTCTTTTTTAGACATGTCTATAACAATCTGTATCAACCTATATCAGTCATTTTCCTTTTATTTAAAGCTTTTATCTTGAGTTAACAAGATTGATAAAAGCCTTATATTAATTCATTACTTTATTCTATTTTAGTAAAGCTTAGCTCCTGCAGGAATCTTGTCATCAACCATCAATAAGTTTAGTCCTTCATGACCATTTTCTTCATGAACAGCTGAGATCAACATACCTTCAGAATTAATACCCATCATTTTTCTTGGTGGTAAGTTTACAATCGCAATTGCAGTCTTTCCAACCAATTCTTCTGGTTCATAATATTCGTGAATTCCGCTTAAAATAACGCGATCTTTACGTTCTCCGTCATCCAAAGTAAATTTTAATAGCTTCTTAGATTTTTCTACAGCTTCACAAGCTAAGATCTTAACAGCACGGAAATCTGACTTACTGAATGTTTCAAAATCTACCATATCTGTGAAGATTGGTTCAATTTTTACATTCGAGAAATCAACCTTTACAGGTGCAGCTTCCACTAGTTTTTTAGCTTTTGCTTTCTTGTTTGAATCCCCCAAGTTCTTCATGTGAGGGAATAATAATACTTCACGAATTGTTCTTTGATCTGTCAATAACATTACGAAACGATCAATTCCAAGTCCTACACCACCAGTTGGAGGAAGACCATACTCCAATGCTTCTACATAATCTGTATCCACTTCGTTGGCTTCATCATCACCTAATTCACGAAGTTCTAATTGTTTTTCGAAACGTTCTCTTTGATCAATTGGATCATTTAATTCAGAGAATGCGTTCGCATATTCATGTCCACAAATGAACAATTCATAACGATCCGCAAATCTAGGATCCTTCGTATTCTTCTTAGCTAATGGAGAAATGGATGTTGGGTGACCATATACAAATGTTGGTTGTACAATAGTTTCTTCAACATATTTTTCGAAGAATAAGTTGATAATGTGTCCAACTGTATTTTGAATCTTTTCAACTTCGATATCATGTTCCTCAGCTAATTTCAAAGCTTCTTCATAACTCATATCTTGCCAGAAGTCTACACCACAAGCTTCTTTGATCGCATCCACCATGTGAATACGTTTAAAAGGAGCCTTTAATGATAATTTTGTTCCTTGATATGTAATATCTGTAGTACCCAATACTTCATTTGCAACAGAATCAAATAAACCTTCAATCAAGTCCATCATTCCGTGTAAATCACTATAGGCAACATACGCTTCTACTGTAGTAAATTCAGGGTTATGCATCGCATCCATACCTTCATTACGGAATAAACGTCCAATTTCATAAACACCTTCTAAACCACCAACGATCAAGCGCTTTAATGGTAATTCAGTCGCAATACGCAAATAGAAGTCCATATTTAATGTGTTGTGGTGCGTTACGAAAGGTCTAGCACTTGCACCACCTAAGATTGGTTGCATAACTGGAGTTTCAACTTCCACTAAACCTTGACCATCCAAATAATGTTGGATTGCACGAATAATTTTTGGTCGAGTTAAGGCAATTCTTTTTGCCTCTGGATTCATGATCAAGTCTACATAACGACGACGGAAACGCTCTTCAACATCTGTCAAACCATGGAATTTTTCTGGTAAAGGACGAAGTGATTTTGAAAGGTGTGTATAGTTTTTAGCACGAACAGACAATTGTCCATGATCTGTCTTCATGACAGTACCTTCAATACCTACGATATCTCCAATGTCATTTTTCTTGAAGATTTCATATTGATCATCACCAATTTCATCTTTACGAACATAAATCTGAATTTGACCTTCACGATCCTGGATGTTCATAAAACCAGCCTTACCCTGACGACGCTTCGTCATGATACGACCTGCAATCTTAACTGTTACTTGTAATTCATCTAATTCTTCTTTTGTCTTGTCTCCATAAGATGAAGTAATAATACCCGAATTTGAAGTACGATCATAGCGAGATCCAAATGGATCAATACCCATGTCAATCAAATCTTGCATCTTTTGACGACGAACTTGTTCTTGTTGCGTTAACTTTTCCATTGTTTTCTCCTTTTTCTTTTATCCATAAAAAAAGGCACTTGCCACAAAGGGACGAAGTGCTCGTGTTACCACCCTAATTTACCAAACAAATCACTTTGCCCAGCCTTAGTCACTGTCTATAAACAGCTCTTCCTTTAATGCAGGAAATACAAATAGCTCCAAGTCTTTATTCCCAATTAGTCCTACACTTTTTTTCACCAACCAAAAGCTCTCTAAAGTATTTCTAAAAGGTACTCGCCCTCTTCATTGCCTTTTTATACGCTCTTATCCTACTAGACAATACACAATTTGTCAATTTAAGATTTATCCATATATCGAATATTTAATTCTTTAATACAGTTTTTAAATAAAACATCGATCTTGGCATAATATGTTTCTACATCCGGTTCGAAATCATGAGAAATCCAATACTTTAAAAAGTATAATAAATCATTCGCATAATAATCCACTAAAAAATCTACTGTGAACCTTGAATCCATACCAGTCACATCTAAATAAGAAAATACATTTCTAAATATTTCTTTAAACACATTACTCATTAAATCTTCAAAACCATTCTGTCCTGTGATTCTGTAACAAGACTTAAAAAAATCACGATTATCACTTACAGTCTGAAAGATGTGTTTTATAATTTGAGGATTTGATTCATGCTCCATTCCTTTATAAAACATACGATGAATCAAGTATTCTAAAGCCTCATACTTATCCATAAAATGATTATAGAAAGTTCCACGAATAACACCTGTTTTATCGCAAATCTGTTTGATTGTGATCTTTTCGAAAGGCTTTTGTTGCATCAAAATATACAATCCCTCACTCAGAAGATCTTTCATCGTCACCTTTTCATTAAATGTCATGAAATCACCTCTACAATCGAATTAATCTAAAAATTAACGATAAACTCATAAATAAGTATACGATTCCGCAAAGAAAATAATAAGCCTTTTGATATCCGGCCCCATTATAATATCCAATATAAAAATGAATCATATAGCCAGCAAGTACAATTAAAAATAAGACTAAAGACTCCATCAAATAAGGAAGATTCATATAATAACAGCCAACTCCAACAAAGAAACAGTCCAGTCCTCCAATAAGAGCCAATTTAATAATTTTTTTTGTATCAAACTCTTGTAGTCTTTCCACAAACTTTCCACGCTTAAAACTATAGATGACCATTCCATTTCCAAGAATCAAAAAGACAAATATCGCAACATATTTATTCAATATTGCCCAAGGACGTCCAAAAATATATGTGGACATTCCATGTCCTAATAAAAATATACCCGAACTGCATAGCGCAAAAATCAATCCATAAACTAATACTTTTGAGAAGCGAATATTACGAATTGAAGCCCCCTGTTCTAGTGCACATACAAATACGTCTAAACTCAGACAAATACTCAAAATTCCAAATATCAACATAACAATCCACCTTCACTAACCTTATTGTATACGAACTTGGATTATTTTAAAAATCACGATGAACATATTTCATTAAATGTATTTATGCACTACAATAAACTTATGAAAAACATCATTGACCACATCAAAGAATACGGAAATTTAACCCTTGAAGAATACCCATTTAATAATGTGGACTCTTTGATTCTCTCACAAATCTCCTATATTAAATTTGAAAACTCCACTATTGATGTTGAATCCGAAGTCCATTTATTAAATGAATTTGAAAATGAGATTGATACTTTATGCATTGATACCCGAGTACCCGAATTAAATGAAGAATTATTTGTTCAATGCATACACTCCCTTCGTTATGAATCCATTACCATTTCTCATCTACAAACCAATTTTGACAAAGACAACGAAAAACAATTCTGTGCTATGACTTTTCACTTGCCCAATCAAACCGATTATATTGCCTTTCGCGGAACCGATGCTAGCTTTGTAGGATGGAAAGAAGATTTTAATCTATGTTTTCAAGAAAATATTCCCAGTCAAATTTCTGCATTAAACTATGTAAACAACTATAAGACAAAACACAAACTCATCTTAGGAGGACACTCCAAAGGAGCTAACTTAGCACTTTATGCCACTATCCATACACACAATCCAATTTATTGTACATACAACCATGATGGGCCTGGATTTCTTACACCTTATCAAACTGATAAGAAAGTATTCAAGACCATACCACAATCGAGTGTTATTGGACTCTTACTTGAAGAAACAAATAATTATCAAATCATCCAAAGTGATGCCATATCCATCCTTCAACATGATCCATTTACGTGGTGCGTTGAAAATGGTGACTTTATTTATCTAGAACAAAATGATCAACTATCCAAACATACACAATCCACACTATCAAAATGGCTTAAATCCATTGATATCAATACTCGCAAACAAGTTATTGATACCATTTACTCTATCTTTTCAGATTATGAAAACCCAAAAGATTTAAGGAAGAATATCGATATGGTTGAGATGGTCAAATCCATTCAAAATATGGATAGTCAAACGAAGAAAATGATTAGTGGAACCATTCAAGTCTTATTCAAATGCATTCAAAACGAAATCAAGCGAGGAAACTAAATTCCTCGCTTAAATAATATATAACTATAGATACACGGAATAATAGTCGCTACAAGAATCACAACAATGCCCATTGTCACATAACCAAGTAATCCAAGTACTATATATAAGATTCCAGCAATGACCATACAATAGCCACCTACACGATTTGACAACACCCAGTTTTCATCGCTATTCAAAGACCACGAAGTTTTAATTCCAACCGCATAATTTCGCTTTACCTTTGGCAAATAATTACCGAGTATAATCAATAAAATGCCAACTAAAATATTCATCACAAAACTAACATCAAAAGAATACCCCAAGCCAAAATAAATAATTGTCATACTTGTCACAATACAAACAACTGGACAAATCATAAATAGAATATTCATCATAAAATCTGGAATATTATTTCGCTTTGGATCTTTTACCGTCACAAAACAAGAAAATACATGAATTGCCAAGCACAAAAACAACATACCAAATAAACCCATAAACTTAGGCATTGTACCATCAACTTGTCCATTTACATCAAAATGGGTTGGCACAACATCTGGTAATTGATTATAGAAAACTAGATTCAATACGAATGGAACCACAAACAAAGCTAAACTAAATTGAAACCATTTATTTTTCAACATCTTCATTCCCTCCTAAAAAAGACTTAAAATAACACAACATCTCCTCAAAAACAGATGCGTTGATTTGATAAAAGATAAAATTTTTATCCTTCTCTTCACAAATCAAACCTGCGTCCTTTAATAAGGATAAATGATAAGAAACAGTTGCCTGAGACATATCAAAATGACTTGCGATATCTCCAGCTGACATCTTGCCTTTTTTTAATAAACTCAAAATGTCTCTTCTGACTGGAGCACCTAAAGCTTTAAACGTTTTTTCAAACAAAACACCACCTCCTATTTAGAAATATTTCTAAATAGATTATACATCGTTTCTTGATAATTTCAACTATATTTAGAAAATTTTCTAAATAGATAATAAAAAGAATCAGGAAGATTATTCTCCCTGATACGTTGTATATTTTTGATATTCCTTTGTCGTTTCTTCATCAAAACAATACAAACTGATTTTCATTGTATAATCACTATTTGCATCCAACCAATCCGCAATTGTCTTTAATGCTAATGGCACTGCCTTTTCTACAGGATAGCCATAGACTCCACATGAAATACATGGAAATGCGATTGTATGAATATCATACTTACGAGCTAAACTCAAACTATTCCAATAACAATCCCTCAACATATGCTCATCTTCATGTTTTGCCGAATACATCGGACCCACAGTATGAATCACATACTTTACCTTTAAATCATACCCTTTAGTAATCTTGGCCTGTCCTGTATGACAACCATTTAATAGCTTACACTCTTCAAGTAACATGGGGCCGGCCGCTCTATGAATAGCGCCATCTACACCGCCGCCACCTAAAAGCGATTCATTGGCTGCATTGACAATACAATCTCCATCAAAAGTAGTGATATCTCCTTTTACTACTTTGATTTCACTCTCTAGATTCTTATTGTCTAAAATCATTTCAATTAAAACTTTTGGTAAAAAATACGAATCTTTCCAAGGATTTAATACAACTCCACTTACACCTTGTGTATCATGCACCATATTTAAAACATCCATCACACTTTGATTTAATGTTTCTGTATCCTGCCCCAAATCCACTTGAGCCTGTGTAGTAAAAGCTACAAATACATCTTGACCATCATCTAAAGATAATCTTCGATAGACTTTTTCACCCTCGACATCGCCGACAGGAATAATAAATTGTTTTTGTTCTTTTGCCAGTTTACGAATATGCGAAAGAACCTCCATATTTTTTTCACGAGTCCCCTCTTGATATAATTCTTGAATCAATGTTTCTAATCTTTCCATACCTATTTCCTTACTACAAATGTCAAACTAAAAGGAAAAGCCCCAATCACATCTTGATAAATAGAGTCATCAATAAAGAATCCCTCTTTCATTGCACTTTCCTTTAATAGCGAATCTAACGAAATAAATTCTTCTTCGCTAATTTTAAAATCATTAAAACAATACCCATCATTAAAGCGTTGATAGTTAAATACTTCATCCATTAAATCCCAAGTACTTACTTCACTACCATCTTCTAATGTATCCATATAGTTTAATAATTCATTTACGATTTCTTGTTGTCTTTCTTGTACCATAAAAATCACCTACACTTATTCTAACACAAAATGAAAAAGAGGCATGGCCTCTTAATCAATTTCTAAATATTCTTTGATTCTTTAAATCTGATTTAAACCATCCAAATATCCCATGTAGTAAAGATCAGCGAGTTTATCCACATCCCTCTCTACACGCGATACATTCACTGGCTTGCTTGGGGCAACCGTAAAGATTCTTCCCTCATTTTCAAGTCTTGATAATTCATCACACTGTCTATTGTATTCACTATTCATCGATTCCAACTTCTGTTCTAAAGCTGGATATTCAGCATACAATCTTTTTGTCATTTTTTGAACGAAAGGATTCGCTTCACTCTTCCGATACTCTCTTTGACGTGTACGAACCACAATGATTTTCTCATAATCATGATCCAATGCCCATTGATACGCTATCTTATCACTGCAGCCACCATCCAAGTATAAACCATCTTCAATTTCAACCATCTTTGAAACATAAGGCATGGTTGCACTGGCTTGTACGGCCTTAAAAATATCCTGCGTTTTATTCTTACTAAAATATTCGGGCCTTCCCGTTTTACAATTTGTACATACCGCAATAAAATCACGCGTTGGATTCATAAAACGAGGTGTATTTAATGGATCAAAATATTGAGTTCCTTTCATCAAAAAATCAAATCCAATAATTCCTTTGTTGTTTTTAAAAGCTTCTAAACCAACATATCGAGAATCATGACGATACCCTAAATTAATTCTAGCACTACGACCAATTTGACCAGCCACATAGTTAAATCCATTCAAAGCCCCTGCACTTGTACCAACTGTACACTGCATATTGATTTCAAACTGCATTAAAGCATCTAATACCCCTGATGTATATAATCCTCGAAAAGCTCCGCCTTCAAGGACGATACATCCAGGTACAATTTTATTTGAAGTATTTCCATTTGGAAGTTTGGATATTCCCGAAAAACGCTTATTATTCTTCTTCATAACATCCCTCCTTCTTAGCTGAAAATTCTATACTCATTTTTTTAATTTGTCTACTTTTTTTGTTCATTCCAAAGTTTGTCAGCCATTGGCTTCCAGTTTTTTGCATATGGAACCGTCTTTTCCAATAAGTGATCCACATCTTCTGGGGATTCATAATCTGTATTGACTGCTTTACTTTGTTTCACCAATTCTTGAATACGACCAGCGTTTTCTAACATTGGACAAGGTCTTAACATATTTTCATTAAATGGTTGATTATCATGATAAGCCTGGAATAATGGAGATCTAAGTGCATCGAGTAATGTTGTATTGTGAATGTTACAGTTCGAATAATGAATGAATACACATGGTTCTACATCGCCCTTGGCATTGATATGAAGATATCTTCTACCTCCAGCAATACATCCACCCACATATTGCGCATCATTTTGAAAATCCATAGTGAAAATTGGTTTTTCACTTCTGAACTTACGAATCTGATGATAAACATACGCTCTTTGTTCTGGTGTTGGAAGCAATTCTTTCACAGCCTCATTTCCTACTGGCATATAGTGGAAGAACCAGCAGAATAAAGCACCTGAATCAATCATTAAATCAAAGAATTCATCACTTGCGATATCTTTATAGTTTACACTTGTATAACAAGTACTAATTCCAAAAGGCAATTTGTGTTTCTTTAATAATTCCATGGAACGTTTTACATTTTCATAACAGCCTTCACCACGTCTAGAATCATTCGCTGTTTCGAAACCTTCCAAACTAATGGCTGGAACAAAGTTTTTAACTCGCAACATATCCTGACAGAATTCTTCATCAATCAATGTTCCGTTTGTGAAAGATAAGAAAGCACAATCTGGATGCATTTCACAAATCTTAATCACATCCTTTTTACGTGTTAAAGGTTCTCCACCCGTATAAATGTACATGTAAGTACCTAATTCTTTTCCTTGACGAATAATCGAATCAATATCATCTAAAGATAAATTTAATTGATGTCCATATTCAGCAGCCCAACATCCTGTACAATGTAAGTTACATGCAGATGTTGGATCTAATAATACAGCCCAAGGGATATTACAATTATATTTTTGTGCCAACTCCTCTTGTTTTGTACTACCATTTAGTGATGCATTAAAAATAAAGTTTTTAAATACAGCCTGACGAACGCCTGCATTCAAATCGTAAAGCTTCATGATATAGTCATACCAAACACCTTTTTCATCGATTTGTTCACGAATCACTTTACGCTGTGAACCATACCAACCTTCAGGCATAACCTTATCTACTAAATTCATTAATTTAGGAATATTTGTTTCTGGATCCTTATCCAAATACTTCAAAGCTTGACTCATTCCAAACTTTTGAACACTACTCTGTAAAGAACTAAAATTCATAACTCTTCCTCCGGTTTCATTTATAATTTCATTCTAGTTCTTTAAAAATGGGTTTTTAATAGACAAATTTTCAAATGTGTAAATATTTATGAGCTATGGTCATTATTTTTATGCCATTTTGAGATATATGCCATATATGGTTTATATATTTATGAACCACGGTCATTTGTTGTAAAAAAGAAGATGTTTTCACACCTTCTTAGATTTCATTGGCAGCCTTATATCCTGTACGAATAGCACTTGCGATATCTGCTGTTCTTTCACCACTGCAGTCACCTACATAAGTAAATGGAACAGTTAACTTACTATCATCAAATACATTCCTTTTAGAACCTAATGCATTTACAATTGCATCCGCTGTAATTTCAACATTTGTTTCATCTTTTGTATTCACTACATAGATGACATTATCTTTAATTTCACTAACACGTGTATTCACAAATTTTTGAACATTGTGTTCTTTAAAATCAGCTTCCATCAATGGTAATACAGTTTCAGATTCTTGTGCTGCAATCTTATCCATCATTTCAACGATTGAAACTTCTAGCCCTTTACTTGCCAAATATTCAGCCGTTTCAGCACCTACTAAACCTCCGCCTAAGGCAACACATTTACCAGATACTTCTTGACCATTCAAGATATCCCAGCTGGATACAACATTTGAATTTTCTACCGACATAAGAAGATCCATATTGTGAGTACCAATTGCCAAGATCACATGATCAAATCCATTCAATTCATCCATTGTTGGTTCATGGTTTAATTGAATATCTACTTTATCGGACAAGAATTTTTCATAGTATTGAACAGAACGTAAGATTTCATCTTTCTTGGTGGAACTGAATCAATATTGATTTGTCCACCTAAACGATTTGATTTTTCAAATACAGTCACTGTATGTCCTCGTTTATAAGCTACACGAGCCGCTTCTAATCCGGCAAGACTAGCACCTACGATTGCGATATTCTTAGTTTCTGTACATGGTTGAATGAAGATTGTTTCTTCATCTCCATTTTCGTCATTTAAAACACAACTTAAGTAACGACGAGATTGGATGGCATCTACACAACCTTTATTACAGTTCAAGCATTCACGAATGCATTCACCATTTTCCACTTTATTGGCAATATCTGGATCTGTTAATAAACTTCTTCCATATCCAATGATATCTGCCGTCTTCAAGAATCTTTTCACCAGCTTCAACACTGACAACACGACCCACTGTTGCAACAGGACAAGAAACAACGGATTTCACTTTTTCACAAGCACCTAAAATCCAGTTATAAGGAACAGCACCCATAGGAGGAATTGTATCGCCCCTGTTTTCCTGTGTGGTTAGCTTAAGCCACTTGAATCATATCAATTCCTGCTGCATCTAACATTTTTGCGAATTCAGCCTCTTCATCTTCCAATAAATCACCTTTACCACGTAAAGATCCATCTGGATTAACTGTAATAATTGGAAGTTTATATTCGACCATCATTGATGGAGCCGCTTCTTTAATTGCTCGTAAAACTTCTAATGCAAACGCGTATGATTTTCTAAGCTACCACCATAATTATCTGTACGATGATTTAATAATGTTGAACATAATGAACCTATAAACGGTCACCATGAATTTCAATCGCATCAATACCTGCTTTTTGCGCTTTTCTAGCACATTGGGCAATACTATTTTTAATAGCTATTAATTGTTCAGCAATTGCTTCCGTCACAAAGTGCTGCATATCATGATGTAATTTTGCGTATGCACCCTTTGTCAATTCGTCACAGATTTTTTGTTGCTTTTAGCCTCTTCTAAATTATTGGCAGCCTTCGCTTTTACAGCCAATTAACCAGCAATACCAGCTTCCACAATCATTTTTCCTACGCCTTGAACATCATATTCTGGATGGAACAATTGTAAAGCTACTTTACAATCGTGTTCATGTAAGGCATCAGCTAATTTTTTATACATTTCAATTTGCGATTCATCATATAGTTTTGGTGTAGGATTTGCAGTACGAACAGGAGCCACATCGCCAATAACGATATAAAAACATCCACCTTGTGCAAGTCTTGTATAGAAAGCTAATGAACGAGGCTCAATCAATCCGACTCTTTCTTCACATCCTGTTGTCAAAGGGGGAAACATAATTCTATTTTTAAAAGTTAAGTTACCAACTTGAATTGGTTATAATAATTCACTTATCATAATTTCTGCTAGATATTTTTAGCAATTTCATGCGCATTTGTGATCGCATCTTTTAAAGTTCCCACTTTTTCACAATCCCCAATATAGTGTACATTTTCAGCTTCCACTTCCACTTTCTTAGGTGCATATCCTACAGCAAAAATTAAAGTATCCGCTTCTGTAATTTTGTGTTCAACACCCTCTTTTACGTAAGTAATAGATTCTTCATCCACATTTGTTACTTGTGCATTCAATTCGATGCGAACACCTTTCTGCATCAATCTTTGAGTCAATCTAGATTTTGCAGCTCCACCTTCACCAGGCATTAAGTTATTTGTCATTTCTAATAATGTAATTTTACGATTCATTGGGAATAAGTCATTGATTAATGGTGCTAAATAATCCGCTGTTTCACATCCAACACTTCCACCACCTAATACAACAATATTACGTCCTGGATATTTCTTTCCAGATAATACATCGTCTGCGGTCATACAATTTTTGAATACTTTGAATGGTGGAATTTCTTTGGGTGTAGCTCCACTTGAACATACGATTTCGTAATCTTTAAATTCATTTTCAAGCCTTTCTTTTGTGACTTCTGTATTTAAACGAATTTCAATACCTTCATGATCTAATCGACGAATCATAAATTTAATAACTTTACACAATTCTTGTTTCGCGATTGGAACAGCCGCAAGTCTTAATTGACCGCCAAGTTCATTCGATTTTTCACAAAGAACAACTTCGTGTCCACGTTTTTTGGCAACATATGCTGCTTCCATACCAGCAGGACCACCACCAATAACTAAAACTTTTTTCTTAGTTTCTGCAGGTGCAATCGTATCATCTTCCACGCTTGGATTTACTGTACATCCAATACGTTTACCCATCATGATTCCTGTTAAACAACGTCCACATCCAATACATGGACGAATATCGTCTACTTTACCTTCGAATGCTTTATTTGCGAATTCACTGTCACATAAGTTTGGACGTCCGATCATACACATATCACATTTTCCGTTTGCGATTAGTTCTTCAGCCATCCAAGGTTCGTTAATACGAGCAACTGTAGCGACTGGGATATTTACATGCTTTTTAATTTCTTCACTTGAGTGAGCGTGAGGTGCAGCACTTGTACCAGGAGCTGGCATACTTGATCCACGTTTGATTGTATTACCACCAGATACGTGAATAAAGTCAACTCCAGCTTTTTCTAATTGTTTACAAACATAGATCTGATCATTTAATGTCAATCCACCTTCACTATATTCATCACCACTAATACGAACATCGATAATGAAGTCATCTCCACAATACTTGCGAACAGATGCAATAACTTCTAAACATAAGCGTAAACGTCCATCAAGACTTCCACCATATTCGTCCGCACGTTTATTATATAAAGGTGTTAAGAAACCACCTAATAATCCATGAGCATGCGCACATTGAATTTCAACACCATCACCACCGGCAATCTGTACACGGTGAGCCGCTTGACCAAATTGATCAACAATTGTGTGTAATTCTTCAATGGTTGCTGGTCTTGGTGCACTTTGTGCATAGTAAGGACCTACACAACTTGGTGCAATTAATTGAGGTGTTCCTGGTACTGGGAATGCCATATAAGCTGGGTGAAACAATTGTGCCAAAATTTTAGTTCCATATTGGTGTACGCCATCCACCAATTTTTTCCATCCTGGAATAAAACTGTCATCATAAATTGACATATCTCCTGGAAGATATACATAAGTTGGTTCTACAGTTACAACTTCAGTAACGATAAGTCCAACTCCACCTTTTGCACGTGCAGAATAGTGTGCTACTAAATCATCTGTAACATATCCTTTATCGGCCATATTTGTTGAAATAGGTGGCATAAAAATACGGTTTTTTACTGTTGTCTTTCCAATTTCAATTGGTTCAAATAAATGTGGAAAATTATTCATTTTATAAACTCCTCCTCATAGATTCTTGTTATTTTACTCACAAATAGACGCAAAAAGCCTATCTCTTTTTTTGTATATTATTATGAATTAAAAAATAAAAAGAATGCGCTACCATCATTATAACGCATTTATTAACATAAAATTATCTATTTAATTAATTTGTAAACTTTTTTGGTTAGGTATCCTTAACAATGATTTAGTACAACATTTTATCATTGATTGTAACAATAGGTTCTAATTCACTGCCATCCATATTTGAATCTCTCATCATTGAAGTGCCAAGATTCTCTGAAATAAATTTCTAATAAATAAGAAAAGGACTTCAGTTTCATTTTCCTGAAATCCTTGCATGTTTTATTTACCATATCTACGATTTGGTTTGTCATCTGTAAAACGTTTCGATCTACGATCATCATCAAATCTTCGTCTAGGTTTGAAGTCGCCATCTTTTCGATCATCAAAACGTCTTCTTGGTTTATCATCCTCAAAACGGCGTTTTGGCTTGAAGTCTCCATCTTTTTTATCATCAAAACGACGTCTAGGTTTGAAATCTCCATCTCTTCTTGGTTTATAGTCACGATTTTTTCGATTATCAAAACGACGTCTAGGTTTATAGTCATCATTACGAACAAGTAGTGTAACACTTTCTACATGTGGAGTTTGACTAAACATATCGAGTGGTTGAATCTTGACAATACGATATTCTTTCTTTAATACGCCTAAATCTTTAGCCAAAGTAGCTGGGTTACAAGATACATAGATCATCGTTTTGATTTTTGATTTTAAAATAGTTTCCTTCATTGTATCATCCAAACCAGAACGAGGCGGATCCACAATCAATGTATCCACTTCTTTTTCTTGTACTAAATGTGCTAAGGCACTACCCGCATCTTCACAAATGAAAGATACATTGTCTGCATGATTTAACATCGCATTTTCATTGGCATTATCAACCGCATCCTGAATGGATTCAACACCAATGATTTCTTCAGCTTTATCTTTCACAAATAAACTGATAGCACCAATACCACTATAGGCTTCAACCGTAGTCTTTGATCTTGGCATCCAATCTTTAACCACATTATAAAGATTCACGGATTGTTTCGTGTTTAACTGGAAGAAAGATCTAGGAAGTAAAGATAATTGAATATCTTCTAATTGAAGATGCATCTTTTCTTCTCCCCAAATAAACCGCATATCCCCAAATACTTCACGCTTTGTTTCTGTTTTTACACTTTGCCAGATTGATACAACACCCTCTAGTTGAGTCACATCACGAATAAATTCTTCACTGATATCTTCTTTTCCCGTCACAAATATAATTTGAATCTTAGAATCAAATTCTTTCATCACCAATGTACGATAACCCGTTTTCTTTTTATCATCATACATCTTTAAATGATGCTCATTCATAATTTTTAAAACTTCCTGACGCGTTTGTTCCAACAATTTTGAATGCACATAACATCTTTTCATCTTTTGGAAATGGTTTGTATCACGCTCATACATTCCTGTATATAACTCCCCATATTCTTCACCAAAAGGAAGTTTGCAGCTATTACGATATGACAATGGCTCATGATTCTTTAAAATTGGTAAAATGCGACCATTATAATCCGCATACTTAATCAGCGTTTCTTTTAAATTACCCTCTTTCATCTTGCATTGTGCTGGATACTTTACATGCATCAAAGCACATCCACCACACTCTTTCCAAATTGGACAAAGTGGGTAGCGACGCTTTGAACTCTGTTCAACTAAACGAGTTAATTCTCCAACTAAATAAGTACCTTCATCACTTTTAATATCAAATTCAATAACTTCATCCGGAATGGCATTTTCAATAAATACTGGCTTTCCTTCATGGAACGCAATTCCCTCACCATTAATTCCCCATTTTTTTACTGTTGTTTTCATGTTTTTTATACACAGTTACGACAAACTCAAACGTAACCTCTAACCTTTCTAATTGTTTTACACGATCAAGTCCAGCTTGACTCGTTTTATATCGATATGGTGTCATTTCTAGTAAAGACCATACATCATCTACCATCTTTTTTTTCTGAATAATTTCCTGGTTTACCAATTCATATTGTTCTAGTATTTCAGGCATTTCATTTTCGTATGGTGTGTCATACAATACTTCTTTTAATTCAAAACAATGCTTAGGACCCGGACCTACTACGATCCAATATCCATTTTCTTTTAGTATACGATAGATTTCATCTTGGCCTAAAGGCACAAAAATACTTGTAACACAATCTATACTCTCATCTAAAAAAGGCATATCAAATAAACTCCCCACAATATATTGCGTATGTTTATCTTGTTTAGACGCATGAAGAATCGCTTCCTTACTCAAATCAATCCCATAACTATGTTCAAAGTTCGCCCCTATCTCTTTTGTATAGTAACCCTGACCACAACCAGCATCCAAATAAATAGATCCATTAGCCTTTCCCTTTACATATTGACGCATAAAATCATAATAATCTTTTTTAAAAAAATCGGTACGCGCTTTGACCATCAAAGCATTGTCCCCATGATTCTTTGTCTGTTTACGCGATAAGTTCACATAACCTTGTTTGGCACAATCAAACGAATGATTATTTTCGCATCGAAATGTTTTATTTTCTTTTATTAGTTTCTTTTTACACACCGGACATATCAACATAAAAAGATTATAACATAAAAGAAAAAGAGAAGCGCTATATTTCACTTCTCTTAGAATAAATCTTCTTCAACCTTAACTGGATGTACCCAAATATCTTCTGTATTATCTATACAATCTTGTACCATCTTGTCAAAATCCCATTTTGCCTCATATTTTTCACACTTATCCACACGAGGTTTAGTGACCGGATTCTTTGGTGTAAAAATCGTACAACAATCTTCATAAGGAAGAATACTTGTTTCATATGTTCCAATCTTTTTAGAAAGATCAATAATTTCAACTTTATCCATACAAACAACTGGACGAATAATCGGCATATTTGTGACATCATTGATTGCTAGCATACTCTCTAAAGTTTGACTTGCGACCTGTCCAATCGATTCACCTGTTGCGATAGCTTGAGCATGTCTTTTCTTAGCTAGGCCTGTCGCAATACGCATCATCATACGACGCATCAATGTGATTGCATAACTTTCATCCGCATTTTGATAGATTGCCAATTGAAGATCTGTAAATGGAACAACATGAACTAAAACATCACCTTGATAACCAGATACAAGTCTAGCTAGCTCCATTACTTTTTCTTGGGCATTTTGTGAAGTATATGGAGGTGAAGCATAGTGAATACATTCTATATGTACACCACGTTTCATCATTAAATAGCAGGCAACTGGAGAATCAATTCCACCACTTAATAAAACCATGGCCTTTCCACCAACACCAACTGGATATCCACCAGCACCTTGAATACGATCTGTCATAATGTAAGCTGCATCTTGATGTACTTCAACAACAATTTTTACATCCGGATTATGAACATCAACTTTCCAGTCACTGTTCTTTAAAATCTTAGTTGCAACCCTACGATTAATATCGTCTGAAATATATGGGAATAGTTTATCACTACGACGTGCAGCCACCTTAAATGTTTTTGGTGTTGTTAAATCTAAAGATTCATAACAAGCATCAATGATTTGATCTAAATCTGGTTCCACTTTAATAGCCAATGAAAATGAAGATATTCCAAAAACTTTAGCTAAAATATCACTAACCTGCTTAGAATCTTCATCATGAAGATAAATATACATACGGTCGTGCTGTTTCTCAAATTCTAATGTTGGGAATGCTTTTAAAGCTTTACGAACATTGTCATAAAGCGCCTTAATAAAGTTGTTACGGTTTTTTCCTTTTAAACTCAATTCGCCATAACGAATTAAGATATGATTATAACGATAAGCCATAATTCTCTATAATCTCCTTACATGTTTCTATAAAATATTTTGCCTCTTCCAAAGTATTCTCATTAGAAAAAGATAAACGAATTCCATGTGTCGCATCAAATTCTGACTTGTGCATAGCCAATAACACTTCAGAAGCATTCGTATTTTGTGATGAACAAGTACTTTTTGCGGATACACAAATTCCCTTTTGATCCAAAGCGTTCAATAAGACTTCACTTGTTATTTGATCAAATGAAATATTAAGAATATAAGGAATCGCATCTTTTGGCGAATGTACATGCGCACCATTGATTTTAGTTAATTCTTCACGCAAATATTGGTTGATTTTTAAAACATGATCATAAGCCTTTGATTGTTCCTCTAAAGCTAAACGAATTGTCTTTGCCAAAACAATATTCGCCGGTGCATTCTCTGTTCCACCACGAAGTCCTTGTTCCTGTTGTCCACCTTGAATAATTGGAACAAGTTGAATCTTCTTTTTCTTCATTAAAATGGCACTACCCTTTAGACCATGAATCTTATGTGCAGAGATCGTAGCCATATCTAGTTTTTCAAAAGGAATATCAATTTTTGAAAAACTCTGTACACAATCCACATGAAATACACACGTTGGATTTTGGTGTACAATTTTTTCTAGTTCTAAAATAGGATTGATAGCTCCCATTTCATTATTCACATGCATAACCGATACTAAAATTGTATCTTTACGCATATGAGATTTTAAGCATTCTGGTGTAACAATTCCATCTTCATTAATTGGAAGAAATTCAACTTCAAATCCAAAACGCTTCAAAAACTCCATCGCATGACGAACACTCGAATGCTCAACATTGCTTGTGAGTACATGATGACCTCGATGTTCATTGGCCAAGGCATATCCTACAATAGCTAAAGTGTTTGATTCACTAGCAGCTGATGTAAAGATAATTTCACTTGGATCTACATGAAGCATAGAAGCAATATTTGATCGACTTTTTTCCATGAGCGAACTTGCCTGGCGACCAGCCGCATGCAAACTATCTGGGTTGCCATAACAAGTTTCTAACACTTGCCCATAAACACGACGAACCTCTGTACGTACAGAGGTTGTCGAAGCATTATCAAAATAAATCATTACTGCACCTGGTTCATGACAGCAGGATCTTTTTGAGCTACTAACTTCTCATAAATTCCTGGGTGCATGTTTTCGATTGCTTGAATCGCAATCTTAAGTGCACGAGTATATTCTCCATTTTGGAAACATAACTCAGCACGAGTTAAATCCGAATCCATTTGTGCATGCGTACTACGGAAACGGTTACCAAACACAATCGCATTTTCTACCATAACAGCAACACCGACTAAATTGTTTGCGTTATTGTATAACTTATATACAAAGTCGATGGCATCCTGCAAATCTGCATTTAATGTTTGTACATCTAATGGTGAGTGATCCAACACTACACGAACACGTTGAATCAAGCGTTCGCCTTCTTTTAAATCTGCAGAAAATTGAGATGAGATACTAGGCAAATGACGTGTTACTGTATTTAAACGTACTTCATTTAAAATCAATTGTAATTTTGTCAATTGTTTTTTAGCACGTGATTCATCACTGCTTGCTCCCACTAACATCTCTTTCATATCCTTGACTTGATCGTGGAATTCATTAACATCTTCTGAAAATTTACGATAACCATGAACTACATCTACGCTAGGACGTTGATTTTGTTTCAATTCTTTTTGAATTTCATCACGACGATTTGATAAATCTTCCATTTGGATTTGTGCCAAAGAGAAGCGGTGTGTCCAATCTTCTAGACCAAAACGATCTTTAATATTGGCATAAAGCGCCATAATTTCCTCAAGTTCCTGACCAATGACATTAACTAGATCTAAATTAGATTGAAGACTTACATGGATTTCATCATAAGCTTCTTTTTCATTCGTTACATCATCTTGTAATGCTAGAATGTGATCTCCAATGATTTCCAAGTTTTCTTGTGCCATTTCAAATTCACCTGCATCCAATTGATCAATTGAACTAGACAAAGCACTTTGAATGGTTGTTAATTTTTCTTCTGGTTCTAAATAAGATAAGTCGATATCTTTTTCCTGTAATTCCTTAATGTGCAAACGAACTTCGTTGATTGCACGAGGCAATACATTTTTGGCCTTTTCATATAGTCCAGGGAAGGCTGCAATTTTAGAGCTAATCTCATCCACCATTTTTGAGATTTTTTCTTGTTCTTCCTTTGCCTTGTTAAATTCTGAAGCAAACATCCACTCTTCAAAATTAGAGAATTCATTTTCAATTTCCTCTAAGCATGAATCTACATAATTAACAGATCCATAAAATGAAGAACGATTATCTTGGTAAACAGTTTTCACATTGCGAAAACGCTCTTTTAAAGCATTTGCCGATTCACGAACCTCTGTTTCACGAGCCAAGACATGATCTAATGACTGAGTAACAATACGAATTCTTTCTTTTGTCTCATCCATCATTGTTTCTAAATCGTCCATAGCTCGCATAGATTTACGAAGACGATGTCTAGAAACATAATCATCTGCTTCATTAAACAAATCATCACAAGCACTTAAGTTTTTTTGACAAGTATCATATTTTGGAGTCAAGCCTTTCACTTTATCCATGATATCATCATTCACTCTTGCGAATGCCGATGCTTTGTTGAATTTGTAGGCCAAGGAATTGTTACGAATTTCATTCATTTCGATCTCAAGATCTGAAAGTCGTTTCGACGCCTTTTTACGTTTGATCATACGCATAATGATCCAAATCAAAATCAAGACTAGAATTGCTATACAAAGATAGATAATTACAGTCACAGAAAGTTGATTTCGAATGAACGCGTATACTGATCGAAAGAAATTCAAAACACTATCCATAGTGGTACCTCCTTGCAAACCATTCTTATTATAGCAAAACTTCAAAATCATTGCATCATTTTCTTGATTTTATTAATATTCTTTGATATGATACATAAGCATAAATTGATAGCAGCATACAAAGTTAAAGGATATGCGTTGCAGCCTTATTAAGCGATATGAGTAAGCTAATAGCTGATAGCGGAAAGTATCATTGTCAACACAGCCTTTAAAGATTTGTACTGTTATTGTTTTGTGAATGATATAAAACAATAGGAGGAAAAATTATGTCAAGAAACACAGGAAGCGTTTGGAAGAAGTCACGCCGCCTTGGATTCTCAGTATTAGAAACTGGTGAAGAATTAACTCGTCGTAACACAATTCCAGGACAACACGGAAATGCTCGTCGTCCAAAATTAACAAACTACGGTATCCAATTACAGGAAAAACAAAGAATTCGTCACACTTACCAATTAAGTGAAAAACAATTCTACAACACTTACTTAAAAGCAAGTAAAAAAGCTGGTTCTGCTGGTGAAAACTTCTTAGTAATGTTGGAATCTCGTTTAGATAACATCGTTTATCGTATGGGATTTGCACGTACTCGTCGTGCTAGCCGTCAGTTAGTAAACCACGGACACGTATTAGTAGATGGTAAGAAAGTAGATATCCCTAGTTTCCAAGTAAAACCAGGACAAGTTATCGAAATTCGTGAACGCGCTAAAAACTTAAGCGTAATCAACGAAGCTTTAGAAGCTGCAACAGCAACTGTTGATTTTGTTGAAGTAAACAAAGATGCTAAGAAAGGTACTTATGTTCGTTACCCAGAACGTAAAGAACTATTCACAGCTCAAGAAATCAACGAATTGTTAGTAGTAGAATTCTACAACCGTTAATCTTAGGCATAGAACAAGAAAGAAGCGAATTGATCGCTTCTTTTTTTGTGGATGTGTTTTCTTAATTCATGTATTTTATCTGTTGATCAACGTAGAAAATCAACTTTTTCAGCTACAAAGCCATAGTTTAGATATACCCTGTCATCCTTCTGGTATTTACGCGAATGAATACGACCATTAATTCCCACATAGTCTCCAATCTTACACGAAGCACTTACAGTTTCTGCGAGACCTCGCCATACTTCAACGATTACATCATCACTTTCATAAACACCTTCTGAATTTGGAAAATTACGCTGTACCCGAATTGGAAGCTCACAAGTTTTTAATCCATTGCTTGTCTCCTTTAACATTGGCATGTCCGTAATTTTTCCCACGATACTAAACGCATTCATAATTGATTATCCTCCTTCAATTCTGACCACCATATTTATCACCATCCTTCTTCAATGGTATTCTACAAATATGTCACATATAAAACAAACGACCTATCTTATCTATAGGCCGTCTTTTTATGCGTTTTACATGCGTTTTTCCCCTCTAATTTGCTAAAAAAAACACAAATTAGATCAGATAGAGTCATTCGGAAGAATTTTTGTCACACAAGAATGTGAGAAATCCAAATTCTTAATATAGGCATGTACTTGCTCAATTTCCATATTTTGAATGCTATTTAAATTTTCAATATAGTCATACTCCTCAAAGTGACTTCGAAGTAAATCATTGGCCAAGCCATCAAAATGATCTAAGCCACGCAAATTATTCGCGATTGCCTGTGCATGCAACGACTGATAGTCTTCATCAGAAATCGACTTATTCTGTACAAGCTCATTTACAAGTTCAATAAAGGCATTTGGATTTACTGTTTGAGCATAAAACAAGATATAACTATGATCCAAAGTAAAGTCCGCTTCTGCGCCTACAAACTGTGTAAAGATTCTTTGATCTAGCCATTCCTGAAAATTAGGATTTAAAGGACCCATGATAGAATCTAACCACATATTCACCGCAAAGTCTTTTTCGAATGCTTCTTCCTTTGTCTTGCAAGCATCCATCTTATAGCCAACACATACAAATGGCTGATGAATATCCATATAATCGACATACTCTTTGCGATTTACTTCCTTTGGCTCTTCCTTAAAGACACGCTCAATCTTTTTATTTAACTTACTCAAAACATCTTTTTGACATTCCTTGATCCAATCCATGATTTCATTTGTATCTTTTCCAGTTACACCCACAAGACACAATTTACTAGGATCATAATTTAATGCATAAAATTGTTTTAAATCCTCCATGCTCATATCTTGAATATCTTCTTTTGAACCGAGTACATCAACTTTCATTGGATGATATTGAAATAAAGAAATCAAAGTTTCCTTAAAAAGACGTTGTTCAGGCGATTGTTGATACATATCATATTCACTAAGAATAATCCCCTTTTCTTTTTCAATCGTTTCATTTGTCACATCTAAATTTTCGACAAAATCCAATAAAAGTTTTAATGACTTTTTCACATCCGCCGTAGTCGAAAAATAAAATGCCGTTTCTGTATAAGAAGTATATGCATTTGTAGAACACTGTAAGTTCGCAAATAAATCACTTACATCTTCTCCATCCAAATAAAACATTTGATGCTCTAAATAGTGCGCAATTCCACTCTTATGTCTAATCACTTGCCCATCTACGCTTTGATCAATATCAAACCCTCCTACTTTAGCTCCTAAAAGAAATAGTGATTTTTGATAATCCGGTTTATGAACAAGAATCACCTGTAAACCATTTGACAATGTTTCCTTTTTAATATCCAAATTATAATTCATTTTCTTTCTCCGCAACAATGGCCACTGAAGCCAAATTCAATCGTAAGGCAACACGTGAAATATCTTCCTTTGTCACCTTCATAATTCTCTCAATTCTTTGCTCAGGCGTGAGCTGGCGATGTAAAAGATCATCTAAAAAAGCTTGTGAAATCAAAGATTGAGCATGATCTAATCCACTAATAATACGGTCCTTATAGTCCATCTTTGCGATTTCTAAATATCGATCATCATAATCCATGTTCAATAATCGATCTATTTGTGTTTCTATCAAATTTAATACTTTTGTGACATCCTTACGATTCACACCCGTATGAATTAACAAAGCTCCATCAAAGCGAATAATAGAAGAGCTTATAGAATAACAAAGACTATTCTTTTCACGAATTTCATCAAACATTAAATTCTTCTGGCTTTGCCCCAAAATACTATTTAAAATTAGTTCAGCCTCATAATCCGAACTTGAAATATCAACACCTGTCGAATAGACTTGCGAAATACAAGTTTGCGCAATATCCTTTTCAAAGGTTTTATAGCTTGTTTCTACGCGAGGAAGCAATGTTCTTTCCGATATAAAAGCACAATGCGAATCTAAACTATCAATATAATCATACAATTCATCCGTTACATAACCACAGATATAGAAGTGTTTTGCCATATCCATATATAATGTATAGGCTTTTTTCACATCCTCTAAAGTAAGTGTCGCTAAATCTTTTAAACTTCCCTGCACAGGAATTGAAATAGAATGTTTAGCATGTGCCATCTCAAAGGCATACATACAAGACAAGCTGGCCGGATCATCCATTTGTGCCAACAATCTATTTTTTAACAAATACACTGACTCCTTAAAGTTTTCCTCATCCAATACAGAATGAAACAGAACTTCATCCATAATATCTTTAATTTTATCTAAATAGCTTCTATCTTCAATCCAGTCTGGACGGACAAACTGAAAACGAACATCGAGTTGAACAAGATCTCCATAAGATGTTAAACCATAAGACACCTTTGTTCCATAAGCACGATTTAAGGTAGAAGCTAATTTTTGTTTCGAATTCATTTTCTGCGTTTTCGCCTTCATCATATACACAAGCACGTTTAAAGCACTAATTGTATTTCGATGAAAAGGCATCATGGTTTTACAAGAAACATAAACATCACTAAATTTTTGCGTTTGTATATAGTTCATAAGTAAACCTCCTTGAAAATATATTAATAATTCTACCACAAAAACAAAAAAAAAGGCTAGAATTCAATCTAGCCTACGTGAACGTATCCAATTAATGCCTTGTCACAAGAAACGCTTGATACAACAGTCTGGCTTCCGTACCATCCACCATGAACTGCTTGTCCGTTTCCAATGTAAATAGCAACATGTCCTGAATAAACAATAATGTCACCTGCAACTGGACTTGATGTGATTGTACCAAGACTCAAATAGTCTTCTGGCCAACCGTGGAAATTAATTCCAACAGCTCTCAAAGCATTAGTAACTAACATTGTACAATCTTGTGTAGTTCCTACTTGTGCTAATGCAGCAGCAGCGATTGCTGAACTGTTCACACTTGGGGTTGGAGCTACATAATCTTTAGCTGGAGCATCAGGAGTCGATGGCTGTGCTGGCGCTTGTGTTGTAGTTGTTGTTGTGCTTTGAGCTGGAGCACTTTGAGTAGTTGTTTGTGCTGGAGCCTGAGCCTGAGTCGTTGTATCTTGAGTTGGAGTTGTTTCCTCAGAAGGGGTTACTTCAGTCGCAACACCATTTTCATCAATCTTATATCCATCTTTTTCGGCATTTTTAATCAAATCACCATTTTCATCGAACGCATATTTAGTACCTTCGATTTCAACGATTTGATTCTTAGTTACTTCACCGTTTTCCGCATAATACAATTTTTGACCGTTGATCTCTTGCCATCCTGTACGGAAAGTACCGTCTTCTTGAGTGAAATATGTTTTTCCGTCTACATCAAATTGACCTATAGCCATCTTTCCATCTTCACCAAAGAAATACTTCTGGCCATCGATTTCCTGCCATCCTGTTACACAATTTCCATCGGCATCAAAATAATATTTCGAACCATTTTCTTCAACCCAGTTTGTTGAAGTTTTGTTACCTTTTTCATCGTAGTATGATTTACCATCATTACTCCAACCATGAAGAAGGACACCTTCTTTTTGGAAATTATACTCACTACCCTGAATTGTCACAGAACCTCTTGCAGCAGTTCCGTCTTGTTGGAAATAGTAAGTTTCATCTGAAACAGTCTGCCATCCAAACTGCATTTCTCCTTTATTATTGAAATAATAAAGTTCCTTATCGATTTTTGTTAAACCAGTAGCTGTCTGACGATTTGATTTTAAAACATAATAACGATCTGCGCCTTCACCATGCCATCCTGGTTGAACTTCCTTGGCATACATTGTCGAAACAATTGGTCCAGAAGTCAATAGACATAGGCTTACGGCTAAAATTTTACTGTGCTTTTCGATAAAATTCATCATATCACCTCTTCGTTACAACACCTGAAGTTTAACAAGATTTAAATTTTGTTGCAAATTTTCGCAAAAAAATTATTTACACTTTTTAGTAATTAATTTCTTAAATATTTCTTAATACACTTTATATAAAGTATCTAAATATAAATTATGGTAAATTATGTGATTTTATAAAAAATTGTACATAATTTATAAAATGTATAACGTTGTCTACAAATCGTGAACAAATCTATCCTGTTCTAAGATTATTCGTATCAATCCTAAAAGCCATAAAAGAATCACTATACCGACAAGAATTAAGCCGCCTATTGAAAGCCATTTTAAGCAATTTATTACCAAATATACACTTGCAGAATTCATACCTTTTACAAGCCAAATAGAACACCAAACGTATTTAAATCCATTTAAAATTATAATAATTCGATATTTTTGAGCCAAAATCAAAAATCCTACAATCCCCATTATGTCTATCAGTTTTATACAACTAACAACACCAGCAATATTCAATGATGGATTTGAAATCACATAATATATGATACGTATCAAAACACTCGATTCATAGTTGGATAAGTGGGCCTGCAAATTGAACAAACTTTCATAATCAGTTATAAAAAATAATTTAGAAAATAATATTAACTGCCAAATATTCTGCCATAACCAGTATATGGTTATAAATACAATAAAAATAAAGATTCGCTTTTCAAACGAATCTACATAACGATCAATCAACTTTAAGATTTTCAAGCCAATCCTCTCCCTTAAGTTCTTCATGTGTACTTAGTCCTGGATAATCAAGTTGGCGTAGTACTTCATAAACGATAATGGCAGCACAATTGGACAAATTCAAACTTCTCGCATTTGCGACCATAGGCAAGCGCATGCAAGTATCTAAATGATGTTGAAGGATTTTTTTATCAACTCCCGTACTTTCTTTTCCAAGCACAAGATATACATCGCCTTCTTCTTTCGTAAAATCAAATTCACTTGGTGCTTTTTTACCATAACGAGTCATAAAATAATAGTGTTCACTTGGATTTTCAGCCACAAACGCATCCCAATCTTTATGAATGTGGATATCCGCATCCTTAATATAATCCATTCCTGAACGACGCAAATGCTTTTCATCCAAAGAAAAACCCAATGGTTCAATTAAATGTAAACGCGAACCTGTAGCCATACAAGTTCGAATGATATTTCCTGTATTCTGAGGAATCTCAGGTTCATACAATACTACATGCAACATATTATTTACTCCAATCCTTTAAAAATTTCTCAAGTGCTACTCCTCTATGAGATACACTATTTTTCTTTTCTTCACTCACATTGGCAAGTGTTGTCTTAAATTCAGGATAATAGAAGATTGGATCATATCCAAAACCATTTGTTCCAACCATTTCATCATGAATCAAACCTTCACACTCTCCACGATATACATATTCTTTTCCATTTTCATTAATATAGGCAATGACACACACATAGCGAGCCGTACGCGTTTTTCCCTTTACCTGATCTATAATATATTGATTCTTGATATCATAGCTTGTGTCTTCACCTAAAAAACGAGCTGAATACACACCTGGCTTCTTATCCATCGCATCTACTTCCAAACCAGAATCATCGCTGATTACAGGTTCATGAAGTTCATTAAATAAAGTACGAGCTTTAATTAGCGCATTCTCTTCAAATGTTGTACCATCTTCTACAATATCAATTTTATGATCCAGATCTTTTAAGCATTTAACTTGGCAATCCTTCAACATCGTCTGAAACTCTTCAACTTTATGAGCATTGCTCGTTGCTATCCAAATTGTTTTTTTCATTTTTTATCACCGATATATATTATAGAAAGAAAAAATGGGGTTTTCAACAAGAGTTGTGCTAAATTGAACCTCTCCGCATCGAAGTGACGACTGTTCTTAGATTGCATTAAAAAAACAAGTACAGTATCCATATGTGTATTGTGTGGTGTATATGTTCTAATCTTGCCAATCAGAAACGATATTGGCAACCAATGAAAACACAAGTTCTGTTGCGATGTCGATTTTCTCAGGTATTTTTAATCTAGATATTGGATTAAGAATTTTTATTGGAGGATAAACCATTAACCTTCTCAACATTCAATCCATCGGATATATTGCAGGTGCAATCACATAATCTTTTATATATGCCGACGCTAATATATGATAGAATAAATGGGTTGGAGGAATTTATGGAATACAAGAACGACAATAAATTTTATTTTGAAATTGAAAAAAGAATTCCTGGTCATTTAGGAAGAGCCGGAATTATACATACACCCCATGGAGACATCAAGACCCCTGCATTCATGTGTGTTGGAACACATGGTGAAGTTCGCTTTGTTTCTATGGAAGAATTAAAAAGTATTAATGCCCAAGCCATGTTGAGTAATGGATATCATTTACGAAACATTTCCCCAGAAATTGCTGAAAATGGAGGTTTATCCGCATGGTCAAAATGGAACGGTCCAACTTTAACGGATTCCGGTGGCTTTCAAGTGATGTCTTTAGGTTCTGGCTGCGGAAAAGTTGTCAGCATGAAACGTGAAGACAATATGAAGAATACCGAAGAAGAAAAACGTTTGGCCCACGTAACCGAAGATGGAGTACACTTTCACGATCCATTTACAGGGCAAGAAGATTTTATTGGTCCAGAAGAAAGTATGCAAATTCAATGTCGCATTGGAGCCGATATTCATATGGCTTATGATGAATTAACTTCTTTAGCCGATACATACGAATATAACGTTGAATCCTTGGCAAGAACTGAACGTTGGGCAAAGAGAAGTCTTGATGAACATAAGAAACATTGTGATGATTTAGGCTACCACCAATCTTTATATGGTGTCATTCAAGGTGGGCGTTGGGAAGATCTAAGAAGATCAACTTGTAAAAAGTACGCTCAAATGGATTTTGATGGTTATGGATTAGGTGGTGCTTTCCTTAAAGAAACGCTAGGTGATATCTTAACTTGGTGTAACGAAGAACTCCCTGAAAATAAACCAAGACACTTATTAGGATTGTCTCATCCAGATGATATCTTGATTGGTACAGAAAATGGTGCCGACACATTCGATTGTGTAGCTCCTACTAGAGAGGCAAGACATGGAAGATTGTATACAATGCATGGTCCTATCAATTTATCAAAATATAGAGATAGCGATGAAATCATTGATGAAGGTTGCGATTGTCCTACTTGTCTTTCTCATATCACACTTGGTGAATTAAGAAGACTATGGAAATCGCAAGACCGCACGGAATCCGCAAAGTATTTCGAACTTGCTTCTATACATAATCTTCGCTTTATCATCCGTTTAACTGAACAAGCTCGACAAGCTATTTTAGATGGAACATTTAAAGAATTCAAAGAATCTTTCTTAAATTCATACTACAAGAACAAGTAAATGCTTGTTCTTTTTTTGAAAAAAGAGAAATCAAACGATTCCTCTTAAATAAAATCTTGGCAAGATACCAATAAATCAATTTTCTTCCATTGTGTTTCCTCATCAATGCAGTTACCTTCTTCAACAGAGGCAAATCCACATTGTGGAGAAAGTGCAATATTATCACCGACTACAGCTTTAGCTTGTTCATAACGTGCCTTAATCGCATCATGCTCTTCTAATTCTTTACGCTTTGTAGAAATCAAGCCAGCTACAAATGTACGGCCAGTACCTTTTAAAACAGCCCATGGATCAAAGGTTCCACTACGAGCATCATCATATTCTACAAAATATCCATCGTATGGAATGCTCGCAACAGACTTGGCAATCGTATCATAGAATCCATGGAACAATGGATTTCCTTTGAAGTTTCCTTTACAGAAGTGTGTTGCGATCTGCATGTCTTCTGGACGATTTTCTAAAGCCTTAGTACTTACACGTACAAACCAATCTAACACTTGTGCTTTTGTATAACCCAATCCTTCTACTTTTGATACAAATGTATCATCAATCATATAGGTCCATGAAGTATCATCAATTTGAATATAGCGACATCCATGATTGTAAAAATCACGAATAGCTGCCTGATATGCCAATCCAATATCATCAATGACTGCTTCAATATCTGTTCCATAGTATGGCGTATCTTTGATACCTAACTGTAAAAAATGATCAATCAAAATCATGTTTGGTCCAGAAATACACTTCTTAGCTTCTACACCATATTTACTTGCCTCATTCTTCAAGAAATCCCATGCGTACATTTCTTTATGTGCTTTATTTGGATCATAAGAAATCTTACCTTCAATCATACCTAATTCAATATGATTGTTTCTTCCATTAATAAATTTATCCAAATGTTTTGTCGTAAAACCACCAAATTCTTTTAACCAATCTAAATGCCACCAGCGACGACGGAATTCTCCATCTGTCACAAACTTCAATCCATGTTGTACTTCCTTCGCAACTAATTTTGCGATTTGTTCATCCTCTACATCACGCAATTGTTCATATGTGATTTCATTATTATTAAATTTAGCACGGGTCTCTTTAATTTCCTGTGGTCTTAAAAAAGATCCTACAATATCATATTTAATATTCAACATAAGTAATTTTCCTCCAACGTCATCATTTTATCATTTCTAGTTAATTATTGATAATATTTAATAATATACGCCCGTTATAACTTTTATCTATAATAAAAAAGAAAAGAATGTGATAAAATAATTTCTATGAACACAAAATCATATATACTCAACCAATTTCAAACATACCCACAACTAGAACTACAGGATTTAATGAAATTTTTATACCAAAGCAGTTTTGGTTGTGAACACTTACTTTCAAATCCTGATACAGTTAAAAAACAGATCCAACAAGAACTCGACACAAAACTAGATACATGTAATTCCATTGAATATCTAGATGGAAATTATGTTCGTCTTCATTTAAATTATGGATTGAGCGTAAATACACTGAGTACTTTATTTATTTTATCAAGTCAACAAGAAAAAAACGGCAAGGAACAGCTCGAAGAAAAGCTTCAAATCCTTATCGATATGATTTCCAATCAAGAACTTCCATTTTCTTTAAACAACGCTAAGGTAACTCTTTTAAAATGGAAAGAAGATGGATATCCTGCCATTCATCATTCCAATACATTCAATCAATTGTACCATCCATCTTATCGCTTAATACATAAAAAGTACGTTCCTTTCTTAAAACTATTTAAGCATATCGACAACAAGCATCCTTCTATTATTTCAATCGACGGACGTTGTGCTTCGGGTAAGACTACACTTTCAAATCTTTTAAAACAAATATATGACTGTAACGTATTTAAAATGGATGACTTTTTCTTACAACCCCATCAAAGGACAAAGGAAAGGCTTGAAAGTCCTGGAGAAAATGTAGACCATGAGCGCTTTGAACAAGAGGTCTTGATTCCACTATCAAAACATGAAGATATAAAGCTGCATAAATTCAATTGTTCAACTTTGTCAATACAATCTGCTCACTTAATTCCATATAAATCATTTAATGTCATTGAAGGTTCTTATTCGATGCACTCAGATCTTCAAAAATATTATTCGTATTCTGTTTTCTTAACCGTGAGTAAAGAAGAACAACTTTCAAGACTTGAAAAAAGGAACCCGAATATGTTGAACAATTTTATTCAACGATGGATTCCTTTAGAAGAACTTTATTTTAAAACTTTTTCAATCCAAGACATATGTGACATAAAAATAGATACATCAAAGGCCTAAATCATCAGGCCTTATTTACATTATTCAACTTGTTCATCTTCCATACTAACAATACGACCTTCTCTTTGTCCAAGATCATATTTTTCACGGTACTCAGCCAATGTTGTTTTATAATCGTCACCTTCAATCGCATATACTCTGGAATCGTGAATATGAATATCTGTATCTTTTTCACGAATCTTAATCAAAGCCACCATACTACTTGCACAGTGTGTGGCGATACGGTTTAAACTATTTAATAAATCATTGAATACTGTACCTTCTTCAAGACCACAGTTTCCTTGTGATAAACGTTCAACGTGACACAATTTCATTTCATCACAAAGTCCACGAATGACAATTCCTAATGGAGATACGCGTCGAGCCAAAGCTAAATCATCTTCTAAATAAGCATGATATGTCATATTCATTGATTCACGAACGGCCTCCACAACAAGGTTTAACTCATCCATAGCGGCATTTGACATTTCCATACGATTTTCATTGATACTCTTTGACATCTCGGCAATATCTGCAGCGTGATCCCCAATTCTTTCAAAGTCACTAATTGTATGAAGATATAAAGAAGCTTGTCGAGTTTGCTCTGTATTTAATGCTTGTTTTGTCAGCTGCATTAAATAAGAGCCTAAACGTGCTTCATATTTATCAATCAAATTTTCTTTACGATGTACTTTATCATATTTTTCTGGTTTAAACTCATTTATCAAGTTCATTGAACGATTCACGTTATTACGCACCTTTTTAGCCATACCATTCATGACACGATGACATTGTGCAATCGCCAAAGCAGGATACGGAATCAAACGTTCTTCTAGTAAATCAAAGTCAGCTTGTTCTTCTAGATCTTCTGGACTGTCTTTGACAATACGCATCAATAATTTTTCAATTTGGGGAATAAACCAGAATAAAACTAATACATTTCCACAACGAATAGCTGTATTCATTAATGCGATATTTACTGGAGACATAACTTCATTCACAAAGCTATACTGCATAAATATATTTGAACCATAGAATAGAATTGACCAGATAATCATACCAAATAAGTCGTTGATCAAATATTCTAATGCGGTACGTTTACCATTTTTATTTGCGCTTAAGGCAGAAATCAACACAGGACATGCAGCACCAATACCAATTCCTAAGTTAATTGGAAAGGCTGCCGCAAATGTCAATGAGCCTGTCATAGATAGTGCTTGTAAGATACCAACCGCTGCACTAGCACTTTGTAAAACAGCAGTAAACAAAATACCTACTAGAATACCCATTACTGGATTTGAGAACATTGTAAGCATACTAATGAATGTTTCGTTTGTTCTTAAAGGAGAAACGGCTCCGCTCATTTGTTGCATACCTGTCATTAAAATCGCAAAACCAAGCATGATATTTCCAACATTTTTATGTGTAGTACGTTTTCCAAATGTCTTTAAACAAATACCAATAAACGCAAACAACGTTGTGATCGTAACTGTTGAAAATAAGCTTGCGATCCCACTAGAACCACCTACATAAGATAAACACAATATCCAACCGGTAATACTTGTACCAATATTAGCACCCATGATAATACCGATAGCTTGTCTTAGTTTCATCATACCTGAGTTAACAAAACCAATGACCATTACTGTCGTAGCACTACTAGACTGAATAACAGAAGTAACACCTGCACCTAAGGCAACACCTTTTAAGCTTGTGTTTGTCATCTTGTACAAGAATGCTTCTAACTTGTTACCGGCTACGCTTTTTAGCCCATCGCCCATTAATGACATACCGAACAAAAATAACGCAATGCCTCCTAATAGGGATAAGACCATTGTAACTATTTCCATCTTGAACTCCTTTATAAAATGAATATTTAATTTTCAATTTTTACGCAAATTGCAACGTCTTTATTATGCAATAAAAACAATGTCAAAACAATATTAAATTTGTGTTAATTTTCTGTAAAATGAAGTTTTTTTTCTGAAAACGCTAAAAAAAAAGATGACTTTAGAAGCCTAAAATCATCTTTGCGATCATCTCAAAAAATTGAATCATATTTGAACGTAACATACCCAACGGATAATCTAATAAACCTGAAAAAATCAGTGAGATAAATAATAGATTCATCCATGGTGCACCATCAATAAATTTATAGTATTTATCATCGGGTAAAAACGAAAACAATACTTTTGAGCCATCTAATGGTGGTACTGGAATCAAGTTAAAAATGCCAAATCCAGTTGAAATCAATCCTGTATATGTCAATGTATTCGATATCAAATATCCTACACTAGACATCATAAAATATGGAGCAAATTTATAGAGTGCATAAAATAAGAATACACAAATAAAACTTAATAGAAAGTTTGCGATTGGACCCGCAAAACTTGTCCATATGATTCCTGTCTTCGCATCTTTGTAGTAACGTGCATCCACGGGTACTGGTTTTGCCCAGCCAAATCCACATACTAATAGACAGACAAGTCCAATCCAGTCAACGTGTTTAAAAGGATTTAAGCTCAATCTACCTTCCATCTTAGCCGTAGGATCTCCCATCCAATAGGACACAAGTCCATGTGCCATTTCATGAATCGACATGGAAAGAACAACGGCAATGACAAGATAAATAATATTTGATAAATTAAACATTAAATCTAAAGTGCATTACATCGCCATCTTGAACGACATAATCCTTTCCTTCTAGGCGTAAGCGTCCTGCTTCTTTAATAGCTAATTCGCTACCCAATTCATCGATATCTTCAAAACGATATACTTCAGCACGAATAAATCCCTTCTTGAAATCTGTGTGGATAACACCTGCACAATCCGGTGCTTTCATGCCTTTTTTAAATGTCCATGCACGACATTCATCTTCTCCAGCCGTTAAGAATGTACATAAATCCAATACGGCATAAGCCTTTTGAATCAATTGATCCAAACCAGATGTTTCAACACCTAATTCTTCTAAGAAAGCATCTTTTTCTTCTTTATCTAAACCAGACAATTCTTCTTCCATTTGCGCACATAAGGCAACAACCTGGTTATTCTGGCTTTGTGCATATTCTTTTACTTGATTATAGTAAGCACATGAATCTGGATCCATGATACCTTCATCATCTAAGTTGGCAACATAGATCATAGGTTTAGCTGTCAATAAGTTATAGCCTTTCATCAAGATTTGTTCATCTTCATTCAATTCTAATGAACGAGCTGGTTTTCCTTCTTCTAAGATTGGTTGTAAACGATCTAATAAAGCCAATTCATCCAATGATTCTTTATCCTTGTTTGTCTTAGCCTTACGTTCGATTTTACTTCTACGATTTTCAATTGTCTGAAGATCCGCTAAAGTTAATTCTAGATTAATAATTTCAATATCACGAATTGGATCTACACTATTTTCAACGTGTGTTATATCTGGATTATCAAAACAACGAACTACGTGACAAATCGCATCTGTTAAACGAATGTTTGATAAGAATTGGTTACCAAGCCCTTCACCTTGACTTGCTCCCTTAACTAATCCCGCAATATCTGTAAATTCAAATGTTGTATAGATTGTTTTTTTTGGATTGAAGATTTCAACTAAGCGATCAATACGATAGTCTGGTACTTCTACAACGCCTACATTGGGCTGAATTGTCGCAAATGGATAGTTTGCGGCTTCTACCTGTGATTTCGTGATAGCGTTAAATAAAGTTGACTTTCCTACGTTTGGAAGACCAACGATTCCTGCAGTTAATGGCATAAATTCAATACATCCTCTCTATTCTTCTTCATGTCGAATTACTTTTTTTAATTTCTTTTCAAATTTTTGTCTAGGCATTAAAACACTGGCTCCACAACCTAAACATTTAATGCGAATATCAGCACCCATACGAATAATTTTCCATTCATTGGACTTATGACAAGGATGCTCTTTTTTCATTTCTACAATATCATTTAATCCATATTCCATAATTATTCTCCTTGCACATGCATATGATATGCATCCAGCGTATTCGATAATAACATACAAACCGTCATTGGACCAACACCTTTTGGCACTGGACTTGCATAACTTGCCTTTTTTGCAACCGATTCAAAGTCACAATCCCCTACAAGTTTTCCATTGACACGATTGATACCTACATCAATAACGACAGCTCCTTCTTTTACCCAATTTTCATTGACCATTTGAGCAACACCCATCGCAACAATTAAAATGTCGGCTTGTGAAGCAATCTTTTCAATATCCGGTGTCTTTGAATGAACGATTGTCACTGTCGCATTCCGATTTTGAAGCAACAGCGCAATTGGTTTGCCTACAAGGTTACTTCTTCCACAGACCACAGCACGTTTACCAGATAAATCTTTACATCCAATGGAATCTAACATAGCCATAACACCTTGTGGCGTACAAGGAATAAATCCTGGACGATTCGTAAGTAAACAACCAGCATTCATGGGGTGTAAGCCATCTACATCTTTTTGTGGATCAATCAATTCTAAGGCTGCTGTTTCATCCAAATGCGAAGGTAAAGGCATTTGCACTAAAATACCATCGACTTCAGAATCTAGGTTCAAACTCATAATCACATCATTTAATTCTTTTTGCGATACATTTTCGTCTAGACGAATTGTTCTTTGAAGCATCCCAATAGAAGAACAAGCCTTTTCTTTACCACGAACATAAGACATACTTGCGGGATTATTTCCAACAAGTACAACACTTAATAATGGTAGCCTTGCCCCTTCTGCACGGATATCATCAATTTTTTGTTTCATATCCGCCTTGATTCGATCCGCAAGTGTATTTCCATATATAATTTCCATTAAAATAACTCCTTTGAATCCAATACAATTGTTACTGGACCATCATTCAATAATTCAATCTTCATATCAGCACCAAAAATACCTGTTTCAACGTGCATACCTTGTTCTTGTAGTTTCTGATTGAATTGATCATACAATGTTGTAGCTAAATCTGGCTTACCTGCATTTGTAAAACTTGGGCGATTCCCCTTTTTACAATCCGCATATAAGGTAAATTGAGAAATAGAAAGAATACTTCCTTCTACGTCTTGAATGGATTTATTCATCTTCCCGTTTTCATCTTCAAAAATTCGCAAGAATAAAATCTTATGAATCATTTTATCAATAATTTCATTTGTATCTTCATTATTGAATCCTACAAAAATACAATATCCATAATCAATTTGACCTGTTATTTGACCATCTATCGTACATTTTGCGTTCTTTGCCCTTTGAATTACTACTCTCATCCTTTTTTCTCCAATATACAAACACTAAGGCTTACAATGCCCTCTTCATTTCCTACAAAGCCAAGTTTTTCTCCACGCGTAGCCTTAATTGAAACATCTTCTATATCACAATGCAATGCATTTGAAATATTCGTTCGCATAGAAATAATGTGTGGTACCATTTTAGGTCTTTCGGCCAAAATAGTCGCATCTACATTACCAATCTGATATCCCATTTCATCCATCATATCATAGATATGTCCTAATAAAACAAGACTGTTCGCATCTTTATATTTAGGATCTGTATCCGGAAAATGTTTTCCTAAATCACCTAGTGCAAGAGCTCCTAAAATACTTTCGCCAATCGCATGTGTTAAAACATCGGCATCCGAATGTCCTAAAAGTCCTTTAGAATGTTCAATTTCAACACCGCCCAAAATAAGTTTACGACCCTCTACAAGCTGATGAATATCTACCGCCTGTCCAATACGTATATTATGCATAAACCACCTTAGACGTTCTTTCAGCGCGATTTTTAAGCTCTTCGTTTCTATAGCCTAAAATACAATGTCCAATACCTTCATAAGATTCTGGTATTCCCCATTTGTCTTTTAATTCTTTACCATATTCAGTTTCAAACACTTCTTTAGCACGGTGGATCCAACATGAATCAACACCTAAGGCATTTGCAGCATTCATTAAATTCCCCATAGCCAAAGCTCCATCGTATAAATATGTAGGTGCATGAGTATCCGCGAAGACAATAATCAAACTTTTTGCGCCATAAAACGGGTCTGCCGATGAATTCATAACCTCTGCATTCTTTTTAGATAATTCTTTTACTAATTCTTCATCCTCAACAGCGACAAAGGCAAAGATTTGACGATTCATGCCACTAGGTGCACATTGCCCGGCATAAATAATTTTTTCAACCAAATCATGACTCACCTTTTTGTTATTATATTTTCTTACACTTCTTCTCTCTACAAGATTTTTATATGCTTCATTCATAATATTTTGCCTCCAAAACCACCTCATATTATACAATACAAAATCTTATTATACAAAAAAAGCCTGGCTAAAAGCCAAGCTAAAAGTTTAAAATTATCTAACAACACGAATAAATTGTGGAGATGCTGCTGTGCTTAAATATGCACTAGCAATTACAGTCTTACCTTCGTAGTTTCCATGAACAGCTTGTCCATTTCCAATATAGATAGCGATGTGGTCAACACCACGTCCACCATTGTTATAGTACAATAAGTCACCTACTTGAGGATCGTTAGTGTAGTATCCATATTGACCTGCGTATTGATCTGGCCATAATTGATAAGCATCGCTTACACCGGCATTTGCCAAAGCTTGTTGTACAACTTGTGTACACCATAATCCATCAGTTACACCTACTAATTTTTGTGCTTCAGCAGCAATTCTTTGCCCTAAAGTACTAGTTGCTGGTGTTTCTGCAGGAGCTTGTACTTCTGGTGCTGGAGTTGTCTGTTCTGGAGCAGGTGTTACATTTTGCTCTGGAGCTGGAGTCTCAGTCTGTTCTGGAGCAGGTGCTACATTTTGCTCTGGAGCTGGAGTCTCAGTCTGTTCTGGAGCAGGTGCTACATTTTGCTCTGGAGCTGGAGTCTCAGTTTGTTCTGGAGCAGGTGTTACATTTTGCTCTGGAGCTGGAGTCTCAGTCTGTTCTGGAGCAGGTGTTACATTTTGCTCTGGAGCTGGAGTCTCAGTCTGTTCTGGAGCAGGTGCTACATTTTGCTCTGGAGCTGGAGTCTCAGTCTGTTCTGGAGCAGGTGCTACATTTTGCTCTGGAGCTGGAGTCTCAGTTTGTTCTGGAGCAGGTGTTACATTTTGCTCAGGAGCTGGAGTCTCAGTTTGTTCTGGAGCAGGTGTTACATTTTGCTCTGGAGCTGGAGTCTCAGTCTGTTCTGGAGCAGGTGTTACATTTTGCTCAGGAGCTGGAGTCTCAGTCTGTTCAGGAGCAGGTGTTTCTGCTGGAGTTTCAGTTGTAGTTACCGGAGTTTCAACTACTTCTGCGGCTTTTTGTTCTGTTTCTTCTTTTACAGCTTCTTGACTAGCTGTTGCCACTGTTTCTTTCACTTCCCCTGTAATGTTACTTGAAACGCTAGCTGTTGTTGCTTCTTCAGTCTTTGAAGAATTTACTGTTCCATCTTCTGAAAAATAGTAAGATTTTCCTTCGATTTCTTGCCATCCTTTTGCCACAGTTTTATCTTCATTGACATAGCGATCACCATGCCATCCTGGTTCTTCCTTAGCTGCAACTACTGTTGCCACAACAGGGAAAGCAGATGCTACACATAAAATCGCTGCAACTTTTTTACCATTATTTTCTACAAAGTTCATTTTATTCTACCCCCTATTTAAAATAGTTCATGACTAGTTTACCACGAAACCACCTCACAAACAACCCTAAATTATTTTTTTGGTTAGCATCTGTCAAAAGAAAAGGCCTCGTTTGAGGCCTAAATTATCATTAATTATTTTGTTTTTTCAATGATTTCTGTGAAGCTATCTTCTTTCAAACTAGCACCACCAATTAATGCACCATCAATATCTGGTTGAGCCATATATTCAACGATGTTATTAGGTTTAACACTTCCACCATATTGGATACGTACTTTTTCAGCAGCTTCTTCACCATACATAACCTTAACTTGGTCACGTACGATCTTACAGCAGTTTTCAGCAATTTCAACTGAAGCAGATTTTCCAGTTCCGATAGCCCAGATTGGTTCGTAAGCAATTACCATTTCACCAACACATTTTGGACATAAGTCAGCTAAAGAACCAGCTAATTCTTCACGAATTACTTTTTCTGAGTTTCCAGCATCGTAATCAGCTTCTGTTTCACCAACACATAAGATTGGAGTGATTCCAGCTTTAATTAAACGTTTTGCTTTTTTGTTTACTGTTTCATCAGTATCACCGAACATTTCACGACGTTCTGAGTGACCGATAATGCAGTATTTAACTCCCATTTCTTCTAACATAGGAACACTAACTTCACCAGTGAAAGCTCCACTATCTTCAAAGTGGCAGTTTTCAGCAGCTACAACTAAGTTTTTAGCGTGATCCAATGCAGTTCTTAAATCAGTAAATGGACATCCAATTCCATAAGTAGCATTTTCGCTAGCAGCAACACCATCAACAGCTTCGAAGAAAGCTTTTGTTTCAGCGTTGTTTTTGTTCATTTTCCAGTTTCCAACGATAATAGGTTTTCTCATCTTAAGTACATCTCCTTATTACTTTTCGCTGATAATAGCGATACCAGGTAATGTTTTACCTTCCATATATTCCAAACTAGCTCCACCACCAGTTGAAACGTGAGAGAATTTGTCTGCATATCCTAATTGTTTTGCAGCAGCAGCAGAGTCTCCACCACCGATTACTGTAATAGCTTCTGGTAATTCAGAGATAGCTTTACATACTTCTTCAGTACCTTTAGCGAATTTAGGCATTTCGAATACACCCATAGGTCCATTCCATACTACAGTTTTAGCACCAGCTAAAGTTTCTTTGAACAATTCAACAGATTTAGGACCAATATCTAATCCCATCCATCCATCAGGAATTTGTCCAGCATCAGCAACACTAGTGTTAGCTTCTTCACTGAATGCATCAGCGATTACGTTATCTACAGGAAGAACTAATTTGTCTCCAGCTTTTTCTAAATATTCTTTTGCCAAATCCAATTTGTCATCTTCAACTAATGAAGTACCGATTGAACCACCAACAGCTTTAGAGAATGTATAAGCCATTCCACCACCGATGATAACTTTGTCAGCTTTTTTCAATAAGTTGTCAACAACATCAATCTTACTAGATACTTTAGATCCACCAATGATAGCTACAAATGGGTGAGCTGGTTCATCAACAGCTTTTCCTAACATTGTAACTTCTTTTTCAACTAAGAATCCTAATCCGTTTTCTTTAATGTTTGTAGGGATACCTACAGTAGAAGCGTGAGCACGGTGAACAGATCCGAATGCATCTTCAACGAATACTTCACCTAAACTAGCCCAATATGCACCTAATTCAGGATCGTTTTTACTTTCGCCTTTTTCATAACGAGTATTTTGCATTAATACGATTTCACCATCAGCTAATGCATTTACAGCGTTTTCTAATTCTTCACCACGAGTTACTGGGCAGAAAGTTACTTTTACATCTGGTAACAATTCTTGTAAACGCACGGCTACGCATTCCAAGTTGTTTTTAGCTTTGTCTTCTTCAGTCTTAACTTTTCCTAAGTGAGACATCAAAATAACTCTAGCTTTGTTTTCTACTAAATATTTAATTGTAGGTAAAGCCATTACGATACGGTTATCATCAGTGATAACACCATCTTTTCTTGGCACGTTAAAATCACAACGTACGATGACCTTTTTTCCAGCTACATCAAGGTCTTTAACAGTTCTCTTTGTCATGTATATTCCTCCTACTGTCATTTTTGCACATCCATTATATCACTACATAAATTGATTGACTAGTTTTTCACAAGTAAAATATTTCACAAAAAGCGCTTACATCACTTACTTGTGGTAATTACGACCATTATTGATCATAAAACCACGATAAATCTGTTCCAACATCAAGACACGGGTCATTAAATGCGTAAAAGTTAGATCCGATAATTTCCAACGATAATTCGCTCTAGAAACTAATTTTTCACTTGGTCCAAGACTTCCCGCAATCACAAAGACAATATTTGAATACTTCATTTGCCACATATCCAAATTTTTCGCAAACGACTCAGAATCAATCATCTTTCCATGAAGATCAAGCAATACCACAAAATCTTGATCTGATAATTTTTCTAGAACACGATTTCCCTCTTTTTCTTTCACCAATAAGACTTCAGCTTCTCTAGAAACATGTTCATTTGCTTCATCCTTGACTTCGATTTCGCTAAACTTACAAAATGCCGACAAACGCTTCATATATTCTTTCTCTAAAGACTGTAAAGCCTTATCTTTATTCTTACCAATCGCAATTAATTTAATCACAATACCCCTCCATCATTATTCTCTTGAATATCTTTCACAAAATAATCATACCGATCCAAAAATAATTTCATTATTTGATAGCTAGACGTAGATTTATAATTCACTTCTTCTACCCTATCTTCATCAAATGATAAGATTTGTGCATTGGGAAAACCCAATAATATAGGTGAATGTGTCGCAATGATAAATTGACAATTTTGTTTCACACATTCCTCAATCAAGTATAATAATGCCAATTGATTCTGACAAGATAAAGCCGCTTCCGGTTCATCCAAAAAGTAAAGTCCATTTTTATTCGTTTGTTTCATCAATACAGAAAAGAAACTTTGACCATGCGATTGATCATGATATCTTTCAGACAAAACACCACTATACTCCATTTCTTTTGTCGCGACATTATAGAAGCTTTCTGCACGCAAGAAATACATCCAATCCGGTTTTCTAGAACGCCACAAACGCATATGTTCATGCAATCTAGAATACGAATCATACGTAGAAAAATTATAGTTTCTTGTTCCACCTTCTGGATTCAATCCATTTTTAATCGCAAGAGCCTCTAATAAAGTGGATTTACCACTTCCGTTTTCTCCACAAAAGAAAGTGACCGGCTTATTAAACATGAATTGATCAATACTTCGAATACTTTTAATATCGGCCACATAATCATCAATTTCATCCCACAAGATGTCAAATCCATTTATAAACATATATATCACCTAAAAAAAATAGTACTCTATTCGAGTACTAAATTCCATGATGATTTACATAATAAATATAGATACATAATCCAATCAAGATAAATCCCAATATCCAATTAAGCATTTCTTTTTACAATTCCATAATAGACTTTTGAAGTTAATACATAAATCACAATGTAGACTAGGGCAAAAGCCACAAAACACATAGATGTTGTTCGAACATAAAGCCATGAATCGCTCACAAACAACAAATGAAGTAACTTTTCAATCATTGGATACGCAAAACAAACATGAAGTCCTGCAACAAGTAATGGCATAAAGAATACCGTCAGTACTTGTGAATGAATAGCCTTCTTTACATCACTTTGTTCTAGACCTACTTTTTGCATAATTTCAAAACGATCCTTATCTTCATAGCCTTCAGTAATCTGTTTGTAGTACATAATCAGAATGGTTGCCATGATAAATAAGAAGCTTAAGAAGATTCCAATAAATAAGATGCCTGCATATAATTCAATCAAACCTTGTTTCTGATCCGATTTATTTGTCCAAATAAAATTATTTATATTTCCATTTTGAGTTAATTTTTCAATAACCCTACGATCATTCGCATCACAATCAAATGAATAACTAGCATATATTGTACTCGCGTCGTCGCCATACACATTTGTCTGATCTTCTTGCATCGTTTCTAAAGTCTTTTCTGAATCCACAATAATATAATAATGCTCTGTCACATTGGGATTTCTTTCATCCATCTTCAAGTGGTCTAATTGTTTCTTCACAACATATTCTTTTCCAAATAAAGATAAAGTTTTCGCTTTAGCCTTTTCTACATTGGAATACACATAGATTTCATTTGGCTTTAAAGAACCCTTAATATTTTCATAATCTTGAATATCTTTTAATGGAAGACAATAAAATTCTTGAATTTCATTTACGGCATTAATTCCCTCATCACGATAATCTGTAATCAAAGTGCCATTCTTTAAATATCCTGCATAACCCAACTCTTTATACGCAAGAAGATTCTTTGGAACAATGCCCATACGAATCAATTCTTCACTCATTTCATCAAAATCAATATTGGCAGCTTCCCCATATCCTGTTCCAATAAAATCTCTTGGATATTGTGAATCCACAACACGATCAATACTTGACCACATGCTAAGGGTTGACGACAACATGACTAAAACCATTGTTGAAAGAATACAAATATTCGCAAGTCCTACGGCATTTTGTTTCATACGATACATCATGCCAGAAATACTAATAAAGTGATTCGTCTTATAATAGTAATTCTTGTTTTTCTTCATTAATTTTAAGAAAGTGACCGAAATCGATGTAAATAATAAATACGTTCCAATAATGACAAGTACTACAGCCACAAAAAAGACGTAGAGTGCGCTTAAAGGATTTTTAGTAGTAATTGATAAATAGTATCCAATACCTAGACAAAGAATACCAATAATGGAAAGAAACCATTTGGCCTTAGGCTCTTTTTCACCCATATGATCGGAATGAAGCAATTCAATCGGACTTGAAATATGAATACGAATCATAGAATAGAAATAGATCAATACATAAATCAATCCAATCACAAGAACACATTGTCTCATACCTATAAAAGAAAAGTAGAAGCCGAGTATAATATCTGCACCAATCATTTTTGCGATAACCAAAAACATCGCTTTATCCAGTAAAACACCTAATCCAATTCCTAAAATTAATGAAACAAGTAGAGTTATTAATGTTTCATAAAACAAAACTCGAGCTAAGTGTTTCTTTTCCATTCCCAATATAGAGAATAATGCGAATTCTTTTTGTCTTCTTTTAATCAAGAAACTATGTGTATAGAACAAGAAAATAAACGCAAAGATTTCAATAATCACAGTGCCAAAACCTAATAACTGCTTTATAGATGCTCCTCCTACAATTTCATTTAAATGTGGATTATTTGCCAAAGAAACAACCATATACAACATCATTGTCGTTAAGACACTCGTTAATATATAAGGAATGATGGTACGCGCATTCTTCTTCAAATTATCTACAGCTAAATTTAAATAGAAAGCTCTACTCATGATGCACACCACCTGTAGCTAATAATGTCAACGTATCACTAATACATTGGTACATCTGATCTAAATTCTTATTTCCCTTATAAATTTCATGGAAAATTATTCCATCCTTAATAAACAGAACGCGAGAAGCGTGACTTGCTGCCTTTGTCGAATGAGTAACCATTACGATTGTTTGTTGATTCGCATTGATTGTTCCAAATAAATGTAAAAGTTCCTCTGTACTCTTTGAATCCAAAGCTCCCGTTGGCTCATCGGCCAAGATTAGATCTGGATTTGTGATGATAGCACGAGCTACAGCTACACGCTGCTTTTGTCCACCACTAATTTCATATGGAAACTTATCTAAAATACCCTCAATCCCTAATTGTTTTGCGATAGGATCCAATCTTTTTTTCATTTCTGGATATTTTTTCTTACTTAAAACCAAAGGCAAGAAAATATTATCGCGATTATTAAAATTATCTAATAAGTTAAAATCTTGGAATACAAAGCCCAAGTGTTCTCTTCGAAAGTTCGCAATTTCTTTTTCTGAAATATGCGTAATATCTTTACCATGTAATAAGACTTGTCCACTTGTTGGTTTATCTAAAGCTGCCAAGATATTTAATAGTGTTGTCTTACCAGATCCAGACTCACCCATAATAGCGACATATTCGCCTTTATTCACACTAAAGTTTACGTTGGTCAATGCCTGTACTTGATTCTGTGTAAATCTTGTTGTATATACTTTTTTTAAATTTTTTACTTCCAATAATGCCATATTCATTACCTCCATGTACACCAAAATTCTACAAAGAATTCAAAAATGCAGCCATCGATTCAGCTAACACTATTCTTACAAGATTGTAAGATTACTCAATTCTTCCTTCAAAATGCGTAAGGTCTAATATCACTCGAGTGCCCTTACCTACATTAGATTCAATCGTTATTTTATGATTCAGCATATCTAAAATATTTTTACATAAATATAGACCTAAACCACTTGCCGTTTTATCACTACGTCCATTTATACCTGTATATCCTTTTTCAAACACACGACTTAGATCACTTGCACTAATACCAATACCCGTATCTTCAATAACTAAAACATGTTTAGACTTCATATATATAGATATCAAACCATTTTCATTGGTATATTTAAGACTATTCGAAAGAATTTGTTCCAACACAAACACAAGCCACTTTTCATCACTCAAAATAACATCCCCGGTTTCTTTAAAACTCAACTGAATGTGTTTACGAATAAATTCTGTAGAAAAGCGACGAATCGATTGTCGAATCAAATCATCCAACTCCAATTCTTTAAATAAGAAATCAGTATGCGTACTATGTAAGCGTAAATAGGCTAAAACCATATCTGTATATTGATCCATACGTAAGAGTTGTAACTTAATTTCATTACGACTCAATTCCTCATCTTCAAGTAGTAATTTCATAGCGGCAATGGGAAGCTTAGCCTGATGTACCCACATCGTAAAATAATCTTCTAGATCATGCATTTTGTTTTCTGAAGAAATAACATACTCATCATGATTGTCTTTCATAGCCACTAAGATTTTATGATAATCTTCTCCCATCAATGAAAAATCTCGAAGATCACAAGACAAAGAAACATTACTATTGGATTGAAGTGTTACTAAGGTTTGGTGTTTCTTATAATATTTGTAGTAATCCCAAAAGAAACAAACCACCAATAATACACATAAAATCATAAAGGCATATGTAAAAGCTTCAAGTTCTAAATTATAGAGTTTAAATACAACATAACATGTAAAAAGACTAAAAGTATATATAACTATAAACAAACGTCGATCTTTTAAATAATGACTAAACAACTTCATATCTTATATCCCAATCCTTTTTTTGTTTGAATAAAATCCACAATGCCAATACTCTCTAACTTTTTACGCAAACGATTCACATTCACACTTAGTGCATTTTCATCCACATAAAAGTCCGTCTTCCACAAATATTCCATTAAACTATCTCGAGATACAATCGTCCCCTTCTTTTCCATAAGTAAACGTAGGATCTTAGCCTCATTCTTACTCAGTTCAATTTGAGAAGATTGAAAACATACCGTATTATCATCTAAATTAAAGCGTACACCTTGATATTCAAGGATATTATGATTAGATACAAAGTCATAACTACGTCTTAATATTGCCGTAATTTTAGCAGCTAGAACATTTAAATCAAACGGTTTACATACAAAATCATCCGCACCCTTAGAGATAGCCATCACAATACTCATATTGTCTGTAGCACTTGAAATAAAGATAATTGGAACTTTGGATCCTTCACGAATCTTTTCCGTCCACAAATATCCATTCAAATAAGGCAGTGTTATATCCATTAATACTAAGTCTGGATTGAAAGATTGAAATACATCCATCACATTATAAAAATCAACAACTCGATTAACATCATAGTTCCAAGATTTAAGAAACGATTCTAACTTTTTTGAGATGAGTTCATCATCTTCTACAATCATTATTTTATACATAGTCTCACCCACTTTATTATACTGCATAAACTAATAAATCTTTCTAACAATGCTGTAAGATAAAACAAAGAGGAAGCGATAGTATGATCTATCTTCAAATGTGAATTCTCATTCTAGAAATCGGATTATGTTATTTAATTAACAACGTATTAAAGGATACATTAAACAAAAAATACGATACGCCATTTGTATCGCATTACTATTAAATTGTTGAAATATGCGTACATATAAAGCTATGTGAGCTATACATAATTTGTATTATTAATCGTATTCAAGAAAAGAAAACCAATATTCTGCATAATAGTATCAGCTACCATATCCACATCCATCGTTACTTTTGGCTCTGTGAATATGTATACCATCCATAAAACCACCTACAACATCACAACCACAAAAGAAATCACAAACACCAAATTTCTATCTACTTGGCAAAGACTTCGTAGATGAATACACATACAAATATGATATGGAAATCCTATTTAAGAAACTCAGAAGACTTACTAAAGTAGCCCCCCTATTTATTTTGTATATGGCAATCATAAAAGCAAGACAAAATTCACAAGAAATAAACTCAATCACAAAATCACTAAAAACAATATTATCATTCTAAATGATCAAGAAGTACATTTAAACAACATAACTCTAATCGGCAGAAAAGACTACACAAACAAAAATCATTAGCTCAGGCCTTGTTGGTTGGGGTTTTACAATGAGAACAGAGGGTATATGTGAGTATGCGGTAGTCAATGTCACACAAGAGAAATAAACGATATTCTAGCAAAAATCTTTATGGTAACAAAACTCTTTCCATATTGCATGACACCTTCAGTTGGTTCTGTTCTAGCAAAAATTCATATGGTAACAAAACAATCTTCATGACTTTAACTTTCTCTCCTTTGTTCTGTTCTAGCAAAAATTCATATGGTAACAAAACTTCGTCCACTGTTTGACCGGATTCGTTTTTGTTCTGTTCTAGCAAAAATTCATATGGTAACAAAACAATAAGCAATCGTGTACTTCGGCATCTGAAGTTCTGTTCTAGCAAAAATTCATATGGTAACAAAACGTTCAAAATATCAATCAATGTTTTGTCTTGGTTCTGTTCTAGCAAAAATTCATATGGTAACAAAACTTGATAAGACAGACTTTGCAAAGCGTTTATGTTCTGTTCTAGCAAAAATTCATATGGTAACAAAACATATACTCAACTATTACATCAAAGACATGAGTTCTGTTCTAGCAAAAATTCATATGGTAACAAAACTAGACAAGACAGACTTTGC
>NZ_JAHQVB010000080.1 GCF_019052655.1 Holdemanella porci
CATTAGAATTTAAAATTTATCTATTTTATGAGTCCTTTTTCTTGACGTAGTACCAAGGGGCTGAGACTGCAAGAAGAATTTGCAGCAGAATTTCGTAAGGAGTATAAAGACAAAGATCACTGTCCTTGCCTGAAAGCCTGTCGTTATCACGGAAACTGTAAGGAATGTGTAGCAATCCACAGAGCGCATCAGGAACATGTTCCTAATTGTATGCGACCATTGATTAATAAAAAATTGAAATTGATGTCAGAATTAACAGAGCATACCTTGGCAAATGAAATAGAAGCTCCACATGAGATTTTAAGAAAATAGGAAAGTCAAATTTCAGTTTGTCGATGTATAGACAAAACTAGTAACGGGTAAACCTCATCAATTTACCCGCTTTTTTTATGCCTTCTATTTAACTATTGGGAGTGTTTTGGAGGTTTCCGTGAAGATGGCTTGTCCAAGTTGTAAAAAAAGAAGACCTTCATCGAAAGCACCTGCATCTAAGAATATCTGTGATTACATCTCGAACGCCTAAGGACAAAGAGACTTAATGTTTCTTTGTTTTTTGTGCTTTATTGAGCACGAATAAGCAAACGTAATTCTTAGTTTCATGAAGTGAGAACAAATCTTTTTCTTAAAAGAAGCTGTTAGTTTCATGAAAATAGTTATAAAGCGATATAGGTTTTACAAGTTTTTATTGGTAATATGATGGTGTTACAAATTTTTTGTATGAAAATTAAACACGATATATTTCCTCTCTACAAACCACTTATATTTTGTGTTAAAATAAATCAATAAATCGAATTTGTATGATTGAAATGAAAACTTCAAAAATATATTGACTTGTACGTAACGTACACCCTTATACTATCATCACAAGGAGGTGTGTCCGATGTTATTAAATGAAATTATTAAGGAAGTCGGAATGACAAAGCGTGCAGTTAAATACTATGAAGAAAAAGGATTGTTGTCAGTAGATAAAGATAGCAACGGCTATCGAAACTACTCCATGCAAGACGTTAAAACTTTAAAAAAAATTTCGGTATATAGAAAGCTTGGGATTGGTATTAAAGATATACAAACCCTTTTGGAAAAAGATGATAAAAGTATTCTTTTACGTATTTATCAGGAAAAATTACAGGAAAAAATTTTACAGGACTCAGAACTTGAAGCGTTGAAGCAATTTATAGATGATGGTAATGCAGACAAGGCAAATGAGATACTTGATTACCAAACTGTCGAAAATGCGATTGAGTCTTTATTACCGGGGAAAGAATGGGGAGATTACTTAAAAAGTCACTTCAAACCATTTCTTAATGTGAGATTAAAGACTTTGGAGCAGAAGCAAGCCTTACGGAACATATTAGAGTATTGTGATGAAACAACATTAAAAGTTCCTTTTATTATGGGAATAGGTGTAAAAATAGCAGGTTGGATTGCACCGGAAACAAGAACTGCAGATGAGATGATAGCTTATTATCGTGATATGAGTGAAAGCGAATATGAAAAATTAAAAGAAATGGTAAAGAAAGGCGCTAAAATGAAAACTGGCATTATGAAATATCATCCGTCATTTATTGCCCAGAGAAAAATGCAGAAAGAGTTCCAAGATAAAGGATATAACGACATATTCATTCCTAATTTGATGGTGCTATCTCCACAGTACGCAGAATACAAGAAAGCCTTAGATGGGGTAAACGATAGAATGTGTAGAGAACTTGGACTGCATTATGATAGCAATTACAACTTAGTTATAAAAAATCTCGAATAAATGAGTGTATCTAAAAAGAAACAGAAGTTGGAAGGAGAAGTACTTATGCGTACCAAGAAAGTAATATTTAGTGTTTTAACGATTATTTTCGGTTCTCTTGGACTGATGAACATAGTGTCTACTGATATAACACTGCCAATTATGTTTGTTTTTATGGGATTAACCTTTTTGACGAATGCAAGGGAGTGTTATGATAATGGTGCAAAGAAAGATGCTATGATATTTGCAGGTGTAGCAATTTTTGTCTATGTAGTTACTGCATATAACTTGATAATCAGATTAATGCCTTTATATCAGATTTCATTAATAGAGGATTATATAAAACTGGTGTTTCAGTAAATAAAGATGATCAATTAATGACATTGGTTACTTGTGATACAAGAGATAACAATAAGAGAATTGTAATTCTAGCTAAATTGGTTAATATAGCAAATGTTTAAAAACTAAGGTGTATGATATTATTTAGCTAGATAAATTAGAATTTGAAGTTGATATATGATTAAAGAAGGTATTTTATGAACATAAAAAAAATAGGACAATGTATCAAAGAAAATAGGGAGCGAAAAGGTTTAACTACACTACAGTTAGCACAACTTCTTAAAACTGATATTGTATCTGTGCAATCTTATGAAAAAGGCGAAAAAAAACCAACAGTAAAAGAATTGGAAGTGATTTCAAATGTTTTGGATATTCCGTTGATAGTTTTGCTTCACGGCGGTGGAGAGGTTGAAATGCTTCAAAGAAATGAGGATGGGACAAAATGCAAATGGAATAAGTATTAAATTAATAAATCCCAGTTTGTCGATGTATAGACAAAACTAGTAACGGGTAAACCTCATCAATTTACCCACTTTTTTATGCCTTCTATTTAACTATGGGGAGTGTTTTGGAGGTTTCTGTGAGGATGGTTTGTCCAAGTTGTAAAAAGAGAAGACCTTCATTGAAAGCACCTGTATCTAAGAACATCTGTGATTACATCTCGAATGCATAGAACAAAGAGACTTTATATGTTTCTTTGTTTTTTTATGTTTACTCAGAGAATACTCTAAACAAACACGAGAAGGAGTCTTTGTAGTCTAATTCTAGACTGTGTTACCTGTTTTTAGTTTCACCGTTTCAAGTGAGTATTATCCGTTCTTACTTTAACGATTTGTGTTCTGCCTCGCTAAATGCACGGCTTAGTTTCTATATGCACGTTATAGTTTAACGATGACATTTGAATTAGGATAGTTTTTTCGTATGATGAAGCCAATCACGGCTTAAAGACTTTGTTTACTTTGCCTATTTCTAAATCGGATTATGTGAAAGAAAAATATTTGTTTTCTTTGATTATTACGGGAATTGGTTTTGTGTTTGTCACAATATTAGGTTGTTTTAGTAAAAGTGGCTTTATGGAAACACTTATAATCTTATCAACCGCTTTGTTGTTGTTAGCTCTATCTTTGCCATTTCAATTAAAGGAAGGTAATGAAAAAGGAAGAATTGTATTGTTTGTGGTTGTGTTTGGATGTACCTTCTTATTCGCTTTCTTAAATCAATTTATTCCTAAATTCTTTCAATCGATTGAATCGTTATTGAACACATTAGATCCTATTATGTTTAGTGTAGGTTTATTGATTACAAGTTTTATTCTATAATTTATTTCTATGATGATTTCAATTCGTGTATACAATAAGCGAATTCTTGATTAACGTACTAATTTATCCACAATACTGTTGATGATATTCGCAATTTCTTCACAAGATTCAATACATCCTGCATCGATCCATTGTTGAATCGTGGCCAAAGATCCAAAAAGAATGTAGTTTTTGATGTATGGATCGTTTTGCGAAACTTGTTCAAGCTGATTGTTGATGGAATCGAGTGCTAGAACTTGTTTAGGAAATTCATTGTCGACATTGCATTCAAAAAAGATTTTGATGGTTTCTTTATTAGATTTTAAAAATTGGAGTAATTGGATAAAAGAAGTTTCTTTTGGTTGATCATTTAATTGTTCATTGATCAATTGAATGACTTCTTGCTCCATTTCTTTAATGACGTCATATTGACTTCCATAATACTTATAAAAGGTGGAACGATTGATATCGGCCTTTTCACATAAGCCAGAAATGGTGATCTTATTGATGTCTTTTTCTTTTAGGCATTCGAATAAAACTTCTCGAATTAATTTTTTTGTCATTTGTATTTTTCTGTTCATAATCAACACCTGTTGCTTTCGTAACAATATGTTAAAATCAGTCGATTGAAAAATCAAGAGATAATTTTCTATAATTAAGAGAATATGGAGGACTTTTTATGCTTCAATGTAAAAATATTATAAAAGATTATGTTTCAGGAGATGAAATTGTACATGCATTAAAAGGTGTATCACTTTCTTTTCGTGAACATGAATTTGTTTCAATACTTGGACAGAGTGGATGTGGCAAGACTACGTTTCTAAATATTATTGGTGGTTTGGATCATTATACTTTGGGTGATTTGATTATTAACGGAAAAAGTACAAAGGACTATAGTGATAAAGACTGGGATACGTATCGTAATCATCAGGTTGGTTTTGTGTTTCAATCCTATAATCTAATCATGCATCAGAGTGTTTTAAGTAATGTAGAATTGGCTTTAACACTAACGGGAGTCAATAAAGAGGAAAGAAGAAAAAGAGCTATAGAGGCTTTAAATAAGGTTGGACTTTCGGATCAAATTCATAAAAAGCCAACCCAGATGTCGGGTGGACAAATGCAGCGTGTTGCGATTGCCCGTGCCATTGTCAATAATCCGGATATTATTTTGGCAGATGAGCCAACTGGTGCTTTGGATAGTGCCACAAGTGTGCAGATTATGGAGATCTTAAAGGAAATCTCTAAAGATAAGCTTGTCATTATGGTTACACACAATCCGCAATTGGCCGATGAATATTCAAGCCGAATCATTCGTTTAAAGGATGGCACTTTAGTTTCGGATTCCAATCCTTTTAATGAAACAGAAACAAATGTGGATACGAGTGTGTTAAAAAGACCTGGCATGTCTTTTAAAATGGCTTGCTCATTAAGTTTAAATAATTTAATGACAAAAAAAGCACGTACTTTTTTAACCTCTTTTGCCGGAAGCATTGGAATTATTGGAATTGCTTTGATTATGTCATTGTCGCATGGTATGCAGTCGTATATTGATCAAATGGAAAATGATACAATGGCCAGTTATCCGATTGAGATTCAATCGAGTTCGAGTGATGTGTCTACATTGATGACAACGATGATGGGCATGAAGAAAAAGACAGAGGAACATAAGGATTCTAAAATCTATCCTCGTCCTTATGTAGAGGATGTATTAGAATCTTTATCGAGTTCAAAGAAGAATAATCTATCGGCTTTTAAATCCTATATTGAAAGTGGTAAGGGTAAAGAATTTAGAAAGACGGCGAAGGCAATTGAGTATGATTATAATTTAAATTTACAAGTTTATAATGAGAATACAGATTCTGGCTTAGTGCAAGTATCGCCAAATGGTTTGTTGGATAAATTAGGTATGTCGGATATGATGTCCCTGCAATCTCAATTTATGGATTCAAGTGCTATGACCAATGATCAAGTATGGCTTTCTTTACCCGAATCGAAAAAGCTTCGAGATGATGAATATCAGCTTGTCGAAGGTAAGTGGCCAACAAACTATAATGAGGTGGTTTTAGAGGTCGATGAAAATAATGAGATTACCGATTATGCACTTTATTCTTTAGGATTATTGGATCAGGATGAATTGGTTAAGAATTATCAAAAGATTTTAAATGGAGAGACGGATAAGATTTCAAAGACAAACCTAGAATTGTATAGTGTGGATGATATCTTAAATTTGAAGTTTAGATTGGTTCTAAATAGCGATTTATATCAAAAGGTAAATGGTTTATGGATCAACCAAAGTGAAAATGAATCGTATGTGAAGGATGTTGTTTCTAAGAGTCCTGAAATCAAGGTGGTTGGAATTATTAAGCCAAGTGAATCCACAGTTTCACAACCAACAATGGGTGGTGTGTATTATACAAAGGCTATGGAAGAGTATGTTACTTCTAAGACGGAGAATGCTCAAATTGTAATAGAACAAAAGACAAGTCCAAATATCAATATTTTTACGCAGACTGAATTTGCCTCAGGCCAAAAGATTAGTATGTCAAATCTTACAAATGAGCAGATGATGCAGCTTTCAAGTATGTCGCAAGAAGAATTGATGAATTATATGAATACGTATAATGAGAATATCAATGCGACATATGATTCGAATTTGACAAAACTTGGCGTTGTAGATTATTCAACTCCGACAAAGATTTCTTTGTATGCGTCAAGTTTTGATGGAAAAGAAAAGCTGAGTGATTTGATTACTTCTTATAATAAGAAACAGACAAAGAGTAATGTGATCACATACAACGATTTTATCGGGACAATGTTAAGTTCAGTAACAAGTGTTGTGAATATCATTAGTTATATCTTGATTGCCTTTGTATCTGTATCTCTGATTGTATCAAGCATCATGATTGGTATAATTACGTATATTTCGGTATTGGAGCGTACAAAAGAGATTGGTATCTTACGCTCAATTGGTGCTAGTAAAAAAGATATTACGCGTGTATTTAATGCAGAAACATTTATTATTGGATTGATTAGTGGTGTATTAGGCATATTAATTACACTTGTATTGAATGTTCCAATTAGTGTGGTCGTTGAGAATATGACTGGTGTTGCGCATATTGCCAAATTACCAGTCAATGGAGCTATATTCTTGATTTTCATTGATTTAGTATTAACGATTCTTGCAGGTTTGATTCCATCCAAGATTGCGAGTAAAAAAGATCCTGTAGAGGCATTAAGAAGTGAGTAATCACTTCTTTTTTGGTATAATACCTGCGAGGTGATTTCATGATTAGAAAAGGAACGATTGGAGATGCAGAAATATTAACTAAGGTAGAAGCAACTTGTTTTCCACCCAATGAAGCAGCGACTTCAAAAGAGATTCAAGAAAGATTAAATGTATATGCGAACCATTTTCTTTTATTGTTCGAAAAAAATCAATTGATTAGTTTTATCGATGGTTTTTGTACAACCCAAAGAGATTTAACGGATGAAATGTATAGTGATGCTTCGATGCATGATGAAGATGGTGACTGGCAAATGATATTTGGATTAAATACATTACCAGATTATCAAAAAAATGGTTATGCCGCGAAGATCATGTGTGCAATGATTGATTTGGCTAGACAAGAGAACCGAAAAGGATTGGTGTTAACTTGTAAAGATAGATTGGTGCCTTACTATAGTAAGTTTGGGTTTAAAAATGAGGGTGTATCCTCAAGTGTTCATGGTGGTGTAGTTTGGTATCAAATGCGATTGGAGTTTTAGATGAAAATAATTCAAAAGGTAAAGAAATATCAGAAGAAAAAAGCAAAAAAAGCCGTAAAAGAAGAGTTGAAACAGATGATTCCTACGTTAAGAGGTCAATTGAATGAAGTGACTTCTGGTTTGGATGAATTAAATGGTCTTCTTAAAAAGATTACGCGTTCATGAAGTCAAAAATTTATTTGGCTATCGATTTAAAGTCTTTCTATGCTTCTTGCGAATGTGTATCTAGAGAATTGGATCCATTAAAAACTAATCTTGTAGTGGCAGATACTTCTAGAACAGAAAAGACAATATGTTTGGCTGTATCGCCTTCTTTGAAACAGTATGGAATTGGAGGAAGGTGTCGTTTGTTTGAGATAATATGAAGTGACCTCCTATTGTCAATACGTGGATTACGACTCATAATTG
>NZ_JAHQVB010000081.1 GCF_019052655.1 Holdemanella porci
ACGACCCTATAAAAATTTAAGGACTATGTTCGACCCTACAAGAATTTAAATATCCGTTATTTTTAAGTTTTGTTGAATTTGTTTGCATATTCATTTAAAATAGCATTATTGGGGAGAGGGATAGAAAATGCATAAAAATATAAAACCAATTTTGGCTTTAGTATTAAGTTTAGTTTTGTCTGTATCAACATTATCTAATATGTATACAGTTCGTGCAGATGATGAAATAACGCAAGAAGAGCCTGTTGTAGAAGAAACACAAACTGAAGAAGAGACTACAGAAGAGCAAGTTCCTACTGTAGAAGAACAAACACCTACAGAAGAGGAGCAAGTTCCTGCTGAAGAGGAAGAGCCAGTTGTTGAAGAGGAGCAATTGGGTGATTCTAATATGATGGAATACTTCTTAGTCGATAATCCCGTATTATCAAATGGAGAAACAGAAAACTTTATTCTTTCATTAAATAATGCGGAAGGGTATTCAGATTTTAGATTGACCATTCAAAAAGAGGATGGAACTTCTTTTGATTTAGAGTGTTCTGAACAAGTTGATAATTTAGTTAAGTTTTCTAGAGTGTTTAATGAAGAAGAAAAAGGACAATATAGTGTGACTACACTTCATTATGTTTATAATGGACAAGCTTATTATTTAAACTTTAGTGATTTAGAAATGGATGTTAAATTTGGTGTGGATCAAGAATATGATGGGTATGATGCAACATTACCTGATTTAACAGAGGATTCAATTAGTTCAGAAGGCATTATTGAAGTAACGGATGTAAATAAAGCTGAAGAAGAGATTGTGAATGGGGTTGCGAGTCAACCAGCTACAATGTCAGTAGATGAGTTTTCAAGACATGCGACTGGTGGAATGACAATTTGTTTGGATCCAGGACATGGTGGTAGTGATTCAGGTGCTACTGCATTTGGTGCAAAAGAATCGGATTTAACTTTAAAGATTGCTCGATATTGTAAGGAAGAATTAGCTAAATATGATGTGAATGTAGTTATGACTAGAACTACAGATACGCGCTTAAGTGAAGAAGCGGCTATGGATTTAAAAAATCGTGTGGAAGTAGCTAAAAAAGCAGGTGCTTCTTACTTCATTAGTATTCATATTAATTCTGCCCAAAATTCAGCAGCTCATGGTGCAGAAGTGTATTATCCAAATACAAGTGGAAATAAGAATCTTTCTACTAATGGTCAAAATTTAGCAAAGGCGATTCAAAAACAATTGACAGCTTTGGGATTGTATGATCGTGGTATTAAGATTCGTAACTATACGGACGGGACTACATCATCAAATCCAAACAGTAGTGATCAAGATTACTATGGTGTCATCCGTTATGCGAAACAGGCAAATATCACAGGTTTAATTGTTGAGCATTGTTTTATTAGTAATAAAGAAGAGTTTGATAAATATTTAGGTTCAGATGCTAAGTTACAACAACTTGGTATTGCGGATGCGAAAGGTATTGTGAGTGCACTTGGTTTACAAGCTAAGAATGCGCATATAGATGCATTGGCAGCTGAGAATCGAAATGTTTTGGCAGATGGTACATATACTATTTCAACTTTATTAAATTCTAATTATGTACTTGATGTAAAAGATGGTCATACAAACAATGGAGCTAATATTCAATTGTATGAGAATAATGATACGGCGGCTCAACAATTTAATGTTTCACATGATTCACAAGGGTATGTAACATTCACAAATGTAAAATCAGGAAAAGTGTTAGATTTAAGTGATGCAGTTGTGAAAAATGGAGGTAATATTCAGCAATATAAATCAAATGGTACGCGTGCACAAAAATGGATTGTGAAAAGAGATGGAGATGGATATATAATTATATCTGCATTAAATTCTAACTATGTATTGGACTTACATAATGCTGTAGTTAATAATTATAGAAATATTCAACTTTATTCTTATAATGGAACAAATGCTCAAAGATGGAATATTACAAAGTATGTAAGTAAAGAACAAAGAATCAATAATTTGGCGGCACAAAACAAGAATACATTAGCAGATGGTGTATACGAAATCTGTAGTGTAAAAAATAGTAATTATGCTTTAGATGTTAACTCGGCTTCAACAAGAAATGGTGCGAATGTTCAATTATACTTACGTAACGGAACGCAAGCACAAGCATTTAAAGTGAGTCATGATTCTCAAGGTTTTGTCACATTCACAAATATTAATTCGGGTAAAGTAATTGACTTAGATGGAGCGATCACAAAAAATGGTAGAAATATTCATCAATATGCCTCAAATGGTACTCGTGCACAAAAATGGATTGTACAAAAGAGTGGTTCCGGATATTCAATTGTTTCTGCGATAGATACAAGTTTTGCTTTAGATATTAGAAATGGTTTTGTTTATTCTGGCTCTAATATTCAACTATATAAGAGTAATAATACAGCAGCACAACAATGGACTTTTAATAAATATGTAACAGAGCGTGAGCGTTGTGATTCGTATGCCAGTCAAAATAAGGGGCGTATGCCAGATGGTGTCTATTACATAAAAAATCAAAATGTAGGATATGCATTAGATGTTGCGGATGGAAGTCTATATGCTGGTGCCAATGTTCAATTATATTCTTTGAATAGAACAAATGCACAAAAATGGAAAATTACACATGATTCAACTGGATATGTTTCTTTCCAAAATGTTGGTTCTGGTATGTATTTGACAGCTAGTGGAAGTGGAAGAACTGCTAATGTTTATCAACAAAGGCAAACAAATGACTACAATCAAAAATGGATTGTGATGTTTGATAATAATCAAAACCTACGCATTGTGTCTGCATTAAATTCAACTATGGTATTAGACGTAAAAGATGGTAAAATTCGTAGATGTTCAAATATTCAGCTATATACATCAAATAATTCGAATGCACAAAAATGGGTGTTTGAATATATTAATACAAACGCAACTGGTGTTTTGATGCAGATCATGGGTACTAGTCAAACTACAGTGGCTCAAATGGTTCGCTACTATAATGCGAATGCGTCAGGTTACGATACATTTAAGGCCAAATATAATGGCAAATATGATGGATGTTTAGCTAAGGGTGGAGCTAGTACAATCAATCAATTTGCCCAAATCTTCTATGAAGAAGCAACTGCGGAGGGTGTAAGAGCTGAAGTAGCATTTACTCAATGTATGAAAGAAACAGGATTCTTAAAATATGGTGGAGACGTACTTCCAAACCAATATAACTTTGCAGGTATTGGTGCTACTGGAGCAGTACATGGAGCAAGCTTTAGCAATGTAAGAATGGGTGTTCGTGCTCAGATTCAACATTTAAAAGCTTATGGTTCGATATCCCCATTAACAAACCCATGTGTGGATCCAAGATTTAATTTAGTTAAGCGTGGTAGTGCTCAATATGTGGAATGGTTAGGTATTAAAGAGAATCCTAATGGATATGGTTGGGCTACTTCTAAGAACTATGGTCATGATATTGTGAGCATGGTGAATGTATTATTGAAAAAATAAATCTTTGAAAAGAGTTCTTAGGAACTCTTTTTTAAAGGGAAAGGGTTAAAGGGTATGTTATTTCCAAGTGAAGTATTTTTGTTTCTATTTTTACCTTTCGTATTAGCTGTATATTATCTTGTGTTAAGAAAACATACAGTAGGTAAGAATATATTTCTATTTGTTATGAGTTTATTATTCTATGCATATGGAGAACCAAAATATGTGTTCTTAATGCTGTTTATGATTCTATTACATTATGGACTAGGTTTATTAATCAATAAATATTCAGACGATAAGAGAATGCAGAGATTGATTCTATTCTTAATGGTTGTAATTGATGTATGTATACTGGGATATTTTAAGTATTTGAATTTTATTGTTTCTATTTTCACAGGTAAAGAAGATACGTTTAAGATAGCTCTTCCAATTGGAATTTCTTTTTTTACATTCCAAGCTATTTCTTATGTAGTGGATGTATATCGTGGTAAGGGAAAGGTTCAAACTCATTTTTTAAATGTTGGTCTGTATATTTCTTTATTTCCTCAATTGATCGCAGGTCCTATTGTGCGTTATGAAACTGTCGCAAATGAGATTGAGAATCGAAAAGAGAATTTGAATGATTTTGCGATGGGTGTAAATCGTTTTATTATTGGTTTAGGAAAAAAAGTATTATTAGCCAATCAATTTGCGGTTGTTTCGGATACTGTATTTGGGAATGTAACAAGTACAGGAACAACCAATTCATTCTTATTATTATGGATGGGTGCGATTGCGTATACACTTCAAATCTTCTTTGATTTTGCAGGCTATTCGGATATGGCGATTGGTTTGGGTCGTATGTTTGGTTTTCATTTCTTAGAAAACTTTAAGTATCCATATATTTCTAAAAGTATTTCAGAATTCTGGAGAAGGTGGCATATTTCTTTACAAACATGGTTTAAAGATTATATTTATATTCCACTAGGTGGTTCTAGAGTAAATAGTAAGACTCGTTTAGTATTCAACATTTTTGTCGTATGGTTTTTAACGGGTGTTTGGCATGGTGCAAACTGGACATTTATTGTATGGGGACTTATGTATTTTGTGTTATTGATTCTCGAAAAGTTTTTTCATATGGATGAGAAAATGGGAAAATTTAAAAACCTATACACAATGTTCTTTGTCATGATGGGATGGGTATTATTTAGAAGTGATAGTTTAAGTGCAGCACTCGTATATATTCGTTCTATGTTTGGATTTGGTTGTAAAGGATTTATGGATGCCTATGTGATTCAATATTTTAAACAATACATTCTATATTTTATAATGGGTATTCTTTGTTGTTTTCCTATTTTTAAAAATATCAATCGTATATTTAAAAAGAATATGGTTTATAACTTGTTGTATGTCGTATGTATGTGTGGAATCTTGTATTTGAGTATCATCTTTATTTTCTCAAATGCATATAATCCATTTATTTATTTTAATTTCTAGGAGGGCACCATGAAAGAAAAAATAATAATGTTCGTATTTTGTTTCGTGATTTTTGGAATATCCATTTCAACATTATTTAATCAAACTGTTTCTTTATTTAAAAAAGATGAAAAGGTGAGTGATGTTGTTAAGGGGCATGAACTAGAAACAAAGAAAGATAAATCAGGAGTAAAGGGTGCAGTGGATTCTTTTACTTCAAATTTAACGGGTAAAAAAGAAGGTGCAAAAGCAGCTAGTGAAGTAACAAAGAAAACTTCAGGAAATACATATATTGAATCGACTCAGGTATTACTTGGAAAAGAAGATTGGTTATTCTACAAATCTACAGAGGATGGGGACCCGATTTCAGATTATCAGGGTACAAATCATTATGATGAGGCTACTATGCAGGCAGTTGCAGATAAACTAACAAATGAGAGAAATCAATTCTCAAATTATGGAATAGATTTCTATATACTTTCGATTCCAAATAAATCGAGTGTGTATCCGGAATATATGCCAAATACAATAGAAAGAAAAGATACAACATCAAAGACAGATTTATTGATGAAGTATTTAGAAGAGAATACGGATTTAAATGTAGTGGATGTAAAACCAACACTTGTAAAAGCGAAAAAGAAACAGCAAGTGTACTATAAGAGTGATACACATTTTAATCAGATCGGTGCTTTTGTGACGGTACAGGTACTAAAGGATAAGATTGATGGGAAAACAGATAAATTAAAGGATGTTAAGTTTGGCAAAATCACAAATCATTATTCTGGAGATTTAGCACGTTTATGTGATATGCAAGATACATTCAATAATGATACTCAATATCAATTAGATCCAGCCACAGTAAACACAAAAATAAAATCAGACAAAAAAATATTGGTAATAGGAGATTCGTATTCAGATGAAATGTTGAGTATTTTAAGTCAATATTTTGCAGAAGCACAAACTGTAAACATTTGGTCTTTTGAGCCGAGCTTATTAGATGAATATAAACCAGATATTGTAGTATGGGAACATGCTGAAAGATATACGGATCGTTTCAATTGGATCTCATTATTTGGTTAGACATGTTAACAAAATATGAAAAGTTATAAATATATATCTTAATTTAAGTAATATTATATTATATAGTAGCAAATAACACTATTCTTTGATATAGTTGAAGTAGAGCTTCACCTATAGAAAGGAAAATATAATATGAGGAGAATTTTAGGTGTATTTATAGCGTTGTTTATGTGCTGTATACCAATTGGTATACAAGCGGAAGAGGAAGTGTTATCTTTTGAATATACAGGTCAAAAGATAGAAATTAAGGGTGCGACTGGTTATTATTCTATTCCTGAGTTTGAGTTTTTAGAGGATGCTCCAATTGATTGTGGAAAGTATTTTGCGGTTACTGGTGGTGGATATGTTACTTTTGAGATCAATCCTAAAAAAGTGCTTGTTAGCGTGAATTACAACAAAGATTGGAGAGAAGGAGATTCTGAAGAAAAGAAATATCTGTGTAAATTCGATGGTGATTATGAGTTGAAATTAAGAATTTTATCAAACGGAGACTTTGTATCATTTGATCGTTATGATGGTAACATTGATTTTCAATTTGAGCCAAAGAATGAAAAAGATGTTCCAGTTGAAAAGACAAAGATTACGCATTCGGATGTAGAGGTTGTTTACTACGAAGATGGATATAAGATTGATAGTGGTAGAAGTGATATTGAACCAATCTTGTTAAAAGATGCGGGAGAATATATTGTCAGTTTTGATGCTGATTCCAGGTATTATGAATCCATTCCATTTAAAGTAACAATTCTTCCTAAAACTATTGAATTGCAATTACCGAACTATCAAAAATATGTTGGAGAAAAAGATCCAATATTAGAAACAGATGATTATATTTTGATTAGAGAGGTTGGAGAAGAAGTAGGAAATTATAAACTTACTGTAAAGAGTAAGTCAAAAAATTATAGATATGAAATTGTTGCAAATGATACATTCACTATCTTAGATTCAAAGCAACAAAGCATAAGACCAGAAGAAAAGAAAGATCCATTACTATCAATTAATCCTTCGGATAAAGATAAGAACAAATATGCAAGTGCTGAAGATATGGAATCAAATAAAGATATAGAAACCAAAGTAGATAAAGAATCACAGAAAACAGAAACAAAAGTTGTAACAGGTGTATCGAATTTTACTTCAATGTATTATTTGATGATGTTATCATGTATTGCGGTGATAATCTATATCTTAATAAAGAAAAGAAAGTAAGTTAAATAAGAATAAACAGAGCCTTCGCTTAGAGATTAAGTGGAGGCTTTGTTATTGTAGATTCATGAATAAAATGATTTTTATAAATCGTGCTGAAAAGAGTTTGGTTTGATAAAAGGTTGTAAATGGTTAGTTTTGTAGTTAGAATATAAAGGTATCTGAAAGGGATATTATATTAAAGGAGATACTTAGTTATGAAAACAACATTAATTATTATGGCGGCTGGAATTGGTTCTCGTTTTGGTGGT
>NZ_JAHQVB010000184.1 GCF_019052655.1 Holdemanella porci
TATCAATCAATGCGTTTAAATCAAGAAGAACATCGAATTCGTTATCGTATTCTGTATGATTGAATTGAATATATTCTTCCTTAAGTTCACGAAGGCCTTCTGAAGAAGATATTCTTGATGGGATGAATAAAATTGAAGTTTTTAACATCACAATCTAATAATGATAGAGTTTCAATTGGAATGTTTGAATGATAAGTGGTGTCCATAATTGAAGTATGGAATTAAATAGAGATGTAAACAAGACTTAGCAAATGAAAAGCGTCCATACAAATCATTTTATATGATTTGATGGGCTTTTTTTATGGCAATTGTATGAGTGAATCTCTGTATTGCAGTGATGATACATATCTGCTGATTCGAATAATCCTCTTTTTGTAGCAGGTGTTCCACGATGTTTAGGTTCTACTCCATCAATTTTAG
>NZ_JAHQVB010000082.1 GCF_019052655.1 Holdemanella porci
TATAGCACTGCCTGTAATAATTTGTCACTTACCACCCATTTGCAAAAGAGGAGCTATTTAAAAAGAGGAGACTTTTTAAATCTGGAAAATTATACAGATCCAGAATATATGGATTGTGATTTGATTAAAGTAAATGGAGAATATTCAATAAATACAGTTTCTTTTGGATTTGACGTGGAGGTTGCACGTCAGGTAAATGCACTAAAAAAGAATATAAAGACAGAAGGAATCATACCCTATGTTTTATCAACATTGATTAGTTTAAGAAAACCAATAGGTCAAGACTATCAAATTCAGATTGATACTAAAAAATTACCAAAAGGGAAATATGGATTCCTTGTGTTTGCGAATGGAAAATACTATGGTGGAGGATTTAAGCCGTGTCCAGATGCCAATGTTGATGATGGCTGGATGGATGTTTGTTTGATTTCAGATGTAAAGAGACATCAAATAGTTCGATTGGCAAAGAAATATCAAGAAGGAACGCATATACAGTATAAAAATCTAGTTTCTATGTACCAAGCTAAAACGATACATTTAAATACAGAAAATGAAATGATTTATGCGAATATGGATGGAGAAGTAAAAGGATTTAAAAATCCAACAATAGAAATCGTAGAGAAAGCGATTCGACTTGCTCTTCCTAGAATATCGTGAGTATGATATAATATTCAAAAATATAGGGAGTGTGAAAAATGGACTCGGATTTATGGATACAAATCCTTGAATTAGTTATTTTATTAGCTTTATCAGGCTTCTTTTCTTCAGCTGAAACAGCAATGGTTTCAGTTAGTAAGATTCGCTTGAGAACTTTAGAAGATGAAGGAAATAAAAAAGCATCATTAGCTTTAAGAATATTAGAAAATCAATCAAAAATGCTAAGCGCTGTATTGATTGGTAATAACTTAGTTAATACTTCAGCAGCAAGTATTGCCTCATTGATTGCTTATTCGTTTGGTGGAGCAGCCGTTAGTATTGCTACTTTTATCATAACTTTTTTAATTTTGGTTTTTGGAGAAATTACCCCTAAAACATGGGCAACAGTGAATGCGGATCAACTCGCAATTACGTATGCTCCGATTATTTCACTTTTGATGAAAGTTTTAACACCGATTATTTGGTTTGTGAATTTATTTAGTTCAGGTATTTTAAAATTAATGGGCATACAAAATCCAAATCAAAATATATCTATGACCGAAAGTGAGTTGCGTACAATTGTAGACGTTTCTCACGAAGAAGGTGTCATCGAAGAAGATGAAAAAGATATGATCAATAAAGTGTTTGATTTAGGGGATGCCAAAGCTAAAGATGTTATGATACCTCGTGTACATGTTGTGATGGCAGAAGTGGATAGTACATATAAAGATTTATTGGAAATATTTAGAGAAGAAAAGTTTACGCGTATTCCTATCTATCAAGATAAAATTGATAATATTATAGGTATCGTTAATATGAAAGACTTGTTGATGTATGATGATTTTTCACATTTTGATATGCAAAAGATTCTTCGTAAACCAAAGTTCACATATGAAAATAAAAAAGTATCAGAATTATTGATTGAAATGAAACAATCCACATTTAATCTTGCGATAGTCATGGATGAATATGGAGAATTTTCAGGTATCGTTACGCTAGAAGATATCATTGAAGAAATCGTCGGCGATGTTCAGGATGAATACGATGCACACGAAGAAGAAAATATTGTAAAATTAAATAATCAGACATATGATGTCAAAGGATATTTAAGTTTACATGATTTAAACGATTATTTAGATTTAGATTTAGATAGTGAAGACTTTGATTCAGTTGGAGGTTTAGTAATCGATGCACTTGGTCGTTTACCACAGACAAATGATGAAACGACTTTACCAAATGGAATTCGCATTAAAGTCTTGAAAGTAGAAAAAAATCGTATAGAATCTGTACGATTGATCTTACCTGATTCATTAACAAAAAAGGATGTTTAACTACATTTCGTAGTAAACATCCTTTTTTTAACGTCGAACAGAGAAAATATTGAATGCGAATAAATCGTATCTATGTCTAGAAATAGAATATTCAAAAGGTATACCATTATCTAAGTAGGCAATTTGATCAATTTCAAGAACAGGTTCAATATCTTTCAGTCTTAAGTATGTATGATCCAACTCATTAGATACATCTGCCTTTGTGGTTTTGTTGGCACTAGCTATTTTTAAATTCAATGTATTTTCAATATAGTCATAAACAGAATGAGATAAAACTTCTAAAGTAATGCCCGGAATCAAACTTGTTGGCATATAGGTTCTTTCAAGAACATAAGGCTTATTATTGACAAGTCTAAGTCGGAAAATATTATAAATTGGATCATCCACATTGATATTTAAATTATTTGCGATTTCTTCGTTCGCAAATTCTAATTTAAATTCTAAGATTTTAGAAGTGACATTTCCTTGGCTTGATTTAGTGAAACCTTGTAGTTCTCTTTCAGGAACAATGATTTGCCCTTTTGAGTTGTTGCTAGACATAACAAAGCTGCCTTGTCCTCTTTTACGATATAACAATCCTTCCTGCACTAGTAAATCTAGTGCTTTTTTCATTGTCATTCTTGAACAATTGTATTCTTTACATAATGAAATTTCATCAGGGATCTTTGAATTAGCAGGATATTCCTTATTTAAAATCTTGTCTTTGATTGAATCATAAATGGTTTTGTATTTAACATCCATAAAAAAAATAACCTCCTTAATATAGACAAATATAACATATGTCTATGATGTATTTATTATACATAAGTATGATATATAAAGTAAATACTAAGAATTAATTATTTTAATAGTTTTCTAATGACTATAGACATTTTATTTATAAAAATAAAAAAATATATATTTTATAATTTAAATGTCTAGACAAATAAATAAAATGAATATATAATGCAATCAGAAAAGGAGAGGATACAACATGGAGTTTATTTCATTCCCTAAAGATTTTTGGTGGGGAGCAGCAACAAGCGGGCCTCAAAGTGAGGGTGCCTTTGATAAAAAACATGAGAATGTAATGGATCATTGGTTTCACACAAAACCTGAAGATTTCTTTCAAGGTGTAGGACCAGATGTTGCAAGTGATTTCTATCACCACTACAAAGAAGATTTTAAACTAATGAAACAATGTGGCTTTAATTCATTTCGAACATCTATTCAATGGAGCCGTCTAATTTTAGATTTTGAAACATTCGAAGTGGATGAAAAAGCTGTGGAGTTTTATCGCAACGTAATTCAAGAAGCTAAAAACAATGGCATTGAATTAGTTATGAATCTACATCATTTTGATATGCCAGTTGAATTACTTGAAAAGTATGGTGGTTGGGAAAGTAAGAAAGTTGTAGATTTATTTGTTGGATTTGCGAAAAGATGCTTTGAACTATTTGGTAAAGACATTCGTTATTGGACTACATTTAATGAGCCTATGGTTATTCCAGAAGCTGGATATCTTTACGGATTCCATTACCCAAACTACAAAGGTAAGGGTAAAGAAGCTATGCAAGTGATATATAATATCAATCTTGCGAGTGCAAAAGTTATTGAATTGTATCATTCAATGAATTTGGAAGGGAAAATTGGAATTATTCTTAATTTGACACCTGCATATCCAAGAAGTCAAAGTAAAGAAGATTTAGCTGCATCTGAATTTACAGACGATTTATTTAATCGATCATTCTTAGATCCAGCTGTATATGGAAAGCTTCCAGAAAGACTAATAAAAGTGCTTGAAAAAGATGGCGTACTTTGGGAATATACAGATGAAGAATTAGAAGTTATTTCAAAGAATACAGTGGATTTCTTGGGTGTGAATTACTATCATCCAAAACGTGTTAAAGCACAGGATCATCCAGAAAATTTCAAGACACCATGGCAACCTGACCAATATTTTGAAGAATGGTTCTGGCCAGAATGTCGAATGAATCCATATCGTGGATGGGAAATTTATCCAAAGGCAATTTATGATATTGCGAAAAACGTTCAAGATAACTATGGAAATATCCCATGGTTTATTAGTGAAAACGGTATGGGCGTCGAAGGAGAAGAAAAGTATTGGGATGAAGATGGCAATGTTCAAGATGATTATCGAATTGATTTTTATGAAGAACATTTAGCGTGGTTAAACAAAGCAATGAAGGAAGGAAGCAATTGTTTTGGATTTCATGCATGGACAGCATTTGATTGCTGGTCATGGAATAATGCTTACAAGAATCGTTATGGTTTTATCAAGGTTGATTTAGAAACACAAGAACGTACAATTAAAAAATCAGGACATTGGTATAACGAATTAAGCAAACAAAATGGTTTTTATTATGATTTAAAAGAGGGAGAATAAAAAATGTCATTAGAAAATAATAAATTTGTAGATAAGTTTACAATGGTGGCAGTAAAACTAGGAAATCAAATTCATTTACGTTCATTACGTGATGCATTTGCGACAGTAATGCCATTGTATATTTTGGCTGGTTTAGCCGTTTTATTAAACAACACAGTATTTACTTGGATCTTCAGTGGAGATACATTAGCAAATGTTCAATATTGGGGAACAACAATCACAAACGCAACATTAAATATTTCAGGATTATTGATTGCAGCAATCATTGGCTATTGCTTAGCACGTAACCGCGATTTCGAAAATCCATTAGCAGCATCTATGATTTCAATGGCTTGCTTAATTGCGATGATGCCAAATACAGTTAGTGTCACTCCAAATGCTGCAAAAGCAGCTGTTGAAGTATCTGGCGTATTACCTTTCGCAAATTTAGGAACAGGTTCTATGTTTGCCGGAGTCATCGTAGCATTACTTGCTACAGAAGCATTTATCAAAGTATCAAACATTAAAAAACTTCAAGTGAATTTAGGTGATAACGTACCTCCTGCAGTAGGAAAATCATTCAACGTATTAATTCCAGTAATTATTGTTGTTTCATTATTCGGTTTAGTTTCTGCTGCTCTATTCAATTTAACAGGAAATAACATTATCAATTTAATTACAACATTTATCCAAGAACCATTACGTCATATTGGAACAGGATTATGGGGATGTATCATTCTTTACTCTTTAGGAAATATGTTGTGGTTATTTGGTATTCACCAATCTGTTATTTACAGTTCAATCTTAGAACCACTATTAATTATCAATATTACAGAAAATATTGCAGCATATAGTGCAGGACAAGCTATTCCAAATATTATCAACGTTTCTCAAGTTACAACGTATGGTTTAATGGGTGGATCTGGATCAACAATTTGTCTATTGATTGCGACTTTCTTAGTTGGTAAAAACGCAATGACAAAAAATGTTGCCAAAATGTCAGCAGCTCCAGGAATCTTCAACATCAATGAACCAGTTATCTTTGGATATCCAATCGTTTATAACATCACTATGGCTATTCCATTTGTCTTGGTTCCAGCTTTAGGTATCTTGATTTCTTATATCGCAACAGCAACAGGATTTATGAGTCCATGTGTTTCATTAGTTCCTTGGACAACACCACCTTTATTGAGTTCTTTCTTAGCAACAGCTGGAGACTTAAAAGCCGTATTAGTTCAAGCAATCGTATTAGTATTAGGCGTATTGATTTATATTCTATTTGTAAAAATTAACGACAGAGTATTAGAAAAACAAGCCGCAATGGAGAATGAAGGAGAAGAATAATCATGAAGACAATCTTATTAGTATGTAATGCTGGTATGTCAACAAGTATGTTAGTAAAGAAAATGCAGGATGCAGCTAAAACTATGGGGGTTGAAGTTGAAATCAGTGCAAAATCTTTGACAGAAGCAAAGAAAAACTTAGGGACTCCAGACATGATTTTATTAGGACCACAAATTCGCTATGAATTAAAGAACGTTCAGGCAATGGCTCCAAACTTACCTGTAGAAGCTATTAATATGCAAGATTATGGAATGATGAATGGTAAAAAAGTGTTAGAACATGCTTTGAAGGTATTAGGATAATGAACGAAGAATTTGAAATGATTTGTTTCCAGATTATCTCTAATAGTGGAGCTGCCAAATCAAATTATGTAGAAGCGATTCAAAAGGCTAAAGAAAAAGATTATGCAGCTGCTAAAGAATTAATGGAAGGTGCCGAAGAATTTTTCGTAGGTGCACATAAAGTACATGCGGATTTGATTCAAAAAGAAGCACAAGGACAAAAGACAGAATTCTCTTTATTGTTCATGCATGCAGAAGATCAAATGGCAAGTTGTGAAATGGCTAAGCTTTTTGCCGAAGAACTTATTTCTTTGTATCAAAAAATAGATGCTTAATAAAGAGAAGTAATTATGAAGTATGCAGTGGCAATTGATATTGGAGGAACAAATACACGTGTTGCTCTAATTGATGAAAACTATTATATTTGTCAAAGAATACAGTTTCCAACAGATACAGAAAATCCTTATGTGACAATGAATCAAATTCAAGAAGCTATCTATAGTTTTGAGAAAGATATTATAGGTGTGGGTATGTCTTGTCCCGGGCCGCTTGATTTGATGGTAGGAAAAATCTTAACAACACCAAATTTACATGGTAAATGGCATGGATTTTATGTGTCAAAAGAATTAGAAAATTTGATTCATAAACCCGTATATTTGGAAAACGATGCCAATCTAGCAGCTCTTGCAGAAGCTGTTATTGGCGAAGGGAAAGATTCTAATATCGTTCAATATTTAACAGTATCTACAGGACTAGGAGCCGGACTTGTTATCAATAAAGAAGTGTTTCAAGGAGCCCATGGATTTGCCAATGAAGTCGCAAATACATGTCTTTGGAATAACGGACCAAGTCATGGCAGTATCTATCCAGGTGGAATTGAAGCTATCTGCAGTGGAACAGCCATTGAACAACGTGCAAAACAAGCTGGATTAACAGTGGCTCATGCAGGAGAAGTGAATGACTTAGCCCTTCAAGGAAACAAAGATGCTAAAGAAATTATGGACGATGCAAAAGTATATTTGGCAAACTATATAGCGGGTTTACAAGCTTTTGTGGATCCTGAAATCATAATTTTAGGTGGATCTGTAGCTTTAAAAATACCTGGCTTTGTAGAAGAAGTTGAAAATCTAGTAAAAGAAAAAGTCTATTCAGTTATGGTTCCTCTTGTAAAAGTAAGAAAATCAACTTTAAGTGAAGATAGTGGCTTGTTAGGTGCAGCCTGTCTAGCGTTCTCTAAAGCCTAAAATAAAAAACCGATTGATATCCAATGTCATTAAGTTAAGAGATGACGAACCATCCAGATACTATTGTCTGGATGGTATTTTTATTTGAAGGCACGACGAAAATTGTAGTATTGCTACTACATTTTAAAAAATATATAATATTAGTTGTTAATCATATCGATAGTTAAAAGATACCGGTGATTTGGCTTTCACTTTCCGTTCATTCTGGCGATTAGGACGGA
>NZ_JAHQVB010000083.1 GCF_019052655.1 Holdemanella porci
CATTAGAATTTAAAATTTATCTATTTTATGAGTCCTTTTTCTTGACGTAGTACCAGTCATGATAGAAGGAAAATATGAGGATACAAGTGTAGGAACACCACAAGGCGGACTGATTAGTCCAATCCTTGCCAATGTGTACTTACATTATGTATTGGATTTATGGTTTGAAAAGTGCATCAAGAAACAGTTATATGGAGAAGCATACCTGGTACGCTTTGCCGATGATTTCTTGATTATGTTTCAATATGAAAGAGATGCACAAAGAGTATATGAAGCCGTTATTAAAGAATGGAACTTTTTGGATTGGAACTGTCCAAGGAAAAGACACGAATACTTCCGTTTGGAAGATACAGTGGTTCAAGAGAAACATTTGATTTTCTAGGCTTTACACATTTCAACAGTAAGACAAGAAAAGGCTACTATTCTGTAGGACATAAGATTAGTCGCAAAAAGAAGAAGCAATTTAAGTCAAACTTAAAGAAATGGGTCAAAGAAAATAGAAACACTCAATTTGACGAATTCATGAAGGCGTTGAACAAGAAACTTACTGGTAGTTTTAACTACTACAGTTTAAGTGGAATGATTCGAGAGGTCAGAAACCTTTGGCAACATTCACTATATGTAACGTTCAAATGGTTAAACCGAAGGAGTCAAAGAAGAAGTTTTAAATTGGAAAGGTTCTATGAAATATGGAATGATAGAATCATACACCCATATATCCATGTGGATATTTGGAGTAGTGACAAAGTCATATATAACAAGAATGTTTAAAAGTAACAGTGGGGAGCCGTATGCGGGAAAACTGCACGTACGGTTCTTGGAGGAGTTTATCTCCAACTGTTTCTATTATTTAAGAAGGAGTAAATTTACTTATGCGTAGTTATCAAGTGGATATGTGTAATGGTCCAATTTTTAAAAAGTTGATTATTTTTTCATTACCATTAATTTTGTCGGGCTGCCTGCAATTGTTGTTTAATGCAGCCGATATTATTGTGGTAGGTCGATTTACGGGAAATCAAGCGTTGGCAGCAGTTGGTTCAACAAGTGCATTAATCAATTTATTGGTGAATATGTTTATTGGTATTAGTGTTGGTGCAAATGTTGTATTGGGTAAATTTATTGGGGCTCGAGATGAGGAAAATACATCTAAAGCTGTACATACAGCTATTTTTATTGCCATCTTTGGTGGATTATTAATGGTGTTTGTGGGTTTCTTTTTTGCGAAACCCTTGCTAGAGTTAATGGCTACACCAGAAGATGTAATTGATTTGTCATCTTTATATATGCGTATTTATTTTGCTGGTATGCCATTTTTTATGGTTTATAACTTCGGTGCTGCCATACTTAGATCGATTGGGGATACAAAGAGACCACTCTATTTTTTGTTGATTTCTGGAATTGTTAACGTGCTATTTAATCTTTGTTTCGTAATTGTATTCGAAATGGGTGTTGCTGGTGTTGCTTTAGCTACGATTATTTCGGAAGGAATTAGTTCTGCTTTAATTCTATTATGTTTAAAGCATATGGATGGACCTTTACATTTTGAGTTAAAGGATATGCGTTTCCATAAGGAATTAGCTTTACAAATGCTGGAAGTAGGACTCCCAGCAGGGCTTCAAGGCATTATCTTTAGTATTTCAAACGTATTGATTCAATCAAGTATTAACTCTTTTGGCTCTTTAGTTATGGCTGGAAATACCGCCGCAAGCAATATTGAAGGCTTTGTATATACGTCTATGAATGCAGTTTATCAAACTTCTTTGTCGTTTACTTCGCAAAATTTTGGAGCAAAAAAATACAATCGAATTGATAAGATTTTATTAGAATGTTTAGTAATTGTTAGTATCGTAGGTCTTGTACTCGGGCAAGGTGCTTATTTCTTTGGCCAACAGTTACTATCTATTTATTCTAGTGATGAGCGTGTCATCCAATTTGGAATTAATCGATTGGCTGTTATTAGTACAATGTATTGTTTATGTGGAATCATGGATACTTTAGTTGGAAGTCTTAGAGGAATCGGATATTCTATTTTACCAATGCTGGTATCTTTAACGGGTGTCTGTTTGATTCGTGTTATATGGATATTTACTGTATTTAAGGCAGTGCATACAACCTTCTCATTGTATATTTCTTATCCAATTACGTGGGTTATAACACTTGTGGCGCATGGTATTTGTTTCATGGTTGTGCGTAAGAAAATTCGCAAAGTGGCATAATGAAAAAGGTATTGTTTTTAGGGGATTCCAATACTTGGGGCTATGATCCAAGAGGATATTTTCAAAGGTATGATTTAACATACATTGATTATTTAAATGATCTTGTGCCTGGATGGATATTTTTTGAGGATGCGATCAATGGTCGTTTATTGCGAGATGTAAAAGAGGATACATTCAATTTAGATTCGATTGATTTATTTTGTGTTATGTTGGGGTCTAATGATTTGATTCATTATTATGATGTTGATCAAATCCTTTCTTTTATGCATGAGTTAATTGATTCAATGGACAAAAGAAAGCTGTTGATTCTTTGTCCGCCAATTTTACAATTTGATGAATTTAGAGATGAAAGTATGAAACTGAATGAGGCGTATAAGGTAATGGGGGTTCCTTGTTTAGATTGTAATCCTTTAGATATGAGTTTTGATGGTGTGCATTTATCTGAAAAAGGACATAAGGAATTGGGTGTAAAGATAGCTGAGTATGTGAAAAGACTTTAGCTGAAGTCTTGTTAGAAAAATAAATGTTCAATTAAGATTTTAATTCCTAATAGAATTAAGATGATACCACCTAAGTATTCAGCATATTTTTCAAATAAGCTACCAAGTTTTTTTCCAAATAATACACAAACAAATGAAAGAATAAATGTAGTGATGCCAATGGTAGTTATAGCTAAAAACAGATTGACTTTTAAAAAGGCAAAACTTACACCAACGGCTAAAGCGTCAATACTTGTGGCGATAGCTAAAAGAAGAATATTTTTAAATGGGATGGAGTGAATTTTTGCTTCATCTTCTTTTTCTTCTTTACCTTCGTGAATCATGTTGATACCTATCAAGCTCAGCAAAATAAAGGCAATCCAGTGATCGATGGATTGAATGTATTCGGCAAAATGACTTCCGGTAAAATAGCCAATAGCTGGCATAAGTGCTTGAAAAAAGCCAAACGTTAGGGCTAGGATAAAGGCATATTTTTTTACTTGATCTTTATCCAGGCTCATACCTTTTGCCAAAGATACAGCGCTTGCATCCATAGCTAAACCAATACCAATAAATAAAATAGTAATAAAATCCATATTCCCTCCTAAAGTAAAAAGACTTATACGAAAAAAAAGATGTCTTTTTTCGCATAAGTCTTGTTTGTAACGATAAGCCAGATCGATTGATCAGTGTGTTGACTTAAATGCTTACATAAGTAAGATAACTACTTCCTTATGGATGTGATTATATTACCAAAATCAAAATTTCTTTACAATGTAAAATAGTTATTGATATCTAACTGAAATGGATTATAATGAGGCAAAAGGAAGGTATATATATGACACATTTTTATATTATTAGACATGGAGAAACGGTATTTAATCGTAAAGGCCGTATTCAAGGATGGTGTGATTCACCGTTGACGGATTTGGGTGTTTCTCAGGCAAAACAATTGGGTAAAGAATTGAAGAATGTTCCATTTAATGTATGTTTTTGTTCAACGAGTGAAAGAGCTATAGATACGGCAAACTCTATTTTAGAGGGTAGAAATGTAAAGATTATTCCTTCTAAAAGTTTAAAGGAGCAGAGTTTTGGTGATTTTGAGGCTGAAAAATCAGTGGATATATTTAAAGATGGAGTACGTTTTCCAGATGGTTATCGTTTTTGTGGTGGTGAAAATCATAGTGATGTTATAGAAAGAGTAACGAAGGAATTAAAAAAAATCGCATCCGAATATCCGAATGCGAATGTTTTAGTAGTTTGTCATGGTTCTGCCATCAAACATATTGTGAACGTATTGTGTCCCGGTTTTGTGGATGAAAAACCGAATACAGCAGCTTTAGTGCCAAATTGTTCGGTGACGAGAATGGATTGTGATACAGAATTAAAACTTATTGAAAAGCCTCATCTTTTTCACGGTCAACAAACATTAAAATAAAGGCGAGTATTAATAGTGAAACGCTTATCCAGATAGCTTTTGCTGAAAAAATCCGAATACAAAAGTTTCCTAGAATAGCACCGATTATAAATGTTAAAATAATTAAGTAGTAGAGAAGTCCACTTTGTAGATGTTGGACTTTTTTTGTGCATAAATAATTACACATTTCGTGTGTCCCTGTTCTTAAATTTCCAATACACATCGTTGTTGCGTAACCTTTACCATGTATTTTACGAAAGGCTTGTACTTGTAAGCCACACGCAAAAGAAGTTAAAGAATTTGCGAGAAGGTTTTGTTCGAATGAAATATACCCAATGCCAAATAATATAATGATTTCAATCAAGAGAGTAACTTGTCGCCAGTGTACTTTTTGAATTTTTTGAAAATGTACAAATTCCGCTAAGAAAATACCTAGACCAAAAGCAAGTACAGGACATAAATAATGTAGAGCATGCTGGAATTGTCCACTTGCTAAATTGACACCAAAGAGGAGCATATTTCCAGTTTGGGCATTTGCGAAGACTTGTCCTCTTGCTAAATAGGAATAGGCATCCATAAATCCACCGGATAATGCCAAAAGAATACCGAGTTCAATGGATTCAGATGTTTGTTTTGCTCGTTTCATAGAATAATCACAACCTTTTTACTTTTAAGATAATAATGCAAAATGATAAAAAATAAAAGCCGAAATCGGCTTTTATGTTATTAAACAGTACCTTGTGCTTTCATTGCTTTTGTAACTTTTAAGAATCCAGCAATGTTAGCTCCAACTACATATTCTTTTTCATGACCATATTCTGAAGCGGTATCACGGCAAGTTTCGAAAATATTTACCATAATGTTTTCAAGCTTTTGATCAACTTCTTCTGCTGTCCAAGATAAGTGTTGAGCATTTTGTGACATTTCAAGACCTGAACAAGCAACACCTCCGGCATTGCTTGCTTTACCTGGAGCATAGAATACACCGTTTTTCATAAGATAGTGGATAGCTTCTGGTGTTGTTGGCATGTTAGCCCCTTCGCATACAGCGAAAACTTTATTAGCTACTAATGCTTTTGCATCTTCTAAATCAAGTTCGTTCTGAGTGGCGCATGGAAGTGCGATATCGCATGCAACAGTCCATGGACGAGCATTTGGTGTGTATGTTGCACCTGGTCTTTTTTCAACATATTCTTTAATGCGTCCACGACGAATTTCTTTGATGTCTTTAACTAAATCTAAATCAATTCCCTCTGGATCGTAAATGAATCCGTTTGAATCGGACATAGTTACAACCTTTGCTCCAAGTTGTGTTGCTTTTTCACAAGCATAGATAGCTACGTTACCACTTCCGGAAATCGTGACTGTTTTTCCTTCAAAGCTAGTTCCGTTATCTTTTAATAAAGCTTGTGTAAAGTAACATAAACCATATCCAGTAGCTTCGGTACGAATCAAAGATCCACCGAATGTTAATCCTTTACCTGTCAATACGCCGCTGTATTCATTTTTCAAACGTTTATATTGTCCAAATAAATATCCGACTTCACGGCCCCCAACACCAATGTCTCCAGCAGGAACATCTGTGTTTGGTCCGATGTGACGGTATAATTCGCTCATGAAGCTTTGGCAGAAACGCATAACTTCGCGATCACTTTTTCCTTTTGGATCGAAATCAGATCCACCTTTTCCACCTCCCATAGGAAGTGTAGTCAATGAATTTTTTAACACTTGTTCAAATCCTAAGAATTTGATGATACTAATGTTTACAGATGGGTGGAATCGTAAACCTCCTTTATATGGTCCGATGGCTGAGTTGAATTCAACACGGTAACCACGGTTTACTTGAGTTTTGCCATTGTCATCAACCCAAGGGACACGGAAAATGATTTGTCTTTCAGGTTCTACAAATCTTTCTAATACATCATCGTCTAATTCTTCCGGATGTACATCTGCGATAATATTCAATGATTCGAATACTTCTTCAACGGCTTGAAGAAATTCTTTGTCATTGGGATTTCGTTTTTTTACTGTTTCGTATAATTGCTCTAGGTCTTTCATTTTAAGTCCTCCCTTATTAATACGTGATGATTATAACATAAAAATTGAAAATGTTTCATAAAAATATGAAAAAATTTGTAAACAACAAAAACAAGTATACAAATGATAGTAAAATTCACATAGCGAGATCATATATTGTATGTTATTATAGAACTCGGTGATGAGAATGAGAGAAAAATTATATCGTTTTATGCAAGGTAGATATGGTACGGATAAATTAAATCAGTTCATATTTTATGTAGAACTTATTTTATTAGTATTAAGTTTATTTTTTAGAAGAAATATTGTCATAAATATATTGTTCTATATTAGTATTATTATTTATTTAGCACGTGCATTATCGAAAAACTATGTGGCCAGATCAATTGAAAATCAAAAGTTTATTCGGATTCAGGCCAAAATAGTTCATCGTTTTCAAGCATTTAACAAGTCTTTAAAGGATAAACAAAATAAGTATTTAGTTTGTCCTGAATGTGCGCAAATTATTCGTGTTCCTAGAAATAAGGGGAAAATTGAAGTTCGTTGTCCTTCTTGTAGAAAATCTTTTGATGCGAAAAGTTAGTTGTATTTACGCAAAGATGGAAAAGTTGTAAAATGTTTGTAGATGTTGAGGAGGATTAAAGAATGAAAATTGGTATGGCATGTGATCATGGAGCATACACATATAAGGAAGAAATTAAACAAATGTTGATTGATGAAGGACATGAAGTTGTGGATTGTGGTTGTCATGGTACAAACAGTGTTGATTATCCGGATATGGCAAAAGCGTGTGCGGATTTAGTTGTGAATGAAGAAGTGGACAAGGGCATTGTTATGTGTGGCACTGGAATTGGAATTTCGATTGCTGCAAATAAAGTAAAAGGAATCCGTTGTGCATTATGTACAGATGTAACTATGGCTCGTTTGACTCGTGAACACAATGATGCGAATATGTTGAGTATGGGACAAAGAACGACAGGTATTGAAACTTGTAAAGATATTGTTCATACTTTCTTGAACACTCCATTTAGTGAGGGTGAAAGACATAAGGGAAGAGTTGCAAAAATCAGTGCAATTGAGGATGCTCAATAAAATTTAGGGATGCTTGGAAAAGTGTCCTTTTTTATTTTTTAAAATTTTAAAAAAAAGGGGTTTACAAGATGGAAATGATTTGATAATATAGATGAGCACTGCTGAGGTGCAGATGATCTTTGAAAACTGAACAGGAAA
>NZ_JAHQVB010000185.1 GCF_019052655.1 Holdemanella porci
ACCGATTATCAACTGTTTTATTTTAGAGACAATAAAGTACAAGATACTCGTAACACTATACAAAAGTCATTGAAGTAAAACAGTCCCAACAAGGTTGAAATATTTTGTCTACTAAGGATATAGCCAAGTAGTAAGCCATACTCAATGCATCCTCGTGAGGGAGTGTGTGAAGGGAGTTAAAGCGAGAACTCAGGCACCAATCTATCAATGCACATGTGGCGTTCAGTATTGATGATGCTGCGGAAAAAAGCAGAAATCCTATGAATAGATACCAATGACTATATCGATATCTGTTAATACTGGATGTGAAAGCAGGAAGCATGAGTTCAAGGGAAGGCACAGATGATCCTGTGAGGTCTCCGTATTTAATGGACTACCATCTATAAGCGTAGCGAAGTGACGGATAGTGTACGGA
>NZ_JAHQVB010000084.1 GCF_019052655.1 Holdemanella porci
CAACATCATGACCACTTTCTAATAATTCAACACAAATATGACTACCAATATATCCAGTACCACCGGCAATTAAAATATTCATACGTAAAACCTCATTTCTACCAAACATTATAACCTATTTTGACAATACTACAAAATAAGAATCGCTTTACATTCCTCTTTGGTTAAAGATACAGCCTTATCCTCAAACCAAAGACAACCATTCTTCTTGTCATAATAATCAAATTTGATACTACGACCCAATCTTTTTTCCAACTGCTTCTTTTTGACCAGTACAAGTTTAGGATTTAAACACTGATCATAGATCTTGAAAGCCAAAAGAAACTGTGAAACACTATGACAAAGTACAACCCTCTCATCTTCACTCAAATTATCTATATTCTTTTGTTGTGTCAAAACAAGATTAAACTTCTTTTTCGGATCCCGATATAGGAATGGATAGTACAAATAAAACATGGACTTACACTTTTGACATTGATGCATAAAATACGAACCATCATTCAAGCGTATTCTAGCGACACTATCCATTTGTGCAATCACAACCGTATCTCTTTTTATCTCAAAAACATGTCCACAATGTGGACATGTGATTGGTATCATTCTTTCTTTCATCAAATAGATCGACAAGCCGATTTTAACCACTCAGCTTCATCATTCGTTAAATAAGGACTGATCTTTTCCAATACCTCTTTATGATAGTTGTTCAACCAAGCCTTTTCTTCATTTGTCAATAAAGAAACATCCAAACCATCCAAGTCAAAAGGTACAAACGTAATTGGCTCAAAATGCATGAACTGACCATAGTTATTCACATTGCCTTTTACGACAACCATTTCATTTTCATGACGAATACCAAACTTACCTTCACAATAGACTCCTGGCTCATTAGAAGTAATCATACCCTCATCTAATACACACATTTCATTACGATGAGGTAACACTCTCCATCTAAAGCCATTTGGTGATTCATGTACATTCAATAAGTGACCTACACCATGTCCTGTACCACATTGATAATCCACATCCTGATCCCATAGTGGTCCACGAGCTAGAATATCTAAGTTGATTCCTGAACACCCAAATAAGAAGTGTGCATCCGATAAACGAATATGTCCTCTTAATGCTTTAGTAAACCAATATCTTTCTTCTTCACTAATATCACCCAACACAAATGTACGTGTAATATCTGTAGTACCCTCTAAATATTGTCCACCACTATCAATTAGAAGCATACCCGAATTTGTGATTTCAACATTCGTTTCTGGCTTTGAAGAATAGTGCATCATAGCCGCATGTTCTTTATAGGCACAAATCGTATCAAAACTATCCTCTAAATAGTTTTCTTGTTCACTACGAAAAACTTGTAATTTAGACTGAACGCTCATTTCGCTCATCTCTATCTTACCCGCATTCTTCTTTAACCAATACATGAATTTTGTGACGGCAACACCATCTTTAATGTGCGCCCACTTTGTACACTTTAACTCTGTTTCATTCTTTAAAGCCTTCCATAAAATAATTGGACTCTCCTTAAATACAGACTTAGCCCTTAAATTAGAAACAATCGCATAGTTTACACTTGATGGATCCACGAGTACTGAACCACTCAATATTTTTGTAGCTGAATAAATATCGTTATAGCCACAAACAGTGACATTGTTCTTTCTAAATTCTTCTTCACTCAATTCATCCAAACGAGAAGCATCCATATAAATAGAAGCTGAATCTAAAGATACGATTGAATATGCAAGCGCAACCGGGAAATTAGGAATGTCATGTGCTCTTAAATTATAAAGCCACGCAATCTGATCCACACTTGTTAGTACAATGGAATCGACTTTATTTTCATTTAAGAAAGCACGCAAACGTGAAAGTTTACTTTCCATAGATTCACCCGCAAACTTTTCCGAATAATGGAAAGTTGGTGTACTAGGAAGCTGTGGACGATCTGTCCATACGTCATTTACTAAATCTAGATTTACATTCATATTTAAGTGTGCCAAATCAAATACAGATTTATATGCCAAGGCATCCTTTGTATTCATGACACGACCATCAAATCCAACTGTATCGTTTTCCTTTAGATTTTCAACAATATACGCATCTATTTCAGGAACTCCAGGCTGGCCCATCCTCATTAAATCAATGCCTGTACCTTCCAATTGATTTGCCGCCTGAATAAAATAACGACCATCTGTCCATAGTGCAGCCTTATCTAGTAATACAACTAAGACACCTGCACTTCCAGTGAATCCAGACATATATTTACGACATGCGAAATATTCGCAAACATATTCTGTTTCATGAAAGTCAGACGTAGGAATAATATATGCCTGTACATTATTCTCCATCATCTTCTCACGTAATTTTGAAATTCTTTGAGTAATCATTTTTTAAATCCTTCTTTCCTCTATGCCAATTTCTTAAGTGCATCCACCTGGTATACCATATCCAAGAAATCAAATGCCTCACAAGAAAAACATAACACAATCATAATCAAAAATAACATCTTAATAATATATGTCACAAAATAAACTGCTTTGACACTATTCTCCAATCGCATATATTTAAAGTGTGACCACATAATAAAGAGTGGAAACATAAACAATGCACCTTGAAACAACCAATACATCCAAGTACGATTTTGTAGAAGGTATAAGATGTTGAATACCTTATGCGCATGAAAATCAATCATGAACTGATTGATCACAGCCACCGATGCATGCCCATTTAAAAAGCCAAGTGCACCTAGAAAGCTGACACCCGCAAATAAATTCGTCAAAAAGATAACGGTTTTTGCGATTTGTTTAGGCTTCTTTGTGGTAACACGATACGCCTGTGCCAAAAGACATAAGTAGCTCACAATGAAAAATATGCCATATAAAAATGAATAGAATGGAATGAAGCAATAGAAGATACAGAAAACTATCGATATACCCAACATTAAATTTCCAATGGAATCGGTTGTCGTACGATACTTCTGAATTCTACGAATTCCATTTTTATGCATTGAAAAAGCACGCGTAATCGCATTATAAACTGGTTTTGGAAGTATTGACATCAATACCACGAAAACAAACACAATACCTATCACCATATAATCGCCCATTTTATCCCTCCCCTTTAAATATTTACCTTTCTATTGTAGAATAAAAATATCATTTCGTCCAATCAGAAAGAGGTACTCATGAAACTTATATTTTTAGACGCCGACGGCACCCTATTCCATCACGAAGGCTATATTCCGGATAGTGCCATCAAAGCTTGTATTCAAGCCAAAAAAAACGGACATAAAGTCATTTTATGCACAGGAAGACAGCGCATTGAAATCTTTGGCCCGATGCTAGAAATTGACTATGATGCGATTATTGCCGGAAGTGGGGCAACCATTGAATGTGAACACAAAATCGTAGAAGAAAATGCACTCACAAAAGAAGAAAGCCAATATCTTTCAAACTACTTATTAGAAAACAACATTCCCGCTAACTTTGAATGTTCTAATGGCATCTATGCCACTCAATATACAAAAGACACGATGTTAAAAATGGTGAAAGAACAATGTGCCGGCAAAAGTGAAGAAGAAAAAGCCAAACACGGCCTTACAATTCTAACCAGCCAGATCACCGTTGTCGACAATATAAAAGACCTTGTCTACAACAAAGTCTCCGTTATTGACAATGGGAAAACGCCATACAAAAAGATCCAACAAGATCTATCCGACAAATACGATGTGATTCCGGCAACCTTTGCGCCACTAGGAAAAGAAAGTGGAGAAATCACTTCCTACCACATCAACAAAGCCACAGGCATGGATGCCGTAATCAAATACTTTAATGCTGACATTAAAGATACGATTGCGATTGGAGACGGCTTCAATGATATTCCTATGTTTGAAAAAGCACATCTGAGCATCGCCATGGGAAATGCTCCACAAGAAATCAAAGATAAAGCTAACATGATCACAACATCACTAGATGAAGATGGTATATATCATGCCTTTAAAGAATTGAATCTAATTTAAAGAATATCCTACAAAATCATATACGATTTCTGTAGGATATTCTTTACCTTCAATTACCACATGGTTTCCAAAACACGTATGATCAAACACTTCAATCACAGTATATTCATCGATTTCAATTTGATTTATTATTCTCATAAGCAATTCTAAAATAATCCAAATAAGCTTTATATTTATCTTGTGCCGACAAACAAGTATCCATCAGATAGCCTCTTTCATAATCCCATTCTTTTAAGCCGCGATAATAAAACATTTTCAACTGATCATCGATTATAAATGGGACAATATTATATTTCAAACATTCTTTAAATAAAATCGATCTTCCAACACGACCATTTCCATCTTGAAATGGATGAATACGCTCAAACCTTACATGAAAATCGAGTATATCTTCAAAAGTCTTTTCTTTTTTACCATTATATTCTTTTAACAATTCCTTCATTCTACCTGGAACTTCTTCAGAAAGTGCTGTATTCATTCCTCCAACTTCATTTGGTACCTTTTTATAGTCGCCGACCACAAACCCTTCTTTTCTTGAATCACTTGTACCATTCTTCAAAGTCAAGTGTAAATCTTTAATAAAATTCTCGCTCAAAGTAGTCTTGGCATGATCAATAATCATATCAATACATCGAAAGTGATTTGCCGTTTCAAGTACATCATCCACATTCAACACTTCATTTTCTACACCAATCGTATTTGTTTCAAAAATATATCGAGTTTGATCATGACTCAAGCGACTTCCTTCAAGACATCCAATAAAGTAACAGGCTGTTCTTTCTTCTTGTTCATACGAACTGGTTTTTTGGCATTTTCTGGAATTTTCCAAGTTTTACCGGCAATAAATGCACCATCTACACGATTCTGTGCACAATAATTTCGAACACTGCGCTCGGATATATCCCATTTTTTAGCTATTTCAGCCACTGAAAAATATCTCATAAGCAATCCTCAATCTAGTAATAGCATATCATATTATCAGCAATTCTATATTACAGATACGTAATTATTTATTTGTTTTTGCTGGTAAAACGCAAAAAAAACGCCTAGATTTCTCTAAGCGTTTGTATGTTTTACTCTTCTACGATTTCACTCAAACGATCAATACCCACTTGGATACGACGTAATGTTTCATCTTTTCCTAAGATAAACGCAATTTCAATCGCTCCACCTGGAGTGAATTGTTTACCAGAAACGGCTGTACGAATTGGCCATAATACCTGTCCATTCTTCATTTCCAACTCTTTAGGAAGAGCTAATAAACATTCGTGCAATGCATCCATGCTGTCCCATTGATCAAAGGCTTCTAGAGTTTGCTTGCTGGCTTTTAAAGCTTTTAATGCAACTTCTGGAGTTGTCTTCATCTTCTTGTGACGATACATTTCTAAATCGTAATCTACTAATGTATCAAAGAAGTCAACACTTTCTTCGATTTGATTCAAGATATCAATACGAGGTTGAATGATTTTGGCAATCTCTTTTAAGTTGTATGCTCCATGAACCGCTTTTTCTAAGTATGGACGAACTGTTTCATAATATGTTTCTTCATCCATGTTTCTTAAATATACACCGTTCATCCAAGTCAATTTATCAATATCGAAAATGGCTGGTGATTTAGAAATACGGTGAATATTAAATACTTTGATCAACTCATCCAAAGTATAGATTTCCTGTTCTGTTTCAGGAGCCCATCCAAGAAGTGCGATATAGTTCATGATCGCGTCCGGCAAATATCCCTTCGCAACAAGATCTTGGAAAGAAGCATCTCCATTACGTTTTGATAATTTGTGGTGTTCATCCTTCATTACAGGTGGTACGTGTACGTATGTAGGTCTTTGCCATCCATACGCATCATAAATCAAGTTGTACTTAGGTGTACTTGATAAATATTCATTTCCACGAACTACGTGAGAAATCTGCATCTGGTGATCATCAATAATGTTCGCAAAGTTATATGTTGGATATCCATCCGATTTAATCAAGATTTGTTCATCCAAAACATCTCCATCCACTTCAATACGACCATATACTTCATCATCAAAATATGTTTCACCAACATCTTTGATTGTTTGACGAATAACATAAGGTTCACCCGCATCCAATTTAGCCTGTACTTCCTCAGCACTCAAGTGCTTACAAGGATCATTGAACTTAAAAGAAATACCTAAGCTTTCAGCTTCTTTTCTTTGAGCCTCAATCTCCTCTTCACTACAGAAACAATAGTGAGCTCCACCAAGTTTAATTAAATCTTCGGCATACCCTTTGTACATAGGTAAACGTTCACTTTGAACATATGGACCAAAGTCTCCACCAATATCTGGACCTTCATCCCAGTTCAAACCACATTCTTTTAAAGTTTTATAAATAACATCTACAGCACCTTCTACCTTACGCTCTTGGTCAGTATCCTCAATACGTAATAAGAAGTCGCCACCTTCGTGTTTCGCAATTAAAAATTCAAATAAAGCTGTACGCAAATTTCCAATGTGCATATAGCCAGTTGGACTCGGCGCAAAACGAGTTCTAGTTTTATTCATAGTTATAATCATCCTTTCGCTTTCTATATAATAATACGAAACTACATTTCTTTCAAGATTCCTTCAATCAACTCCGACTTTTCTTTTCGAGACATTTGTTTAATTTTATATTCCAACTTCAAAGCCTTGGACTTCGACTCACAAGCCCTTACATACACAAGCTTACAAGGCCTTCTAGACCGCGTATATTTTGCCCCCTTACCCAAGTTGTGCGTTTCTAATCTTTTATCTACATCCGTTGTATATCCCGTATAATATGTAGAATCCCTACACTCTAAAATATATACATATTGACCTTTTTCCATATGCCCATCATACCACAATAAAAACCACGCTTAAAAGGCGTGGTTTTCTCTGCGGCTATAAGCCTTTACTACCAGCTCGCGTCTCAAGGCGCTGCTTTCACTTTGTTCAAGCTATCGCTTTTGACTCTCGCCAGCCCTCAAAGGGCTTAATTTTTTACTATTTCTTTCTCTTTGCTTTTTCTTGTTTATATGCCTGTTGCTCTGCTTCTGAGAATGGATTTGCGTACTCTTTTACACTCATTTTATCCATTGCTATATCG
>NZ_JAHQVB010000085.1 GCF_019052655.1 Holdemanella porci
TTTGTATTTTCAAACTTTTTCATAAAAAATACTTGAATTTTATATAGTTAGCTCCCTTATACAAAAGTAAAAAGGCACTTACAGCTCATGTATTTCATGAACTATAAGCACCTTTGCTTTATGTATGAACGTATTTTATTCCGCATGAAACAATTTGTCAACGTTTTTCTGAAGCTTTTTGAAAATTTCTTTCCATGTGATAATAACTAGGAACCAAGATTATAACAGCACCAATCCATGCCAACACTTCTACAGGATATAGGCCAGCTTTACCAAAATAGATAGGTAGAATCAAAGCTCCAGAGATTCGCATCAATAACTCAAATAAGCCAGATACCATAGGAATAAAGGCATTGGATAAGCCCTGTATAGTAGAACGATAGGCGTGTAACATATATAAAATTGGAAGCCAAACGGTTAAACATCGTAAGAAATTCAATCCATATGTCATTGCTTCATTAGCACCTTCACTTGTTTTTGATATAAAACAAGATAAGAAGAATGGTCCAAAAATCCAAAGTATGATAGAAATCAAGATGGAAGTAGCCAAAGATAATAAAACAACTTTTTTCACACCACTCTTGATACGATCATAACGATGTGCTCCATAATTTTGTCCCGTATATGTAACCATGGCATAGCCATAAGAAACAGCTGAAATTTCAAGCACTCCATATAGCTTGTTCATAGCTGTAAATCCAGCAAGGAAATAAGTTCCATATCGATTTACGGCACTTGTTAATACCATACCACCAATTGAAATCAAGACATTTTGTAGTGCCATAGGAATTCCTAATCTAAATTGATTTTTATAGTATGTTACGTCCTTACAAATTGATGTAGGCATATATTCTTTTAATTTTAATACATGATATAAACAGAAGCATCCAGCTAGAATTTGTGCAATAACTGTCGCAACACCAGCACCAATGATTCCCCACTCAAATCCCATCACGAATAGTATATCTAAGCCTACGTTAAAAATACTGGCAATAATCATGGCTTGTAGTGGTGTTTTAGAATTGCCAAAAGCACGTAAAATGCTAGCAAGTGCATTATAAAACATAGTCGCAAACAAACCGATATAAATAACGTGTGTATACGCTAGAGCTCGATCCATAATATCAGCTGGTGTTTTTAATAAAATCAAAATATTTGGCAGAAGCGGATAAATCACGGCTAATAAAACCACTGTTGATATAATCGCATTCACAACTAAAGTAGAAATACATTTTTGTACATTACTCTTATCATGAGTACCAAACGCATGAGCTATCGGAATTGAAAAACCTTGGGCAAGACCAGTCACGACTGCAATTCCCATCCATGTTAGCCAATCCGAACATCCTATGGCTGCTAACGCCTTCACACCAAGGTGTCTAGAAACAATGATAGTATCACAAACTGTATATAGCTGCTGAAATATATTTCCAAGCATTAAAGGTAGAGAAAACAAAAAAATCAACTTTAATTCATTTCCCTTCGTCATATCTTTCACTTGCATAAAACCTCTCCTATTAAACAAAAATAGTATATCATATACAATTAATTTCTTAAAAATGTTATTTACAACTAACTGCCTTAGAGTTATACTAATAACAGTTAGTTGCACCTAACTTTTAAGGAGGTAAAATCATGAAATATGCATTCGCAAGTCGTACTGGTAATGTGGAAGAAATTATCAGTTCATTAGGTATTGATGCATTACGCATCAATGATGGATCTGAGAGCATTGATGAACCATACATCTTATTTACTTATACAGATGGCTATGGGGATGTACCAGCTGAAGTTGAAAACTTCTTGATGGCCAATGGCACATTGATTCAAGGTGTTGTCTGCTCCGGAGATACAAATTATGGTGACGCATATTGCCAGGCAGCTAATAAAATCAGTGAAGATTATGGTTGTGAAATTTTATATAAAGTAGAAAATTCCGGTACACCTGAAGATATCGAAAACATCAAAAAAGCGATTGGAGCTTAATTATGCCGAAACAGCGTTTTGAATCATTATTGGCCAATTATTGTGCACCTGTACTGAAGCAATATAAATATGCCAATATGTTCCACCTTCCAAAAGACGATGATAGTATTCGATCATTTATCAAACAATACAATCAACAATTCAATTCAAAAGGGATCTTCTTTATCCTCATAGAACAAGAAACTCAATACACCATTTATGTATACAATTCCAAACTTAAAGACTATATTTCCTCAAATGCAGTTCAAAATTTTCTAAAATCCTATCAATACCCAAATACTTTTGAACTGTGTATACAAGAACTCAAAAAAAGACTTAACACAAAAAACTTTCCTCATGAAATAGGTGTATTTCTTGGTTATCCCTTAGATGATGTAATTGGATTTATTGAACACAAGCCCTATTACTTAGTCGGAGATTGGAAGGTCTATCAAAACGTGAATGAGGCTAAAAAGCAATTTGATTTATTTAAACAAACAAAAGAAAAAATGTTGAATCAAATCCATAATGGATATGAATTATGTGAAATTCTTTAACAAATATTTATTTTTTCTTCTTTCATCGACCATTTATCGTTTTTTGGTCTATGAATACGTTTAAAAATCATTTAGAATGTATATGGTTGAACAAATCCATTTCACATTTTAGTTCAACCAAAAAAGAGGTATCGCAAAGATATCTCTTTTTTCTATTCACTTAATACATAAGCCAATGTTAGACGTGCACAATCCTCAATAGCTTGAACACTCGTTCTTTCATAGCCATGCGAATTCATACAACCAACCCCAAATACAGCAGGCATAATATTGTTTCCAGCGCGAATCGCCGCTGTAGCATCTGAGCCAAAACGATAATATGTATCTACGCAATAGTTAATATTGTTCGCTTTTGCCAAATTGATGATTTTAGTTGTTAATCCCCAATCATAAGGAGAATAGTTGTCGCTAGCCCCAATAGAAACTTTCTTTTCAGATCCATGATTATCTGGCCCAATCAAGCCGATATCCAAAGCTACATATTCACTCACTTCACTAGGAACATATGCTCCTCCATGGCCAATTTCTTCATAAATAGGAAACGCAAACAAAGTATCATAAGCCGGTGTTAGATTCTCTTCTTTCAATTGACGCAACACATCAATCACGGCTGCAACCATAGCCTTATCATCAATATGACGTGATTTAATAAAACCAAATTCTGTACGTCTAAAACGTGGTTCTACACTAATCAAATCCCCATGTTCAATCCCTAAATCATATACATCTTTAGCACAACTAACATCTTCATCCAATAAAATAGCTTCATTAAATTTATCACGCTCACGACTTCTCGCATCATCAAATACATGTGTAGAGTGCGACTTACAAATTACCATACCCTCATATGTTTTTCCACTACGAGTGTGAATATAGACATTCTCCCCTTCCACATTATGGAAATTGACTCCACCCAAGTTTTTTACTTCGATCCATCCATTGTCCATCACATGACGAACCTGCATACCAATCGTATCTAAGTGAGCTCCTACACATACAATCTTACTAGAATCTTTACCTGGTACACGAACATAGGCAGTACGTTTATTATCAAACTCAAGTTCATATCCAAACTTTCCTACCATCTCCGCTAATTTTTTATGAATTTCAGGATAAAAACCAACCACACTCGGTGTATTGATCAATTCCTCTAAATTTTTTAACATTTCTTCAGTTTTCACCATAATCTTCACTTCCTTTTCTTGACACCTATTATACAATATTATTATGAAAATAATTATCTCACCCGCTAAGAAAATGAAAATGATCGATGATATCAACATAGAGTGTACAACACCCATGTTCTTATCCAAGACAACTGAACTTTTAAATCATATTAAAAGTTTAGACTATTCAGAATTAAAATCTTATTTAAAATGTTCAGACACAATTGCCCAAACTACATATGATCAATTCCAAAATATGAGTCTAGAAGAAAATACAACACCAGCCATACTGAGCTATTCTGGCATACAATATCAATATATGGCACCCCATGTATTTACAGATGATCAAATCAAATATATTCAAGGGCATCTGTACATTCTTTCTGGATTTTATGGTCTTTTAAAGCCACTGGATGCGATCACACCCTATCGTTTAGAAATGCAGACAAAATGCCCATTCTCTTTGTATGACTTTTGGAAAGACGATCTTGCCAAACAAATCGATGAACCGATTTTAAATCTGGCGAGTGAAGAATATGCCAAAATCATACGAAAATATAAGCCATTGATTGATGTTCGTTTTGTCGAAGAAAATGGTAAAGAAAAAGGTGTTTATGCCAAGATGGCAAGAGGTGCTATGGTTCGCTATCTTGCCGAAAACAAGATTGAAAACATCAAAGATATTACTCAATTTTCAGATTTAGGATACACTTTTGATGCGAGTCAAAGCACTGAAAAATTATATATATTCCAAAAAAAGCTATCATCATGATAGCTTTTCTAATAGTTCGACAACCATTTGGGTTTGTTCCTTATACATTGTATAAGCTTCTTCATCCTTATTTAGGATGATATCCATAAAGTCCTGACACTCATACAACATGTGATTTGGTTGTTCAATACTGATTTTTTCTTTAGTGTCTGTAGCTTTTTTTCCAATTTGATCCTTTTTAGGCGCATCAAAATACACATCTTTACATACACCACTGCTCGCACCAGAGACAATAATCGTTCCTTGATCCCCTTGTACATATACTGCATAAGGACTTGAACAATCTTTAGCACCCGTACAAGTTGCGATAAAATCGGGATACTGCATAATAATAATTCCGCTTGTATCGATGCCGTTGTATCCAACATTTTTAAAATAATGAACCTCATTCGGCTTACCAAACATTCCCGTCACAAAATGTAAATTATATACATTGATATCCATTAATGCTCCACCATTGAAAGCTGTATCAAAGGCATTTGTTTGAACATGATCTTTATACTTTTGATACTTCGATGAATATTGTGAGAAATTACACTGAACCATCTTGATATTTCCGCAATTCGACATATTTTCTTTAATAATTTTATAATTTGGTAAATGCACATTTGTGATGGCTTCAAAAATATAGACACCCTTTTTTTCTGCTATTTCAAATAGTTCATTACACTCTTTTAAAGTTGGCGTAAATGGTTTTTCATTAATAACATGCTTCTTATGTTCCAACGCCATTTTTGATTGTGAATAATGTAAAGAGTTTGGACTTGCCACATAAACAATATCCACATTTTCATCATTCAACATTTCTTCCATGTCCGTGTAATACTTTTGAATCCCATGTTTTTCGGCAAATTCTTTAGCACGCTTCTCCGTTCTAGAATATACACAATATAAATTGTATCGACCATCTAAACGCATAGCTTCAATCATGCGCTCTACTATAACACCAGAGCCAATCGTTGCGACATTCATCATGCTTTTTCTCCTTTATTTTTTACCCAGTTATTTTCTTTTTTCTTCTTTTGTTTTTTTGTTTTACGATAAATGATAAAGCGAACTCCATCCTCGCTGTTTTCACCTTTCACAATATAGTGGTTGGCCTTACAAACCTTAGAAACAATGGATAATCCTAGTCCGAAACGTCCTCCTTCGCCTTTTTCATAAGGTCTAAATAAAGATTGAATGCGATCTTCAGGCATCTTTGGACCATCATTACTAATACACAACCAGTCTTCTCTTACTTCAATCTTAATGTAAGATTTCGCATAACGGAATGCATTTTCCATAATGTTTTCAATGGCTACACGCCACGCTTCAATCAAACCATCAAAGAAGACTTCTTCTACATCTGTAATCACTTGAATTTCAGGGCGAATCACGGCTGCATTTAATACAACCTGTTCCACAACATCCTTCATATTTGTGACTACACCCTCAGCATCACTTGCCACCAAGTATTCAACACGATTCATATACAATAAAGAATGTACCTTATTTTCTAATCTCTGTGCATTATCTAAGATGACATCAACACTGCTTTCCAAAGTTCCATAAGGATAGATACCATCTTTAATAGATTCAGCGTACGATTTAATTGTCGCAATCGGCGTTTTTAAATCATGCGAAATATTATGAATCATATCTTCTTTGGCTTTATCCTGCTTTTTCAATTCTTCATTCATCTTCACAATCGCAGTCGCCATTTCACCAATTTCATCATCACGATTTAAATGAAGTTCTACTTCTTTTCCATCTTTAATTTGTTCAATATAATTTCGAATTAAATTCAAAGGATGAATAATTGAGAATACCCACATTAAAATAATCAGGAATACAATCATAAACGCAATCACAATAACGTATACCGTAGAATCAATCAATGAATCTCTAAATTGTGTCGCGTACGTATCATCCATAAAACTTGCCAAAATTATACCGTCATGACAATAGATCAAACGATAATAATACTTCGAATTTGCGACTATAATCGTTCCCTGTAGTGCTTCTTCATTTTCGGAATTCATTTGTTTAGATTGATCTAATAAATATTCATATACTTTATGATTCACTGGTTTTCTTTTGGAACTCTGATTTGAGATCACATTCATTTTACCATCTTGAATAATACAGTTTGTTTGAACACTGTCACTCGCTAAGAAAGCATAAATGTCATCTATACTATCGGTTTGTTTCGAATCCACTAATCCAACGATCGATGTTTGTCGATTTAAGATCAGTTCATACATTTGTTTAGTAATGGTTCGATCAATATTATCGCTGACAAACACAAAGAAAAACATGATAAAAAACATCAAAACCGTCAAAATAATTGTTAAAATTTGTCGTGTTAATGACATTTTTTGAAAATAAAAGGAAGGTCCCTTCATAAAATATCACCTCATCATAAACATTTTACCATAAGAAAAAGAAAAGGGGATACATTTGTAGGGTAACCAATTTTAATTAGGGTCATTATTTTTGGGGTCTATTTTAGGGTCAATT
>NZ_JAHQVB010000186.1 GCF_019052655.1 Holdemanella porci
TTCACATAAAGAATTCGTAAAAAATGAAATGGATTTTCTAATTTCAAGTCTAGCCTACAATCTTTATCATGTATTCCAGCAAACAATATTAGAAGAAAAAGATCAGACAATACGAATGAATACATATCGATTGAAATATCAGAAAATAGCAGTCAAAGTGATACAACACGCAAGACAGGTAACGCTTAGTTTTAGCAGTGCCTACAAAAATAAAACTCAGTTTACTCAGTACTGGAATAAAGTGTTGCAGATTTAACGTTTTGAACCTATATTTTAAAAAATCAGCAATGTCTGATATCCTTTTATATACTCATTTCAAACCATTCGAAAACAAAATGAAAAAGATTAGCCGAGTTGGATCCATCAACAAGGCTAATCTTCTTTTATTATCTTTTCATGAATAATTCAGG
>NZ_JAHQVB010000086.1 GCF_019052655.1 Holdemanella porci
AAGGAGATGTATGTTGTAAATGACCAGCTAGATGGGTCAATTACAATATACCAGGGTATTTACTTATGTATAAGCTAATTGCATGTGATTTAGATGAAACTTTGATTAAACCTGATCGAACAATTGATTCTAGAGATATTGAGGCCATTAAGAAGTTGAAAGATTTAGGTGTTAAATTTGTACTGGCAACAGGAAGAGGTTATAACACAGTTCAGGGTACATTAAAGGAATTGGATCTTTTTGATGAAGCGAACCAATATGTGATTTCATATAATGGGGGTGCTATCACTGAAAATAAGGATAATCGACTTTTACATTTTGAAGGTATTTCTTTTGAAAAAGCTGAAGAATTATATAAGCGTGGATTAAAGTATGATGTAGTCATTCATGTATACACGCGTGATGCGGTATATGCATATAACTTAACGGAAGATGAAAAAAGATATGTGCAGAATCGTCAAGAAATGATTGAGGTATTTGATCAAAATCTTGATTTTTTAAAGGGACAAGAAATTGTAAAAGTATTATATACAAATACAGATTTTGAGTATCTTCAAAGCATTGATCGTGATCTAAAGGATATTACGTATGATATGGATGTTTCATATTCAAGTAATCGTTATATTGAATTTAATCATAAGGGTGTAAATAAGGGGGCTGGACTAAAAAAACTAGCCAATCTATTACATATTGATATTCAGGATACGATTGCGATTGGGGATAACTATAACGATTTATCCATGATTAAGGATGCTGGCTTAGGCGTGGGAGTACAAAATGCAGCGCCAGGTATCAAGCCGGATTGCGACTATATCACAATGGCTACTTGTGAAGAAGGCGCTGTTTGTGAAGTCATTGAAAAATTTGTATTAAAAGGAGAGTAAAATGAAGAAACTCATTCAATTATATGTTTCTTGGTTTAAGATGGGTCTATTTACTTTTGGTGGTGGATATGCCATGTTGCCAATGATTCAAAAGGAAGTTATTGAAAAATATCATTGGGCTACAGAAGATGAAGTCATGGACTATTATGCGATTGGTCAATGTACACCTGGTGTTATTGCGGTCAATACATCCACTTTTATTGGATACTATCAAGCCGGAGTTCCAGGAGCGATTGCAGCTACTCTAGGTGTAGTTACTCCATCTATTATCATTATTAGTATAATTGCAGGTTTGATCACAAACTTTTCAAGTTTAGCCATTGTACAACATGCCCTAAATGGAATTCGTGTAGCTGTATGTATGTTGATGATCAATGCGGTATTAAAATTAGGTAAGGGCAATATTAAGAATAAGATTGGTGTCTTGATTTTTGCGGTGGCACTTATTTTTGCGATGTTTACTAAAGTATCTACGGTGTTACTTGTGATTGGTGCTGGTATTGCGGGTGTTGTCTTTTCTAGAATAGGATGGTTAAAGAAAAATGACTAAGTTATTACTTATGTTTTTAGAATTTTTCAAAACTGGCCTATTTGCGGTAGGAGGAGGTCTTGCGACCATTCCTTTCTTAAGAGAGATTGGGGTTCGTTATGGCTGGTATACTATGAGTGATCTATCCACAATGATTGCGGTTAGTGAATCTACACCAGGTCCAATGGGTGTCAATATGGCTAGCTATGTAGGCTTTAGTCAATATGATATATTAGGATCCATTGTGGTAACAATCGGTTTGGTTTTACCAAGTTTGATCACTATTTGTATCATTGCTAATTTCTTAGAGAAATTTAAAGAGGCTACACTTGTTCAACAAATCTTTGCCGGATTAAAACCTGCTGTAGTTGCCTTTATTGCCGTGGCAACCATTGATATTTTGGTGTCAACTTTATTTGGTGATTACACTTTCTCAACATTTCACTGGAAGCAGTTTATTTGTCTATTCGTATTGTTGGCATTGAGTAAGTATAAACCAAAATTACATCCAATCTGGTTTATTGTAGCTAGTGCAGTGGTAGGAATTGTATTTGCGTTTTAAGTCATAGGGAAACTTATGGCTTTTTTCTTTTAGGTAAAATAAAAAGCAATGTCCGGGCTTGACATTGCTTTAGGGAGAGGAAAATTATTAAGATAAAAATGTATCTTGAGTTTATAGGGTTGAATAATTTTCCAAAGGGTTAATCATAAGATAAGGCATTTCTTATGACACTTAAAATATATATTTTTTTGGTACTTAACGCAATGAACACATATTTTGATTTGTACATTATTATGTGTGTAATCTTGTTGTAGTTTGTGTTAAGCTACTAAGTAGAAGGAGATGATTTTAATGTGTACCGCATTAAGTTTTAATCAGTTTTTCGGAAGGAGTTTGGATTATGAATTTTCATATGGAGAACAAGTAGCTGTTACGCCACGCAATTATGATTTTCATTTTAGACATTTAGATAAACATGAAAGTCATTATGCGATTGTTGGAATGGCTCACGTATTCGAAGAGTATCCATTGTATTATGATGCCATGAATGAGAAAGGCTTGGGAATGGCTGGATTAAACTTTGTTGGGAATGCAAAGTTTTATGAAGTCCAAGAAGAAAAGAACAATGTGGCTGCCTTTGAATTTATTCCTTGGATCTTATCGCAATGTGCAAGTGTCAAAGAGGCAAGAGTCGTATTAGAAAATACAAATGTTTGTGCGACACCATTTAATGAACAATTTCCAGTAGCTGAATTACACTATATGATCAGTGATGAAAATGAAAGCATTGTCGTGGAGTGTATGGAAGATGGTATGCATGTATATGATAATCCTACGCATGTTTTGACAAACAATCCGCCTTTTCCTATGCAGTTATTTCGCTTGAATGACTATATGTATTTATCAAACAAACAGCCTGAAAATAACTTTGGGTTGGATTTAACTGCCTATTCACGTGGCTTTGGAGCTATGGGACTTCCGGGTGATTTATCGAGTGGATCCAGATTTGTGCGTGTTGCCTATACAAGAGCCAATGCGACGAGTGATAAGAATGATTTAAGTCAATATTTCCAAATTATTGGTAGTGTCAAGCAACAAAAAGGTCTTTGTGAAGTGGAACCAGGAAAGTATGAATATACAATTTATACGTCTTGTTGCGACTTAAGAAATGGAATTTACTATTATACGACATACAATAATCATCAGATCAGTGGTGTGAATATGTTTAATGAGAATTTAGATGGTGAAACACTTATTTCTTATCCAACGATTGAAGAAGAAATAATTCATATGCAAAATTAGTTTAAAAGGAGAAAATAATGGGACTTTTAGGTGAAACAAAACCAGTAAAAAAACCAATTTTAGGCGTTTCTTTATATCCAGAACAAGAATCTATGGAGGAAATCGAAAACTATTTAACAATGGCAAGCCGTTATGGTTTCACAAAAATCTTTACAAGTATGTTTAGTGTTCCGGGCACCAAAAAAGAAGTGTTTGATTATTTTAAAATTTTTTGTGATTTAGCACATAAACATGGAATGAAAGTATCTGGTGACTGCAACACCGCATTCTTTAAGAAAATGGGTGCTAGCGAAAGTGACATCTCTATCTTTAAAGAAATGGGAATAGACATCATTCGTATGGACCTTCCATATTTTGACCAAAGAGATGTGACTTTAATCAACAACCCTTATAATATTACAATCGAATTATCAAGTTGTATGATTCAAGCTGTTCGCATGGCATTAGAAAATGGGGCAAATCCAAAGAACTTCTCTACTTGCCACAATTTTTATCCAGAACGTTATACGGCATCCGATTTAGAAAGTATTCGTTCGATCAATAAAGGATTGGCAACTTTGGGTATTCCTAGTGCTGTCTTTATTTCTAGTAATGAAGACTATACACATGGGCCATGGCCAGTACACGATGGACTTCCAACTGTTGAAGATCACCGTTGGATTCCAGCTGAATTGCAGGTTCGTCATTGGATTGCGGTAGGTGATGTGGATGAAATCATCTTCGGAAATGCTTTTGCGAGTGAAGAAGAATTTAAAGCAATTGATCGAGTGATGAACCAAGCTTATGTCAATATACCAAAACTAGTTGGAGAAGACTACTTGGCAGAATTGCTTCCTCATGGAGATGTAGAGAGAGTTCCATTTAAAGTCATTTTAGATGATGGTGTCACAGATTTGGAAAAAGAAATTTTATTTGATAATATGTATCACCAATGTGGAGAAACACCATACTACATGATTCGTTCTCGCTGGACAAGAATGTTCTACGGTAAAAAGAATATTCCAGAAAGAAAAATAGATGAAGAATACTATCATCGTGGAGATGTAGTCATTGTGAATGATAACTTGGCGCATTATCGTGGTGAAGTGCAAATTGTGTTAAAGGATATGAAGGTGGATGGTCAAAGAAATCGTATTGGTCATATTCCAGAAGCCGATCATATTTTATTGAATGAAGTAAAAGCTGGCAGAAGTTTTTGCTTCATGAATAAGTAAATAGAGCCTACTGGAAATATTCTGCGTAGACTTTTCTGATAATTCATAAGTTGTTTTTACATTTCTATCATTGGAATTATGGTGATGGTGGCAATGATTTACAGATGTTGTCGATGTTTAAACATTCGTATGCGCCATGCACAGCTTTGAAAGAGGCAAAGTATGCCGCAAACAATCAATTGGGTCCTTATTATGAGTACAGTGTGGCTCGAAATATGTTGGAGATTTTGGCAAGACAAAAATAATTTGTTTCATTTCATTTAAAACGTGTTAAGATAATGGAGGATGCTTGTTGAAAGTATCTAAATCCATTATTCTAAGCAGAAAGGGAGGTTTTTAGCGATGCCTCCTTTTTTGCGTTTCATAATAAAAAGCCTACTGGAAATGGTTCCATGTAGGCTTTTCTAATAGTTCATAAGCTGTTTTTGCGTTTCTAACGTTTGTGTTAGAGAATTTATCGAATAATTTATAATTGTTGAGTCTGACCATTAATTTTTTATCGGTTCTAGGAAAATGAAGTGGGAATAATTTATCAAATCTTTCACTTTCGCTGATTAGAACGGATGTTACTTCATTGTTGATGGATAAATAACTTAGAAGATCTTGGATGGCTTGAGAGTCAAAGTAAACTAAAACTTCTACATGAGCCTGATTGTCTTTTGTGGAATATATCGCAAATCCTTTCGGTTGTTTATCTTCATTAACCATTGTGACAATGGATTTTTTTAAGCTTTTATGATATTGGATAAGTTTGTTGAATTCATCTTCACTTAATAGAATACTGCCATCAAAATACTGCATGAATTGGAAATATAATGTGTATAAGTTCTCTGCTTTTTGTTTTACATGATAAGGATTACCACTTCTGCATAGTGGAGCTCCAATCCAATATTCTTTTGTGTTTGAAATGTGTTGAAAGCTTTTTGCCTCAAATAATTTTGGCATGTTTGTGTATGTGATGGTTAATAAATCGTTATAGGTAGCTTGTGAAATGGCAGCATCTAATAAGTTAGAAAATTGTTTTCTTTGTCTATAATCTGGTAAAGTTGCAGCCATACCAATCACAGATACGTGCATTTGTCGATCTAAAAACATCATAGTTCTTTTTGTAACTTGAAGACAAGAAGTAATCTTATCGTTTTGCCAGAAACAGAACATGTGTTGTGGATCGTATTGATATTTTATCCAGGCATCGATTTCTTTTTTATCCATATTAAATGCGGATTTAATCAACAAGTCTTTGATTTGTGCATCATATCCAACACTGTTGTGACAAATCATTGGTTATCTCCATCTTCTTCGTGTTCCGTATATTCAACATCAATAGCTCCATGTTTTGGAGTTGATTTTGGTTGTTCATTTTGGCTTTGTGTACTGCGATAAGTGTGAAAGTGAACATGCCTTCTTCCTGTAAATAGGGAAATAATCCAGAAGAAAATGATGATTGGCAAAATAAATGGAAGTAGCCAGCTTGCTAGGGTTCCAAATATAAAGAAAATCACAAAAAAGGCAATAAGAGTAAAAATACTATCCATAAAGGTACCTCGCTTTTCTAAAGTATATCATATTCATAATATGCGGATTAAATAACGCATTCGGTTTCAATGTCTTGTATGTATTGAATTTTTATTTTTCCATTTGTGAGTTCCATTAAATCTTTAGAAATATCTTCTTGAACAAGGAAATGATAGACAACATCTTCTTCATATTGTTGTTCAATAACTTCAATGTTTTGTGTTCTAAAGTAATGGTCAATTTTTCCGATGAGATCATAAGAAAAATGAATTTGATATTCTTGAAGTGTAGTTACAGTTGTCAGTGTTGCCACTTTTAAAGCTTGGGAAATACTCGAACTATAGGCTCTCACAAGTCCTCCGGTTCCAAGCTTGATTCCTCCAAAATAGCGTACTACAACGGCTAGAATATCTTGCATTTCATTATGCATCAACACATCTAACATAGGGTGACCTGCTGTCTGACTTGGTTCTCCATCGTCGTTAGATCGCATAATGTTTCCTATAATCATAGCTGTACAATGATGATTGGCATTGGGATGTTCTTTTTTTATAGCTTTTAAAAAGTCTTTTGCCTCTTGTTCATCCTGTGTTCTATGAAGGTAGGTAATAAATTTACTTTTTTTAATTTCTATTGTATTTATACAATCATTTTGAATTCTTGGCATAGTTGTATTGTAGCAAAGAATAGCTATATTCTACAAGTTTAGTAGAAAAGAAACCATTCTAGTGTTGGCGTCTAGAATGGTTCCTTTTTGTTTATTATTATTTTTTAGGAGAGAGATATGAATATTGGTTTATTTCTATATTCAT
>NZ_JAHQVB010000087.1 GCF_019052655.1 Holdemanella porci
TAGTAAAGGCTTATAGCCGCAGAGAAAACCACGCCTTTTAAGCGTGGTTTTTATTTAATATATGATCAAATATGTAGTGTCCTACACCACCATCAAGACAATCGTAGTCAGTAATATCGTCGGCCAATGCCTTTGTGTTTGGATTGCCGTCTTTTAGGCAGACTCCCCATCCACTTGTGAGTAGTAAAGAATTATCGTTTTCATTATCGCCAAATGCAATTGTATCTTCTAAGTGAATCTGATTCCATTCGCAATACATTTCTAAACCTCTACCTTTGGAGAAACCACTATACATTAATTCGATAGTTCCTGGGAATGTTTCAATAGTTTGGTATTTCCCTTTATATTGTTCTTCTACTTGATCACGGATAAGTTGTGTTGTTTCTGGGTCTGTCCTAAATAAGAACTTATAAACGGGTTTTTCACAAAAACCATCAATATCACCTGTCTTATCGATAAGTAGAATATTTTTACGTTTGGCCATATCTAATAAGTCATCGCTGATATTCATAACATTGCGAAGTTGATTTCCTTCTACGTTTACGGACACTTTCTTTTCTAAGATGATTGGCATCAAGAAAGTTAAGACTTCCTTCATTTCTTTAACACTTAACATGTCCATCGTAAATGATTTATTCAGGTTACGATCATAGATCATACCTCCATTCATTCCGATAATGAAATCAAACTCGAAGCCTAGATTCCAAAAGATTCCTTTCGTTTTTTCCATTTCGGTGATTTCTCTTCCAGTTGCCAAACCAATTTTTACGTTTTTATCATGAAGTTCTTTTAAAGCTTGTATTGTGATTTCAGGTAAGGGACTGCCCTTAGAACTTAGGGTCATATCAACGTCGGCAGCTAAAACCTCAATTTTTTGAATCATAAAATGTACCTCCATCACCTAAAATGTATACGATTTCATATGAAGTTGCAACATGAAAGTTATATTGTACTACCTATTTCGTTTTGTGTTTTGTCTTTAGGTAAGCTATACTTTAGAGACTGAAGGTGGTAAATAATGAATTTTTTAGTGCGTAGATTTATAAAGAATTATCAAGATACAAAAGATGCCAATGTGAGAACGAGTGTTGGTAAATTATCGGGGATTGTGGGTATATTTAGTAACTTGTTTTTATTTGTGATTAAGTTTGTGATTGGTACTATTGTACATTCGGTATCTATTCAAGCGGATGGTGTAAACAACTTAACGGATGCGGGTTCGAATATTATTTCGATTTTATCTTTTCATCTCGCAAATAAGCCAGCAGATAAGGATCATCCATTTGGTCATGAAAGAACGGAAACAATCGCATCATTATTTGTGGGAATATTGATTTTAGTTTTAGGTTTTGAAACTGCAAAAGAAAGTATTTCTAAAGTGATTCATCCGGGAAGTATTGATTTTAGAATTGCATCCGTCATTATTCTTTTAATTTCTATCATAGTTAAATTTTGGATGTATGCATACAATAAGAAGCTTTCTAAAACATATGATTCAAGTCTCTTAGAAGCAACGGCATTGGATTCAATTAGTGATGTATGTGGAACAACAGCTGTTCTTGTATCGACATTGTTGTCTCCAGTTCTTCACTTCAATCTAGATGGATACATGGGTATCGTAGTTTCAGGAATTATCCTTTATGGAGCTTATGGCTTATTAAGAGATATGATTAATTCTTTGATTGGAGAAGCACCGGATCCTGAACTTGTACACAATATTGTAGATATGATCATGGCACATCCTGCAATTTTAGGCGTGCATGATATGATGCTGCATAATTATGGCCCAAATAAGATTTTTGCGAGTGCTCACGTAGAAGTGGATTCGTCCAAAGATATCTTTGAAACGCATGATCATATTGATAATATAGAGCGCGAAGTCAAAAAGAATATGAATATTGATTTAGTTTTACATATGGATCCAGTAAAGGTAAATGATCCAGAGACAGAGTTGTATCGTGCAAAAGTGGTAGAAGCCATTCATCAAATTGATCCGAAATGGAGATTTCATGATTTTAGAATTGTGTCAGGACCAACACATGTGAATTTGGTGTTTGATTTGGTGATTCCATTTGAAGAAAAGTATGCGCAGGAAGAAATAGAAGAAATGCTTCTAAAACATATTGAATCGGATAAAAAAATTTATTTAGTACTCACAATTGATCATCCATACGCATAAGGCAGAAGTGTTTAAACTTCTGCCTCTATTATTTCTGGGATTACTTGGATTTGAGTTTTTTCTTCTTTAGTTAATGTGTTTGAAATAAATACATCCACTTCTTTGAATTTACAGTACGTGTATTCAGGTTGTGTATTAAATTTATTTTTATCAGTTACCACAATGATTTTTTCACTTTGTTGAAGAATGTGTCGCTTTAATTCATATTCATTTTCATAAGTAGTAAATCCATTGTTGTCTTTAAATCCTTTGGTTCCTAAAATCGCAACATCAATATGAATATAATCGATAGTTTCACTGGCAAAGTTTCCATAAGAGCGATAGGCATTGTTGGAAATGTTTCCACCAATCAAAATAACGTGCATATTTAGTTTAGCGCATTTGTAGGCTACAAAAATGGAGTTTGTCACAATCGTAATATTATGAATGGATTGAAGAAAGGGAATACCTGCTTGACATGTACTACCGGCATCTAAATAGACAACCATTCCTTCTTTGATAAAGGTGCAAGTTTGTCTCATGATTTGTTTCTTTTCTTCAATATATTCTTGATTTCTTAATGAAATGGGCATTTCATCAGGTTCTTCTAACAGCAGCGCATAGCCATGCTCTTTTTTAATGATTTTAGAATCTTCGAGTTCAATAATATCTTTACGAATGGTTTCACTTGAAGTTTGAAAGTAATCCGATAAATCGGATATCTTGATTTTTGGATGTTCCTGTAGAAGTTGACGAATCTTGAATTGTCTTTCATCTTTCTTTTTTGACATAAGCTACACCTGTGTGACTTTCTTGACTGTTTTTACAACATCATATTGTTCTGGTGTCAAATGGTTTGTGATGAATTCATCGAACTCATTAAATTTACAAAAGGCATAAGGCGCAATGTCTGCCTTATTATTGACTTTACTTGCATCACTGATCATGATTTTTTTTGCGGATTGATTCATAACGTGACGTTTAAAACCAAGTTCATCGGCAGAAATGGTGGTAAATCCATGACTCTTTTCAGTGAAAGCATCTGTTCCCATGATGGCTAAATCAATGTTTAAATGGTCGATGATTTCGGTTGCGAAATGTCCATAGGTTCTTTTTCCTATATTGAATAATAAACCACCAGCCATAATGATATTTAAATTCATGTTGGCACATTCATAAGCTACAAGAATAGAATTGGTGACAATGGTGATGTCGCTTTTGTTTCGTAAGGCGCTTATGGCCGTTAAAATTGTGCTTCCAGAATCCAAATATACGGTCATGCCATTTTCGATTCGGCTAAATGCTTCTAGGGCTACAATTTTTTTCATTTCCTTATTTTTTTGTGCTTTTAATTCGACAAATGTTTCGACAGAAGAACTTTGAATTTTGGCGTAGCCATGTTCTCGAACTAATATTTTTCTTTCTTGTAGTTCATCTAAATCTTTACGTAGTGTTTCTGGAGTAACAGAAAGTAATTTAGCGAGTTCTGCGACTTTTATTTTTTCTTTTTCTTCAAGAATTTGACGAATTTGAAGTTGTCTTTCTTCTTTTTTCTTTGACATGTTTTCACCTTTTTCCTTTTGAATCCAATTAAATTATAAACGAAATATTTTGAAAACAGAATAAAAAGTGGGAATACAAATAATTTGAAAGTGGGTAATGAATTCAATATTGTTTCTGTGCATAATGAGATTGTCTAAAGAAAGTATGTGATAGATATGGTAGTTCGATTAAATCCTGTTGAATTTGCGAAGGCAATGATGAAAAAGAAGAAACAATTGATTCCCACACCAATTGTTTTAGATAATGGAATTGCCGGTATTGTGTATGGATATTATGAAGGTGAGGATCTTTATTATTTGGATCGACTTGATGTCGATGTTTCTAAAAAAGAAGCATTAAGAAAAATGAATGTAATGGAATTGAGACAAGAAATAGCGTTAAAGATTAAAATTTTTGTAGCCAACTCAAATTTAAATAAAAACTTTTGAATCATAATTAAAAATTTGGAAAACTAAAAAATTAAGCTAGACTATTGAGGAGAATTCATAATTCATACATAATGCAAGTGTCAAAGGGAGATAAGAAATGTGTACTGTCGTCCATCTTGAACCAGAAGATTTCGCAAGAGAATTAGTTCATAATCCAAAAAATGTTTATGCCAGAACGTATGTCCTCGATTGTGGGCTTGCCGTAGTCATTTATATGTGTCAAGATTCGCATTTCCTATACTACTTAGACAGACCGGATTGTTCGAAAGAAAAAAAGGACATGCTGAAATCAATGAGTTTTTATGAACTGCATGCCGAAATCTATCGTAAGGTCAATTTAGATAATCGTCTTCGTGAAAGACAAAAAAACCCAAGCTGCTGACTTGGGTTTATTTAATGTATCCGAAGGTAAAGTGTTCGCCTGTTTGTTTATCATTACGATAGCTAAAACATGTATCGAATTCTTTTTTTGTATCATATTTGCTTGAATGAATGTTTTTCTCTGGAATACCTAATTCTTTACACATTTCAATGTTAATACCTTGATTATCAATATAGGCTTTTTCATTTGGCATATATCGAATGAAAGGTGTTGTATCAATACTGATTTGTTTCATTTGTTCAACAACTTCCATACCTACTTCTAAAGAATCAAATTGTATGCTTGGAGAAAAATATATGTGACAGGATTCAGGATGAATCAAATCTTTTTCGATTAATTCGCTCAAGCATTTTTTAGTGATTTCTAAAGTGGTTCCTTTCCATCCGGAATGAATGGCGCATATGCATGGTGTTGTTTCATCGACCACGAGAATGCCTAAACAATCCGCGGTAAATACGCCAATTAGAATGTTTGGCTCTGTCGTATATACGGCATCTACATTCATAATGCTTGTATCTTTATCATAGGCCCCCTTGCCTTCATCGCTCGAAGTAATGTGGGCCATATTGTTTGTGTGCTTTTGCCAAGGAAGTGCCCAATGATCTAGAGGCATATTTAATTCTTCAGCCAATCTTTTGCGGTTGATCATAACCGCTTTTGGATCGATACATACATGAAGTGCGGTATTGTTCTTTTCAGGAAGTGCAATATCTTTTAGTGTAGTAGCACCAAATATGTGTTCGTTATTGATATGAATAATTTTATTTATTTGTATAGACATCTGTAATTTCTCCAATATATACATAGTGCAAATCATCAAGTGGATAATTTCTTTCGTAAATTTCAGGCAATAAGAAATGTTCTTTTTCGAGTTTTCCAACATAGAGCTTCTTACAAATAAAAACTTCTTTAGCTTCTTTAAATGTAGGATTTCCATCAACCATTTCAATGTGGAAGTTCACGTTTGTAATCTTATCTTCATCCTTACCTGATTTTGTGCCTAAGTAAGATAGCTCTTTATGCTTATCATCAAAGAAGGATAGGGTGAACGTCTCACTTTCATCAACGAATTCTTTTGTGTATCTTTGCGGACGAATAAAGATAATCGCAACATTCTTATTCCATAAATGACCAAGAGTTCCCCAGGAAGCGGTCATAGTGTTGGTTTTACCGTTTTTGGTAGCACTGATAAGTAGCCAGCCTTTTCCAACCTTATCAAAAGGATTGAAGCTTAGACTATGAATATCAACTTTTTCAAACATATATAATCCCTCCTATATTTTCTGTTTTAAAATCAAATAAACTTCAGCTTTTGTTGCTTCTGGATATGGTTGTACAAATAGAAGTCCAATTCCGAACAAATTGCGCCTAAAATGATCCACCCTAAAAAAGATAAATCTAGAACGAAGAAGTCTGCCTTTTGTCCTGTTGTCATTTGTTTGGACAAAGAGAAGGTTTCATCAGCCGAAAGATTTGGATTTTGCCAATAGATATGGAATCATAGGATATTCGTAAGCTTTATTAACTACAGGTACTATGAATAAGAATAGCCGTAGTAGTGTTTTTAAATCCATCAAAAACATGATTTTTATCACATTTAAATAATTGCCCTTAAATCCTTTGAATATTTCACTGAGTTCAGACTTTTCATCAGGGTTCTTAATAAAATATCTATTGTTTCCAACTACAATAACATTACCAATAAAGATTGTATAGAGTATTCCAAAAATACTGGCGACAGAAATGAATGAATAAAATATATATTGGAAATTAGAGGAATAGAATATAGGTTGGGTTTCATAAGAAAGATTGTTTGATGCAAAGTCTTGTATTCTTTCAATAATCGTTGTTTTTTTCACCTGTCAATGTTGATGCAATCAGCGTAACCACAAACATTTTCCAATAGTTGCGTTTTATAATGAGTTTGGCTTGTTCTTTAACTTGTTGTCGATTCCACATAGAAGCGCCTTCTTCCTTATGTTTTAATTTTATCACATAAGGAAATGAATGAGGTGAAAAAGATAGATGATTGTCTGGTTGATGAATTTTGTAATACGTATGCCTAAAATAAGAAAACCATTCTAGTGTTGGCGTCTAGAATGGTTTCTTTTGTTTATTATTATTTTTTTAGGAGAGAGATATGAATATTGGTTTATTTCTATATTCATTGCCTTATCT
>NZ_JAHQVB010000088.1 GCF_019052655.1 Holdemanella porci
AAGCTATCAGAACTTGTAGAGGTGGATGAAAGGTTTACAGCTTGTTTCCATGACTGCAAAATGAATCTGATTGAAATCAAAGGAAATACTTCATATAATTTTAATGAAGAAGATGTGTATAATCTATTCTATATATGTCGAAGTATTTATGATCAGTCTATTTATGAAGGAACGAGTAATCATTTTGGGCTTGTGAAAAGCAGTGTGTTAAAAATCGTCAAGACATTAACAGATGTAGAATGGTTGGATTTATAAGAATTAGAGGAGGAGATTGAGGTGTGTGAAGTTGAAAAGAGATGGCTGGAGGTAAAGTTAAAGGGATGAAAAAAGGAATTGAACGAGGTCGTGAAAAAAAGAGCTTGAAATGTATCAAAAAATGATGAACAAGGAATTTGGAATTAAAGCTATCGCATTCATCTTTTCAGTAAGTGTAGAGTTAATTAAAAAGCTATTGATGAAAGCTTAGAAAATGCATTATAAAATGGGGGAAATATGAATAAGAATATAAAAAGAATAAGTGTAGTATGCTTATGTATATTATTGAGTGGTTGTAGCATGTTTCAATCAGCACTTAATGATATCAAGGGCAATTTAGTAGGGAATGGATACACAATCTATACGTATGATAATTATGGTAGTGAAGTCATGGAGACAAGTGGGGATAAAATCAGTATTACAGGTAATGCGGTAGAGTCTACTTCCTATGATGAAGATGGACGTGTTGTTCATGGCTATGAATTATCAAGTGTAATTACGATAACGGTAGACGGAAAAGAAATAGAATCATGTGGAGATACTTGTGTTTTTGAACAAAAAGGCTTAACACCGGATGTGGATTTCATACAAGAAGATATTGATTCAAATACACATGGACAAATATCGGACAATACGTCTGTTGCTCGTTTTATCAACAAGTATAAAAATATGTTTGGCAAAGGAAGAATTGTAGTCATTAAATCCCAATTAGGACAGCCAATTGCCGCCTACTCTGGAGATAAGGTGTATTGGAAGATTCCAGATAATTTACCAAAAATGACGAAACTTATGATTGATGGTAAGGCTTTGTATATTCATAGAGCAAATTTTCAAATCATTGATAAAGAATTATTGGATTAGGAGAAACAAAATGAAACAACAAATTAGTAGTACAAAAGGACCTAAGGCATTAGGGCCATATTCAGCAGGGATTGCTACAGAAGGACTTGTATTCTTATCTGGACAATTAGGTGTGAATACAGAAGGAAATTTGGTTAGTGAAGATGTTGTTGAACAAACTCGGAAAGTCTTTGAAAATATTGGTGTATTATTAGAAGCTTCAGGCTTAACATATGATGATATTGTTAAGACAACTGTATTATTGGATGACATGAAAGATTTCGCGAAAGTAAACGAAGAATACGCGAAATACTTTGATGGTATATATCCTACTCGTAGCTGCTTTGAAGTAGCTGCATTACCTAAAAATGCAAAGGTAGAAATTGAGTGTATCGCAATCAAAAAATAGTTAAAACATATATGTCGTAAATAGAGTTCGTTCTTTGATGTATTGAAGAATTTTATTGTTGAAAAATCCATGATTTATGGTAGTATATATAAAAGAGAAATTGGATTTGAAAAGGGACTTTTTAAATCCATTTTTTTAAGGTCACAAGGAGGATTATATGAACAAAAATTCGTTATTATCCATGAGAGATCTGTCAGTTGAAGATATCTATAGCATTCTTGATGATGCTAGACTTTTTAATAGTTCCTTTAAAGATTGGCAATTACCAATGCAGAAAGCATTGGTTGCTAATCTTTTTTTTGAGGCTTCAACTCGAACACATTTCTCATTCGAAAGTGCACAGCACCAATTAGGATGCCAAGTAGCCGATTTTGCGGCAGGAGCATCCAGTGTCACAAAGGGAGAAACTCTTTATGATACAGTAAAGACATTTGAATCAATTGGGTATGACATGGTGGTGATCCGTCATTCTCAAGATGAATATTTTAAAGAATTGGAAAATATCAATATTCCAATTTTAAATGCTGGAGATGGTGCAGGAAACCATCCAACACAATGCTTGTTAGACTTACTAACTATGCAAAATGAGTTTGGCACACTAGAAGGCTTAAATGTAGTAATCTGTGGAGATATCTTACATTCAAGAGTGGCTGCCAGTGATAAAGAAGCTTTAGAAAAATTAGGGTCAACCGTTCGTTTTGCCGGACCAAAAGAATGGGAAAGACCTGGCTATCCAACAATTGACTTCGATGAAGCCATTGAATGGGCAGATGTTGTCATGATGCTTCGTATCCAGAAAGAAAGAGGTTCTGGAATGGCTGGTATGACAGATAGTGAATACTTAGAAAAGTATGGTCTTACAAAAGAACGTTATGCAAGAATGAAAGACAAGGCTATCGTGATGCATCCAGCTCCTGTTAATCGTGGTGTTGAAATTGATACGGATTTAGTGGAAGCTGAAAAATCAAGAATTTTTGAACAAATGCACAATGGTATGTTGGTTAGAAAGGCCGTTATTAAACGTGGATTTGGTTTTGCTCCATTCAAGGAGGAAAAATAAGCATGCGTTTAATCAAAAATGGTCAAGTTTTAATTGACAATTGTGTCGAAAAGAAAGATATTTTAATTGACGAAGGAAAGATCATTCAGATTGATGATTCTATCTTGAAAGACTGTGATACAGTAGATGCTACAGGCTTAACTGTAATTCCAGGATTAGTGGATGTACATGTGCATTTTAGAGAACCTGGACACAGTGAAAAAGAAACCATTCATACAGGTAGTTTAGCGGCGGCACATGGAGGATTTACTTCTGTGTTTGCAATGCCAAATGTCATCCCTTTTCCAGATGATGTGGACACAATGAAAGACTATCAACAATTAATCAAAAAAGAATCTGTTGTACATACATATCCATATGCTTGCATTACATTAGAAGAGGCAAGTAAGGAAGTAGTGGATATGAAGGGCATCAAAGAATTGGGTGTACACTGGTTCAGTGATGATGGTGTTGGGGTAGCTACACCAAAAATCATGAAAGAAGCCATGGAAAAGGCGAAAGAAAATGACTGCATGATTGTAGCTCATACAGAAGATATGAGTTATCGCAGACCAGGGGCTTGTGTACATGACAGTGAAGTTGTGACATCTAAGGGCTGGCTAGGAATTCCAAGTGCTTGTGAAAGTGCACAATTGATTCGTGATTTAGAAATCACAAAAGAAGTAGGAAACGCTTATCACGCTTGCCACATTTCAGCTAAAGAAAGTGTAGAAGCATTAAAAAACGCAAAAGAATCAGGTTCGAATGTAAGTGCTGAAGTTACAGTACACCACTTATTGTTAGAAGATAAAGATGTGGTTGGACCAAACTGGAAAATGAATCCACCTTTAAGAGGTCATGAAGACCGTATGGCTTTGATTGAAGGCTTGGAAAACGGAACATTGGATTGCATTGCCAATGATCATGCACCACACACCTATGAAGAAAAGAAGCGTTCTATGGATAAAGCACCGTTTGGGATTGTTTCATTAGAAAGCGCATTTGCCTTACTATACACAGAGTTTGTTCACCGTCAAAAACGTTGGACATTGGCTCAATTGGTAAATTGGATGTCGGCTGCACCTGCTAAGCGTTTTGGCTTAGAGAATATAGGACAAATTAAAGAAGGCTATAATGCCGATTTGGTTTTAGTAGATTTAGAACATGAATCTTTGATTGACATAGATACATTTGAATCCATGGGGAAAAATACGCCATTTAATGGCTGGAGCGTAAATGCGCAAGTAAAGGAAACCATCGTAGATGGAAAAACAGTATGGAAAGGATAAACTATGGAAAGATTATTAGTATTAGAAGACGGGAGCACATATCGAGGGCGCAGCTTTGGTGGTGAGAACTTCCGTATTGGAGAATTGGTATTCAATACTTCAATGACTGGCTATCAAGAAATTTTAACTGATAATGCATACTGCGGACAAATCGTAATGATGACATATCCATTAATTGGAAATTATGGTATCAATCGTGATGACTATGAAAGTATTGATCCAGCTACATTTGGTCTCGTAGTAAAAGACTATTGCGAACAACCAAGTAACTGGAGAAGTCAGGAAAGTTTAGATCACTTCTTGAAACGTGCAAACATTCCAGGAATCTATGGGGTTGATACTCGTGCAATCTCTCGTAAATTAAGAGATAAAGGAAATATGAAGGCAACTTTATGCAATACCGATGCAGACATTGAAAAGGTTGTAGAAGAATTAAAAAATACAGAACTATTGAAGGATCAAGTATCTTCTGTTTCAACAAAGAAGGTCTATCCTATGCCAAATCGCGGAAAGAAAGTCGTTGTGGTGGATTTTGGTGTAACAATGAGCACATTACGCGATTTATCGAAATGTGGATTGGACTTAATTGTTGTTGAACACGATGCTAGCGTTGAAACAATTATGTCATTCTACCCAGACGGAGTTTGTTTATCAAGCGGGCCAGGCAATCCTTGTGATTTGACTAGCCAGATTGAAGTCGTTAAAGAATTAATGAAACAAACCGTTGTATTCGGTATTGGGCTAGGATATCAATTGATCGCATTAGCTTCAGGTGCAACTGTTTCTAAAATGGGATTTGGACATCACGGATCAAATATTCCAGTTACAGAAATTGCAACAAATAAAGTTAAGATTACTCACCAAAATCATGGATATGCCGTTGATGTAGATAGCTTAGAAGCTGCTTCATTAGAAATGACTTATCAAGCATTAAATGATAAGAGTTGTGAAGGTATTGAACATAAGGAATATCCTGCATTTGGTATTCAATTCTATCCACAAACTGGGGATGCATTATATGGTAAATTTGTAGAAATGATTGAAAAGGGGGATCACAATAATGCCTAAACGTACAGACATTAAAAAAATCTTAGTAATCGGATCTGGACCTATCGTAATTGGACAGGCCGCAGAATTTGACTATGCAGGATCTCAAGCATGTCAATCACTTCGCGAAGAAGGATATGAAGTTATCTTAATTAACTCAAACCCAGCCACAATTATGACCGATTCGACAATTGCGGATCGTGTTTATATTGAACCAATCAATTTGGATTTCGCTAAACGCGTTATCTATAAAGAAAGACCCGATGCCATTTTAGGATCATTGGGTGGTCAAACAGGATTAAACTTAGTTGTAGAATTACATGAAGATGGAATTCTAGACGAATATGGCGTAGAAGTTCTAGGAACTGATTTATTAGCTATCAACCGTGCAGAAGACCGTGAATTGTTCCGTTCTTTAATGCAAGATATCAATGAACCAGTACCAGAAAGTACAATCGTTCATACAATAGAAGAAGCGGTTGCATTCTGTGAAACATTGGGCTATCCAGTCGTAGTTCGTCCAGCTTATACGCTTGGTGGAACGGGTGGAGGTTTCGCCGATGATGAGGCTGAACTTCGTGAAATTTGTGAAGCAGGATTAAAGGCTAGTCCTGTACATCAATGTTTGATTGAACAAAGTATTGCTGGATATAAGGAAATCGAATACGAAGTAATCCGTGATGCGAATGACAACGCAATCGTAGTCTGTAGCATGGAAAACGTAGATCCAGTTGGAATTCATACTGGAGATAGTTTCGTAGTAGCTCCTGTACAAACTCTAACAGATCGTGAAAACGCAATGTTGAGCAGTGCATCACTAAAAATCATTCGTGCATTAAAAATTTGTGGAGGATGTAACGTACAGTTGGCATTAAATCCAAATAGTTTTAAATATTATGTCATCGAAGTTAACCCTCGTGTATCTCGTTCATCTGCTCTAGCTAGTAAGGCAACAGGATATCCAATCGCAAAAATCTCTGCAAAATTGGCTGTAGGATTAACATTAGATGAAATCTTAAACCCAGTTACTAAAAACAGTTATGCATGTTTTGAACCTACTGTTGACTATGTCGTAAGTAAATTTGCACGTTTCCCATTTGATAAATTCCCTAATGCAGATCGTCGATTAGGAACTCAGATGAAGGCAACTGGTGAAGTTATGTCCATTGGACGTACTTTTGAAGAATCTTTCTTGAAAGCGATTCGTTCTTTAGAAATGAAAGTGGATCACTTATACAAAAAAGAACTGGCTGGATTAACGAAGGAAGAATTACTTGAAAAAATCAAGAAGTGTGATGATGAAAGAATCTTTGCGATTACACAATGGATGCGTAATGGATACGATGTAGAAACTGTTATTGATGTAACTAAGATGGATCGTTTCTTCTTGTGGCACATTCAAAGAATTCTTGATTTAGAAACATTGATGAATGAAAATCCAAAGGATGTTGCGGTTTTAAAAACATTAAAAGAACACGGATTCTCAGACAGTTACATTGCTCGTAACTGGAACATGAAAGAATTCGACTTATATAACTTGCGTAAAGAAAATGGAATTATTCCAGTTTATAAGAAAGTAGATACTTGTGCGGGTGAATTTGTCAGTGCAACACCATACTTATATTCAAGTTATGATCAGGAAAATGAATCTGAAGTCAGTGATCGTAAAAAAATCATTGTGTTAGGTTCAGGACCAATTCGTATTGGACAAGGTGTTGAGTTTGACTATGC
>NZ_JAHQVB010000089.1 GCF_019052655.1 Holdemanella porci
GTGATTATTTTGTATAACATTTTTTTGATACCACCCGCATAGCAGGTGGTTTTGTTGTTTCGTACTTCGTACTCAACCGGCTAAAGCCAAAAGCATAAAATTAAAACCAGATGTTTCCATCTGGTTTCTTGAACTATTAAATTCCTTTTATTTTATGAAATGCATGCTGTGCTGCAATGGCACCATCATTACATGCCGTAATAACCTGTCTTAAATTTTTGTCAATGACATCGCCTGCTGCATAAATTCCTGGAATTTTTGTTTGACGATCATCATCGACTAGAACATAGCCACGCTCATTTAATATACCTAAATCTTGTACGCAATCCGTATTTGGATCTTGTCCAACATAAGGGAAGATACCTGAACATTCTATAACTTGTTTTTCATGAGTATCCACATTTTCAAGTTCAATACCGGATACTTTTCCTTCCGAACTTAAAATTTGAACAGGAATATGCTTCTTAATGACATGAATCTTTGCGTTCTCTTCAATTTGTTTTTGAATATGTTCTTCAGCTCTAAATACGTCTCTTCGAATCACAATCGTAACACTGCGCGCAAGCCCGGCAAGATAAATCGATTCTTCTAATGCCGAGTTTCCTCCACCAATCACTACAACCTCTTTATCTCTAAAAAATGCACCGTCACAAACTGCACAGAAAGAAACACCATGTCCTAGATTTTCATTTTCCCCAGGAATATTCAATAAACGTTCCTTTGTTCCTGTCGCAAGAATGACAGCTTTCCCTTTCACAACATTCCCATCGTTTAAATATACATTTTTATTTTCATCGATTTTATTGACTTCACCATACGCATATTCAGCTTGAAAAGATGTTGCTTGTTCAAACATATCCATTGCCAACTGTGTACCTTCAATATCTTTTATACCTGGATAATTACTGATTTTATTTGTCTTAATCAATTTTCCACCTGGCGCTCCATTTTCTAATATCAAAGTTTTAAGTCCTGCCCTTGAACCATATAATGCTGCGCTTAAACCAGCAGGGCCGGCACCAACTATTACCAAATCGTATTGTCGCTCCATATGCGATCCTCCTTACATAATGATACTAACTGCATTAAATCATCGATGACCTTACATGGATGTGCTTTTTCTAAAGCTTCACGTTGTTTTTCATCTACACTAAACCCTACAGAATAGGCAGCCATATTTTTTGCGGCTACAATATCCGCAACATTATCACCAACATAAATACAATCGTCATGACTAGTATGTAATAAGTTGCATGCTTCAATCAAGCCAGATGCACTTGGCTTAGGTTCGGGCAAATTTTCTTTTCCCAATACAACCTTGAAATAGCCATCTAAACCAGCTTGTTTTAGTCCTCTTTTCACCACTTCAATACGCTTATTTGATACTACCGCACACTGTATATTTTGTTCTTTTAACCCCTCTAACATTTCTTTGGCATGAGGCACTTCCTTTAACAGATTTTTATGCAAAGATTTATTGATTACTTGATAACGATCAATAATACTTTGTACCTGATCTTCTGGGAAATACTTTGAAAAAGTTACTTCTAGCGTTGGTCCAAAGAATGAATATAGTTCTTCATTTGATAATTCATAATCGGGTTTTAATTCTTTAAAAACTCTTCTAAATGTTTCAAAAACTAATTGTTGTGAATCAATCAGCGTTCCATCCAAGTCAAACAAAACAATCGGTTTATTTTTCCAGTGAAAAGCTTTATGAAATACGCCCATTAAGCCAAGACAACCAACAACCATTAAAGCTAAAGATACAAGTTGAGCTGTACGAAGGCCAAATACCATTAAAGAATCAGTTCGCATTCCTTCAACCACAAAACGTGTAATTCCATACCATACCATATACATAAATCCGCAGTCCCCGCGTCTTTTATACCAATGCTTACGGAAAATAAGTGTGATAAACAAGAATCCTAATAGATTACATACACTTTCAAATAAGAAAGTAGGCATACGATAGGCTCCATCAATAAACATTTGATTTTTAATAAACACTGGATAATGCGCAAAGAAACTCTCAGATACAATCCCACCATAGGCTTCTTGATTCATAAAGTTTCCCCAACGCCCAAAGGCTTGTGCCAATAACACAGTTGGCATAATCAAATCAAACATTCTAAGAAATGAAATGTGGCGTTTCTTAAAGAAGAATAAACTAAAAATAGTTCCTGCAATCAAGCCTCCATGTATGGCCAAACCACCGTTCCAAATGGCTACAATTTCATTTAGGTGTGAAGAATAATAATTCCATTCAAAAATAACATACCATGCTCGAGCTCCCAAAATTCCAATAAACAACATAGGAACTACATAATCATCTAGAACTTCAGGTGCATATCCCCATTTTTTCATTGTTCTTTGACATAGTAAATAAGCACATAATGCGCCTGTTAAAATTAAAACGGCATACCAAGCAATTTCTAAAGATCCAAAAGAAACAAAAATTCTAGTGTTCGGAAACAGATGCATCGAATTCCTCCTTCTTATTCTCGGATATTTGCGATAGTACTCGCTCTTCAAATTCTTTAGCTGAATCTAAGCCATCTTTCAACAATAAGAAGTTTGTCACAGCCGTTTCAATAACAGATGACATTGGTCGTCCTTGAGAAACCGGAATAGTCATCTTTAAAATTTTGATTCCTAAAATCTCATTGTATTCTTTTTCTTCAATTCCAACTCGATCATATTCATAAGAATCATTAAATGGCTCTAAATCGATTTGAAATTCAATTTGTGTTTCATGGGCAACAGCTCCTACTCCATACATGCGAGAAACATTAATAATTCCAACACCTCTTAGTTCCATGAACCCTTCTAACATAGGTGTCGTTCTTCCTACCAAATCATCGTGTATTTTGTAACAATCAATACGATCATCACCGACTAATTGATGGCCTCGTTTGATAAGTTCCAAGGCAATTTCGCTTTTTCCCATACCACTTCGACCGGTAATCAATACACCAACACCAAATACACGCACTAACTCTCCATGAATGACTACAGATTCTGCAAGACATTCATCCAAATAGTTTGTGATACTAACGATTGCGTGTGATGTTTGATATTCTGTTTTAAACACAGGAAAATTTTTACGTTGTGCTATCTCTTTTAAAACAGGAGGGCACTCATGCCCATGTGCAACCACAATACATGGTGTACTATCTCCTGTCAAAAATTCAAAAGAACGACGCTGAGAAATTTCATCCATCTGCTCTTCGATATATCCTATTTCTTTATCTCCAAGTACGACAAGACGTTTTGTTTGTGTGTCTGGAAAATATCCGGCTAATTCTAATCCAGGGCGGTTTGTATCTGCCAAAGTTAATGGACGATTTAATGAGTCTGAATCCCCAGTTACAATAGTCCACATGAATTTTTTAGCTAAATCACGAACAATTACTTTTGCCATGGTCTCCTCCTTTTTCTAACATTGGTTTTAAATATTGACCTGTATAACTCTCTTTACATGCAGCAACCTTTTCTGGAGTTCCCGTACAAATCACAGTTCCTCCTCCTTGTCCACCTTCAGGTCCCATATCTATAATTTGATCTGCACATTTGATCACATCCAAATTGTGCTCTATAACTAATACTGTATCACCGTGTTCTACAAGACGTTGTAGAACATCAATCAATTTCTTTACATCATCACTATGCAAACCTGTTGTTGGTTCATCAAGCACAAATAATGTTTTTCCTGTTGCCTTCTTTTGAAGTTCACTTGCCAGTTTAACACGTTGTGCTTCACCACCAGATAAAGTCGTAGCACTTTGACCTAACTTAATATAAGAAAGTCCTACATCGTTTAATGTTTGTAGTTTATGTTTGATTTTTGAAACATTGCTGAAGAATTCCAAGGCTTCTTCAACCGTCATATCCAATACATCCGCAATCGTCTTACCTTTATACTGAACTTGTAATGTTTCTTCGTTGTAACGCTTTCCACCACATTGATCACAAGGTACATAAACATCTGGTAAAAAGTGCATAGAAATACGTAAAATTCCATCGCCTTGACAGGCTTCACAACGTCCACCTTTCACATTGAATGAAAAGCGTCCTTTATCATAACCTAACATTTTAGCTTCTTTTGTCTGCGCAAATAAATCACGAATATCATCGAATACACCTGTATATGTAGCAGGATTTGAACGTGGCGTTCTACCGATTGGATCTTGTCCTATTTCAACAATTTTATCAATATTTTCGATTCCTTGAATTTCTTTACATACCCCTGGCTTAATTCTTAATCGCCCTAGTGCATGTTGTAAACCCTGTGTTAACACTTCTGTAACTAATGACGATTTCCCACTTCCTGAAACACCAGTCACAACAGTAAATGTACCAAGTTTAATAGTTACATTCACATTTTTTAAGTTGTTTTGACTCGCTTTCACAATCTTTAGTTTCTTGCCATTTCCTTTGCGACGTGTTGCCGGCACTTCAATTCTTTTACGTCCACTTAAATAAGCTCCCGTAATTGAGTTTTCGTTCTGCATAATTTCTTCCGGTGTTCCCACCGCAACAATTTGTCCGCCATGCACACCGGCACCAGGTCCTACATCCACAATATAGTCACTTGCTCGCATTGTGTCTTCATCATGTTCAACCACAATTAATGTATTGCCTAAATCACGCATATCTTTTAACGCACCAATCAAACGATCATTGTCTCTTTGGTGTAAACCAATACTTGGTTCATCCAAAACATACATAACACCCGTTAAGCGGGATCCAATCTGTGTTGCCAAGCGAATACGTTGCGCTTCTCCACCTGATAAAGTGGATGCTAAACGATCAAGAGTTAAATAACTAAGTCCAACATGATTTAAAAATGAAAGACGGTTTTTAATTTCTTTGACCACTAACTCTGCAATCTTAGCTTGTGTTGGCGTTAATTCTAACTGATCCATAAAATCGATGGCTTCACTAATACTCATTTGCGTCCATTCATAAATGTTTTTTCCACCAACAAGTACAGATAGTGCCTGTTTATTTAATCGTGCTCCATGACATTTCGGACATTGAGCATCTGCCAAGAAAGAACCGTACCATTCTCGAGACATCGTTGAAGTAGTTTCCATATATCTACGTTCAATCATAGGGCAAACACCTTCAATGCATTCTAGCTTTGTTGAGACGATTCCCGAACGAGAATTCAACTGGTATGCGATTGGTACATCTGAACCATATAATAAATAGTTAAGCTTCTTCTTAGGTAAATCTTTGATAGGTGTATCCATGTCTATTTCATAATATTTAATAAGCGCATGAATTCTCTGCCATTCTAGATTTTCTGTATTTACAATATTTTTATAATAATGAATGCCTCCTTGGGCAATTGATTTGGTATCGTCCGGAATCAACAAAGATAGATCTACTTTCTGTGTAATACCTAGTCCTTTACATTCTGGACAAGCTCCGAAAGGCGCATTAAATGAAAATAATTTAGGTTCTAGTTTAGGTACAGAAAAACCACACACTTTACATGCATAATTGCTTGAAAATAATGTTTCAGAATCATTCGTTAGTAAAATAGCTAAACCATCGCTTAATTTGAGTGCAGTTTCTAATGAATCATGAAAACGCGAACGATCATCACTCTTTACAATGCGATCAACAACAACATCAATTGAATGTTTCTTGTTCTTATCTAAAGGTTCAAGTTCTTCAAGATACTTAATTTCTCCATCAATACGAACACGAATATAGCCTTCTTTCATTAAATTTTCTAAAAGATCTTTATGTGATCCCTTTTTACCTTGAATAACAGGACTCAAAATTGTACATCTAGTTTTATCAGGTAGTTCCATGATCTTATCAATCATTTCCTTAATAGTATTTCCAGTAATAGGAATATGGTGATCAGGACAATAAGGGACACCTATACGTGCATATAATAAACGTAGATAATCATAAATTTCGGTAACTGTTCCTACAGTTGAACGTGGATTATTAGATGTAGTTTTTTGATCAATTGCGATGGCTGGTGATAATCCATCGATTTGATCGACATCAGGTTTTTCGCTATTGCCAAGAAATTGTCTAGCGTATGCGGATAGAGATTCCATATATCGACGTTGTCCTTCAGCATAAATGGTATCGAAGGCTAGGGACGTTTTTCCACTTCCAGAAACGCCTGTCATAATGACTAATTTATCTTTGGGTAGTTTTAAACTTATATTTTTAAGGTTGTTTTCACGAGCACCTTGTATTGTTATGTACTTTTGGTCCATAATAAACCTCCTTTACGTTTTATTATACCATAAACATCTATTCATGATATGTGAAAAAATGTGCAAGGAAAAAAGCCAAGTCTTTTATTTACTTAGACTTGGCTTTTGAATATAAAAGGCAAAAAAAAGGACCCGGCAGCTAGCTATCTTCGCAGGGGCAAGCCCAACTATTGTC
>NZ_JAHQVB010000008.1 GCF_019052655.1 Holdemanella porci
GGATGGCTTTATTATATATTCGTCAGCAGTTTATTTGTACCACCTTTAAATTTGACGCTTACTTTAATGTGATTAGATTATTAACTTTCATATTCAAATAATTTGGCAATCAACAAGCATTAAAATAATTGAAAAAAAGACCCGGACAACTAAATGTTGTCCAAGTCCAATATCAGCTATAAACCGTTTTGGGGTATATGCCGCCCCTTAAAATCTTGAAGAGCAAATTCACCTTACCACATCCAAATTTATTGCGCACTTTTTTCTACAATTTTTTATCCATTGTAGTTAGCCTGATTCCAAATTTGATAATGAAAATAAAATTTATTGATATCAATTACAGTTCCACATTTTGACAATGAATTTTGATATGATAAATTATTTGCAAACGTATTATAATATGCAACCCCCAATACTGAAGATGCAATCAAAATTGCAGCAACTGCTGGAACAGCTGCAGTTGCTGCACCACCAATGGTTCCACCAGCACGAATTATTTCTGCATAATTTTTTGCATCGTTAACTAAAGCATTTGATACAGCTTTGGTTTGAGCAGTTCTTACATAATTCCAACCTTCGATTTTCCAAGTCTAACCACATATTCCCGTAGGTATAACTTGTGGAGTTAAATCTGTATTTTCAATAGAATCAATTGCAATATCTAAGAAACTTTCTTTCGTATAATTCGTTCCTGCTACTTGATTAAATTCATCAAAGTCATAAACATCAACTATTTCTTTGATTGTATCATAATCATAAATATATTTATTATCTTCTATAATTAAAGTTTCTGTTATTCGATCTTGCATTTGTTGCATTTCAGCTAAAATTTGTTCATCAGTTTTAGTCTCATATGCCCTAGCATCAACGTTAATCAAAGTAATAGATAAAATGAACGCACATACACGAAAATATCTTTTTAATTTTATTCATCACATTATTCTCCTATTCTCTGTTCTAATCTTTACAATAAAGATAAATCACTATGACTAAATTTATACAGATATAAAGAGTTATAATAATACTTAATACATTTTTTAATTCATAATAACCATCAACCAAATGTGTAAATAGCGTCATACTTGCGCTTACTAACATAATAGATATCCCAGAAAACTGTGCAAATTTATCTTTCATATTATCCATCATCCCTTTCCGTTATAATAAAAATACTCGTTCGAATTAAAATTTGTTCACATTATTATGATCATTATCCTCTAATATACCTGCTAAGATTAAAAATTATTGGTTCCCATGGGTATCAATCTCCTTATGTGTTTTTTATAGATTATAAATCAAAATTCAATGCTATTAATGCTATCACAGTTCAATAATAGATAACATTGTTCACTTCTCTATAGTTTTTATTTACATCATTTTTATAAAAACATAAGTCTTATAAAACTTATATTTTTTGATATCTAGAAGAGTAGGGTTGTATCAGCAATCCCTCCCTTTTTATTTGTTATTCGAGCCCGATATTAGCTATAAACCGTTTTGGGGTATATGCGCCCCTTATACTGTTTTATGAAATAAGACAAATTGCCTTATCAGATTATTAACAAATAAAACTTAATGTATTGATATTATTCTTAATTAATCCATATATGAAAAACCGTTCCTAAAGTATCATCACATTTTAACTGAAGTGTGATAGTACTTTTTAGTATATCATACACAATCAATTGATTCTCGGTAAGAAGTAAAAGATGATTTAAGTCTAATCTTTTAATATCTACAATTCTTTCATTTTCAGAAATGGCATACGGTGAAATATCAACAAATTCGCTTTGCAATGTTTCATAATTAAAAATAGTAAAACCCAGTTTATCTATAGTTATCGATTCATGTGATATAGCAAGAAAATCATCTCCAATATCATAAATATCGGAAGGAAATATTTCTTCAATCGTATAGAATTCACTTGTTTCGTTAACTAAGTCATATCTATATATTGCACCAGCATATATTTTTTCTAAACTACCAAGATCTCGCCAACCCGCTGAAACAGCGTATAAATAATTCCCTTTTGTAATAACATCACTAAAGAAATATTGCTTCTCTTTATTGGCTTCAAGTTCTTTTATTGTATCTATTGAAAAATCACCATCATTTTCAGAAATAGAAATCAAAATATTTTTAAAATAATTCTTCCCATTTTCAACTTCTGTGGCTTCAACCTCTGTTCCAATAGTATAAACTTTATCAGACGAAGTAATGAAATCACTAAATAACATATCCTTCTCAAGTTTTAGATATTCCACTTCTTCTAATTCTGGTGTATAAACTGAAATAAACGAGTTTTCTCCTGTAGTAGATGCAAAATAGTAATTATGAGAAGTTCCTGATGATGTATATGCACAATGGTCCGTTTGATAACGATGAATTAACCCTGTGTTGAAGTCTATTGAAACTAAAGATTGCTTATCTCGACCAGGAAAATCTTCTTCGGTAAATACTAAATACTGATTTAACAATTCAGAACGATGAACCACAGGGTTTATATTCGTATTTATAATCTTAATATCTGTTTTGGTTATTTCATTTAACTTTTCATCATTGAATTGATAGCCAATTATTCCATCGCTGCCTAGCACATAAAAATCAACCTCGTCTGAAGTTTCAAAACGATTTGTTTTTTGACAACCTACTGTTCCAATCAAAAGGAATGCGATTATACAGTATGAAATAATTTTTTTAATGTGTTTGTACAATTTAAACTGCTTCATAATCTGGGAAAATCATCTATTCCTATATGTAATTAATGTTTTAGAATTTTTAACAAATTCTCCTGGATGTACTGCGATTGCACCACCGATATCATTATCAGATTTATTTAAATTAACACCTGCAGTATAATAATAAGCTGCCCATACTAATTGAGAACAATAAAAACTACCAGTTTGATAACAGTTCCAAAAATTAAGATTGTAAGGTTTACCTTTTTGCTGTCCAGCCCAATAACCAGCATTATAATCTTGATTAACGGTTGTGCTCTTAACACCCACTTGCCAAATTGTATGTGTACTACTTGTCCATACTCCATGCCTAAAATCTGCTGTTTTCCCCGGCTTTTGTGCTTCAATTACCGCCTCAATTCGTTGCGGAGCTACTATTGCAGAATGCCAAGTATTAACAGTATTAGTCCCAAACCCTTCGGTTGTTACACATATCACGCCATCTCTCCAAGACCATGAACCAGTTGCTGATCTTGTTGTTGGATTCTTAAAATCACCATAAATTGGTGCCTGAAACCCATAATCTAAATATTCTTGTTCTCTTTCAGGCATCGTTTCAAGTATTTCTTTTTGTTCTTCAGTTAAATTCTGCTCATTTAATGTATCTTCATTAGCCAAAATAGGACTAGTAAAACACATAATGCTCAGCATTGAGCAAATAAATAAAGAAAATGTTTTTTTCATCAATTTACTCTCTTTCTTATTTTGTTCTTTTATGGATAGCGATATCTCTAATTCAAATATAATATAAAACCCTTAAAAATACAATACATATATTTATATCATTTATCTTTTTTTATATTCGTTATAATTAATCATATTCAAATTGAAAAAATAAATATTTAATCATATAATTTAAGAGAAGATATATACATAAAAAAATTAAATGGAGGAACTTACATGAAATACATTCAATTTACTAAGAAGGAAAATGAGATCATGGATATCTTATGGAAGCATGATGTTGCAATGTCTGCAAACGATATTAAATTAGCTTCCAAAGATTTGAGTATCAATACGATTCAGCAAACGCTACAAAAATTATTAGAGATAAAATATATCAAGGTTGCAGGAATCGGACAGAACAAGAAGGCAATCACAAGATTATATAGACCAGTTATATCCGAAGCAGAATATGTGAATTCATTTATTGGCGAAGATACACGAGCAAAAATTTCAGCTTATTTTGTTGAGCACACAGATGATTTACAGATGATTGAACAATTAAAGAATTTGATTCAAGAAAAAGAGAAAGAGTTAAAATAATGCGATTTTCTGCATCATCTCTTTTCATTACTTTGTGTATCAGTTTTTTGTTGATTCTTCTGTTAGACATTTTACTTTCATATAAAAAAAGTTATAAATTATTTCGGACAGATTTTATAACAGTACTAATCGTTGTTGTCGTAGTAAGAATGTTTGTGCCACTTGAATTCAAATTTACTAAAACCATTATAGTGCCCACAATCATGAATCCAATCATTGTACTGTTGCAATATAAAATTTATGCAAATGTGCAAGTATATCAATTCTTATTATTAGTTTGGGTATTAGGTATTATATGGAACCTGATTAAATGGATTCGCGCAATTCAAATTACCAAAGACATGTACAAACGTATTGAAAAACATTCAGAACATTATCATATAAGCAATTTTATTGATAACTATCAAGAAGAAAATTATGTAGTATTAAGAACGAACTATGTTTCTTCCCCTATGGTCATGGGCTTTAATAAAACTATATTGATACCAGACGTATGCCTTTCACAAGAAAATTTAAAAAATGTATTACTTCACGAAACATGGCATATTAAAAATCATGATGTGTGCAATAAACAGATTATCAATCTGTTAGTTATCATGTATTGGTGGTTTATTCCAGTATATAGATTAAGAGACAAGATTGATTTATTTTTGGAAATGCGTGTAGACTATCAAACAACGAATCCATTTTCTAAAGAGGAAGTAATGAAATATATGCATACGCTTATAGAAATCCAAAAAAACATTCAAGGTAGAAATGAATTTAATGGACAATCTACACATTTTATGATTCAAGATAATGCAAATGTATTAGAATATCGTATAAATTATTTAATGGATGGAATGTATCGAAAAAAAACGAGCAAAATTCTAATGATTGTCGTATTAGCTCTTCCATTACTTACAAACAGCATTATTTTGGAGTCTGCATTTGATCCTCCAAACAACGAGGATTTTTATGATCAATCAGATATAGACAAGGGATATATTATTAAACATAAAGACGGAACATATGAATTAGTATTAGGCAAAACACGTTTCAAAATATCAAATCCAAACGATGATTGTTTTAAAGCTGTTCCAATTATAAAGGAGTAAATAATTTATGAAAAAAAATAATGATTATGTTAGTATTGATCGCATCAATGAATAGAGTAACACCTGTTTTGGCAAATGAAACTAAAGCCTCTGCAAATATTTATGTTACTATGCCATGCCAAGAGAAGCTGGTCTGGAAATACAAAGTTATAAATGGAAAATTATATAAAAGATTATGGAATCAAACATTGAATAAATGGGTTGGAGACCATTGGATTCCTTGTTAATATTTTAAATAATCTTTCAATATCTTTGTATAGGTGGGAATTGACATAAGTTTACAGCTTATGTATATATTCAGATTGGTATCCCTCTCCGTCTTTAAACAACGGAGTCTTGGATGCCTTTTTATTGTCTTTCCGTCATATGCATTTAATTTATAACTTTCTTTGAAAGATAAATCCATCAGATAATCACAATCCATTTCATACTAAATTAACTGCAAAATTTTAAAAAAAAGATAAAAGCTATAGGATTTTATGCATTTTATTGAATTATTGCACCTTTACATGCTTTTGGCGAATATTAGCATTTTGACCTATGCATATGACGGAAAAATGGTGCGCGTTTAGCGAACCATCGGTGTATCTGTAGCGGTCAATCGGTGTGTCAAAATTTTTGATTTCTTAGTGATTCACCTTTGAATTCTAAACGATATGCTTTACATAGGACTCGATCTAAACACGCGTCAGCGTATGCACAATCCTTAAATAAATCGTACAATTCTTTTACTGGGATTTGAGAAACTATCACTGTCGATTTTCTACTTTCTCTTGAATCAAGAATTTCAAATAGATGTCTACATTTCTCGACATCAAGATTCATAAGTCCGAAATCATCTATAATTTGATACTACGCCAGATTTAAGACAACTTAAATATCTGGTTTTTTAATGTTTATGTTTCAAATATTGTTTTCAAAATCTTGTGGAGATTCATATCCACAATGTGAATGAATTCGTGTTGTATTATAAAATCCTTCTATATATTCAAATACGATTTTATATACTCCATAATAATTATCAATTTTATAAAATTGTAGCCATTCTCTTTTTATCAAGGAATGAAAAGATTCAATGCACGCATTGCCCCATGGAGTTCCTTTCCATGAATAGCTAACAACCATACCTTTAGTTAATCGCTGGTATAATTCTGATGTATACTGTACTCCGCGGTCACTTTGGATCACAATCGGATGATCAGTTTCACGTCTTTCTTTAGCTTTTATTAAGCATTCTAACACCTTGTCCGCATCCATTGTTCGCGTTAATACCCATGCTATAATTTTTCTTGATTTCTTTTTTGAAGATGCTCATTTCTTATTTGTGTCTGAGTAGGTAGATTTTCATTCTTTTTATAGCTATAGAAACCTGAACGAATAACCCCAATTGTTTTTAGCACACTGGCTACGGAAATGGTTTGATCTTTTTTCTTTTGTTGATCATCCGCTTCGTAGATTTCACGCTGCTTTACTTGCCCATTATGCCAATAGCTTTTTTTAATACTTCTAACGCGTCCTTTGTGTCTTTTAGTTCCTTTTTCAATTTGGCGATTTCTTTAGCTTCATCACTTGCATAATTACCACTGCCTCTAACGATGACTTGATTATCATTGCTGCGATATTGTTTCATCCAACCACCAATTGTTGTAGGATGAACACCGAATTTATTTCCAAGCGCAGTGTATTTTTCTTCTGGATGTTCTAAAACATAATTAATAACATTTTCTTTAAATTCTTGGTCATAGGCTTTATTGTTTTTTGACATTTTTTTATACTCCTTTTTTATTATCTTGACATTGTAACATATGCACAAGAATCTACAATATCTAGGACAGTCATGTTCAATATCTCATTCTATTTTTAATGTGATTGGTTCCTTATCAAATCAAATTCGAGATGTTTTACCTGTCCTATAAATATACTAGCATCAAGCACTACCAAAGTGGTAATGCTCTGTACTGATTTTTAGGCACCTAATTATTTTCAGTTAAGTAACACTGTAGATTTAACTCATACAATAAAGTCATCCAGACATTGTCTGGAAAGAACCCATGATGCTTTTGAAAACGAATCGTTATTCTTCTCTAAGCCATCTGCAAAGATCAATAACTTGAATACCTTGATAATCATATGTTTCATGACATGTTCTTGTAATAATCAACTTAGGGTATGCATCTTTTATCGCAAGTAATGGTGTGTATTCTTTTTCAAATGTTTTTTTCATCCGAAATATTATCACTTACTTGAATATATATTTGTGTATCACGTTTCTTGGCAACAAAGTCGATTTCTTTTTTATACAGTTTGCCAACATATACTTCATAACCTCTTCTACGTAGCTCTAAATAAACAATATTTTCGTATACTCTTCCATAGTCCATATTTCGTGTACCATTTACTGCATAACGAAAAGAAGAGTCACAAAGATAATACTTACTATTGTTGGTTAGGTATTTTTTTCCTTTCAAATCATATCGTTTTGCTTCATAAAATAGAAAAGCATTTTCTAAATAACCAATGTATTTTGAAACAGTCTTTCTTGTTATTTCACTTTGATTATTCTTTAAAGTCTCACAGATATTATTTGGAGAAAGAAAGTTTCCAATGTTATCCATCATAAATTCGGATATATTCGTAAATTCTAGTTTATTTCTTATCTTATACTTTTCAACTAAATCTCGAATGATAATAGTTGAATAAACATCTCGTACATAGTCATATTGTCGATTTTCCGTTTTATAGACATAAGCACCTGGCATTCCTCCAGTTTTGACGTATTGATCAAAAGCATCATCATATCCATCTGTGATTTTATAATAAGTTAGATATTCCTTAAATGAAAATGGGTATACTTTTATTTCCATTGTTCTTCCAGTAAACAGTGTTGCCAAATCTGAGCTGAGTAAAAACGCATTAGAACCTGTAATATAAATATCATAGATTCCTTTTGCATAAATGCTATTAATTGCAAGTTCAAATTGAGGACACATCTGTACCTCATCAATTAACAGTACATTTGTCATTTTTTCTTTGTATTGATTCATAATATATTTATGCAAGGCATGATATTCTAACAAATGATCAATTCCAACTCTTGAAGATTAATCATCACAATATTGATTTGTTCATTTAATGATTTTAAATATGTGATAAATTCCTGAAGTAATACTGATTCCCACTACAACGAATTCCAGTAATAACCTTTATATCGGGTGTACCATATAATTCAATCAACTCATCTAAATATTTTTTCTAACAATAAGTTGCATAACATTCTCTCCTATTCCCACTTTTTAAAAATTATTAAATTTTCGGTAATAGAATGATTCTTTTAATTTCTAATAGTGTGAACATTATGTTGCTCACTTGATTAAAGAAAAGCACTAGCTGAAGTGCTAATGCCTATTGAAATTCAGGTAAACCTAAACTGTTAATTGCTTTTATAATAATAGACCAGGTTGTTTTATCACAAATATCTAAATCATCATAGTTTTCATTCCATTCTTTAATGTAGGATATATATTATGGATAAACTTCTTATATTCCTTTTCAGTTAAATCAATACTTGTTTTGCATTCTAAAGTACCAATAGAATCTGAATAAGAATCAACAAACCAATCTTTAATCTTTTTTACAACAATCTTTTGATATCCTTCATAAAAACCACCCATTTCAGATTCAACTGAAGTAGTAGAAGTTTCATCAATAGGTAAAAATGAATAACAAACATCTTTATGACAATGAAAACAATATCGACTTGAAGGTGGCATCGTTTTACCACGTACCAAATAAATTTTATGATCATCTATATCTTTTTGAAGTTGAGTAGTCATTATTGGAATTCTATAAACAATTTTTTGCCGTTTCATGACCACAATGAGAACAGCAAATTCTTGTCAATGCTATCACTTCTTTCTTTTTTCAATAAACTTGAATTTGTCAGTCCAAAATCAGGACACCAGCGCAACTGGACATTTTCGTAAATAAAAGACCTGGAAAATCTTTTCTCAGTTCTTCAACGACAAAGTAGATTTCATCATTATCCCATGTGTCTCCTGCCTTCAATTTACACTGTTCTAAATCCTTTCGTGTTTCAAAGGCAACATCGCCGATTATAATTTTGCCGTTTTTCTTTAAGTGATTACGCAATTCTAGAAAGAAATCTTTCTTCTGATCATCCGTCAAATGATGCAAAGAGTATGTCGCAACAATATAATCATAACGAAAATTTTGCAATGGTTCGACAAGCTCTTTTGAAAAGTCCCCCTGATATAAATGTGCATTGGGCATTTTCTCAGATGCCAACTCAATCATCCTAGATGAAAAGTCCTGTCCATATATGGAGCACCCTTGCTCATATAGCTTTGTTGTTAATGTACCTGTCCCGAACCCAATATCCAAAACAATGGCATTTTCAGTTTTCATTATAGTCTGAAAAATGAATCCAAGTACCTTTTTGTAACCAGCAAAAGGATATGTGTTTTTCTCATCAGAAATGCCGACAGTTTTGTCGTAACCATCTGCCCAAAGGTCGAATGCTTTATTGTTTAACATACTTATTTCCTCCACAAAATTAAAAGGCGATTGCTCGCCTTTTAAGATGTTTAGCAGTTTTCTCTGCACTAGAACAAGTTTTAGGTCTTTGTTCCGATCAATGGCATGGGTTTATAGTCTCCATACCGACTCTTCCTTCATAATATATCATTTTAACTAACAATCTACAAATTAAATGATTTTTTCTTATTTGATTTGTGACTGCGATTACTTTACAATTTCGCATAATAAAAACTCCTTTCTCATATATCAGGATTTTCTGGCTATGTAAAAGGAGTTTGTTCATATTGTCTTGTTTTATATTTCTAATACTCTTATGTTTGACCACTCATCAAGTGTTCTTAAAAGATGCATATTAGCTGGAAAAGCAGATAAATTCATCTAATTTCTGATAAGAAGATGCTAAAAAACATTTATTTATGAGCTATATGGTGTCCCCGATAAGATTTGAACTTACGACCTTTCGCTTAGGAGAGCGAATAGGTAGTGTCAATTCCAGACAAGAACTATCATTATAAGCCCTTTAAAGTCACGGCTTTTTTCTACTTCCGAGTCAAATCAAGTCAATTCCTGTACCCCACATATATGCCTTAGATAAGACCTGTTTATTAGCAGAATATTTGCATCAGCTAATACTTGGGGAATACCTTCGTGTCACCACCATTATGAAAAATATGGCTACCATCGTTCAAGCATTCGAGAATGATAAACAATATGAAATTGAATTGATTTCTACATATATAATACCGTACTTTAGACTGGTTGTCTACGGTGTTTTGACTACTGATAATGTAAATTTTTTATGCCAACATTTTTCCTTCTAAATAGGAACATCGCAAGTAATCCGGATTCGTATAATATACATTAGAATTAAAATCAGAAATTTCATCCGTAATAAATGATGAAAAAATATCATCTTTCTGTTTGTCCGTCATGAATAGATTCACGCTTTTCAAATGTAACTCCCATGATATATTACTTGTAGTGACATCCAAAACATTAGTAAAGTTATATTTTTCAGGCATTTACCTGATCTAAACATACTCTCCTGCAATATCAACATATTCCAACATATTATGAACAATATCACCTGTATTGAGAATTTCTATTTCAAAATCTTCTTCTCCAAAATCCATAATATGTCTTAAATTTATTGTCAAGTCTTTTGATTTACCTATAGAAAGAATCCATTTTGCACAATCATCTCCACATACAGACGCATTAAACACTTTTCCAGATTGGTCAAATGCCATCAGCATCAATGTCTTTACAGAACCTGACAGTTCTTTTGTGGAAATCGTTCCTAATACTGGACTTTGTATCAGATGAGAACTTATCACTTCTGACTTATCTACAGCTTTAATTATTCTGATTGATAATTCGTTTGTAATCCATTCATCCTCATATCGATTATCGAAATAAGTCGGAGGATGATAAATCGCATTCTCCATATTTCCTAAATATATTTTTAACATAGTGATCTCCTGCTACTTATAGTCCATGCATATTCTCCAAGCTACTCATTTGTCCCATATATCCGATATAATTCATGGTAACTTTGCTTCAATGTTCCATACTTCCCGGATGTCCGGATCCCATAAATTTCTTCCACACTATATGGTAAAGCTGGCAAGGATTCTCTCGTTACAATCACATAATAATTATCTGTTTTCTGAATTTCTCTAGCAAACTCCTCAGTCTTGATAAAATCATTTCCCTCATCAATAAATACGATACTGTCCGTAATCTCCGCCAGTTGTCCTTTCCACAAAGCACCTTCCAGCACATAACATTTCTTATCGCATGTCAAATCTACCGGACTTCCTGTTGGATTGTTCACATATTCCTGAATTATATCTACAAGAGTAGTTTTTCCCGTAGCGCTGTCCCCGCGAATGATCGTTAAATTTTTCCGAATTTCAAAATCATATTTTAAGCGTTTTGTTGATACAATAACTCTATGTTTCCCTCTCATCGTACCACCCCTCCATTAGACAAATTCTCCTGCAATCGGTACCAGTTCTTTCATAGAATGAACAATTTCATTAGTATTCAAAATACGAATTTCAAAAGGTTCCTTACCGAAATCCATCAGATGCCTCAGATTTACAGTCCTGTCTTCCGATTCTGCAATTTTAAGCAGCCATTTCGCACAGTTATCTCCACAGGTTGATACGTTGAAAATTTTATCTTTATTAAACTTAAAAAGGATTAACGTTTTTACTCCTCCGGATAACCCGGTTGGCGGAATCTTTCCTAAAACCGGACTATCTATTACTCCACTATCCAAAACTGTTGACTTATCTACATCTTGAATCATTTCTTTCACAAAAGGATCTACAATCCAACTATCTTCATAATCATATTTAAAATAAGCCGATGTATTATATACAGCTTCTTTCATATCACCATAATAAATATTCAGCATTAAAATCCCTTCCTTTTTTTCGTATATTGTGATTTTCATTAAGACTTTTCGGGCATTTACCTGATTTAAACATACTCTCCAGCAATATCAACATATTCCAACATATTATGAATAATATCACCTCTATTGGGGAAGGTTCTCATTTTCCATAGCATCTTTCCGTACATAGAACGTTCCCCTCCCTGAACCGCACTTTACAATTATCTCTTCTTTTGTAAGCTTATTCAATGCATTTAAAACAGCTGATCGACTACCAATCGGGCATGCTGCGATAACCTCCGCACCAGTAAATTTACCTATTTTTTCAGTTACATAATTTTTAACAACATCATATACCGTACTTCTATTTTTTTCTGACATCAATCCAACTCGCTCTTCAAATTCTTTGTAACAAGCGAGAATTACCTGAAGCATATACTTAATAAAAGGAGTTGGATCATTCTCTTCCTCGTGCCATCCATAATCAATTCGTTCCAATACATCGTAATACGCATCTTTGGTTTTTTCAATCTGCTTCTCTATACTGATATACTTTCCAACTTCATATCCATTTTGATACAGAAGCAATAAAGTCAGTAATCTGCTCATTCTTCCGTTTCCATCATTGAATGGATGGATACAAAGGAAGTCAGAAATAAATGTTGGAATTAAAATCAACGGATCAACCGTTTCCATTGCCAATGTTCTTCTATAACTTTCACAAATTGCCTCTATTGCCTGTTCCGTTTCATACGGTGACAACGGAATAAATCTTGTTACTACTGTTCCATCAGCCTTTGTCTCATTGATATAATTCTGTGTATTCTTAAATTGACCTCCATAGGAAAGACCTGCATGTTTTAACAAATCACGATGTAATTGTAAAATATATGCTGTTCTAATTGGTATGAAATCATGACTCTCATGAATGGTATTAAGTACATCACGATATCCAACAATTTCACTTTCATCTCGTGATTTAGGTGTTGTTTTCTCATTCATAAGCTGTTTAATACGTGTACTTGTTGTAACAATACCTTCTATTTTATTTGATGCCTCTGTACTCTGTACACGTGCAATTTCTATCAAACGCTCCAGTTCAACCGGCTTCTGCCTTGTAAATAATTCCTGACGCCCTTTACATTCATGAATTTTTGCAATATATGACACGACTTCTCCATCCCACAATCTATCTGCTAATTTCATATAATCAAACTTTCTCACCTCTACACCTACCTTCCTTAGGTTTATCATCCATTCCTTTGTTCTTTCGTCCATATTATACCCCATTTTGGATGAAACTTTCAATAGTTGGATAAAAACTGCTGTTTTATATTTTAACTTGCTGAAAATTCTGCACATCGAATTTTCCACTAAAATTTCACTATTTTTCATTACTTCATCGCCTTTGCCAACGAAGCCAATAGTGCTTTCATTTCCGGATTTGCCAATACTTTTGCAAGCAGCTCTGCATCCACATCATCCGGCACATCTACTGTCTGAGTTGTGGTTTCCTCTCGCATCTTTGGATCCAGGTTTTTCTTCTCATAGAACGCTTCCTCGAATAATTCTGCATTTCGTCTTCGATCCTCATCAATAATATGGGAATACACATCTGTTACCATATCCACTTGTGAATGCCCGGAATCCCCTTGAACCGCTTTGATATCTCCGCCATTCAGTTTTAATTTATATGTCACGCTGCTATGTCTCAAACTATGAAAGACAACCGGCGGAAGATTATATTCTTCGATCAGTTTATTTAATTGTCCCCGGATTGCTCCGGTACCAATGGGATTTCCAAATGTCGTTGCCATCACCAAATTATAATCTATATATTCCTCACCTAAGACTTCTTTTACTTCGTCCTGCTCCGCTTTCCACTCAACCAACATATTAGCAACGCTTTTGGGAAGAAATACCTTACGGATACTGCTTTCTGTTTTTGGTGTTTTTAAAATCTGAACAGTTTTGTTGGTTTTATGTTGCGAAGGAAATACCAGCAACACATCTTTCCCTTCCAGATTTTTCAGAGTTTCCTTTGTTACCCGTTGTGTTTCTTTATTGATATAAACGTATGCACGATTCTCTTCGATTGCTTCCGGAGAAATATCTACACAATCCCAGGTCAAACCAAGCACTTCCCCTAATCGTAGGGAACAGGAAAATGACAGATTGATTGCCAGCTTCAGCCGTTCGTCTTCACAGACATCCATTGCATACATCAAGGTTTCTGCTGTCCAGATTTCCCGTTTCTGTGATTTATGTTTCGGCACCGTTGCATAGGTGCACGGATTTTTTTCTATCATCTCCCATTTGATTGCCTGCTCAAAACAATTACGGAGCAGCTTGTGGATTTCTCTGACAGTACTCGCAGAAACAAATTCATTTTTCTTATTCCCCTTCACCGGATTTCCGACTGCTTTTGTCTGTAGCAATCCCTGATAATATTTTTCCATAAAGCGGGTGTTAATCTCCGAAAGTTTCACAGAGCCAACCATAGGCTCAATATAATTTCTGATCAGCCCTACATTCCCTTCATAAGTGGATAATGCCCATTTTTCTTTTCCATACAAAGAAACGTATTCCGTGAGCAGATCCGACAATGTATTGCACTTTCTCACAACAAGTGCGCCCATTTCCTGTTTATATTCGATTTCTCTTTTTCGCTTCTTTGCTTCTGCTTTTGTATCATATGTTTCCCACTTCTGTCTCCGTTTACCGGAATCATCCTTATAGTTATAGATCACATTAAATTTTCCGTTTCGTTCTCTGATCGATGCCATGCTAATTCCCTTTCCTTTCTTCCAACCAAGCTTCAAATTCATCTCTTTTTACTCTGGATATGTTTCCAATCTTCACTGCTGAAAATTTCCCATCATCCATCCATTTGTAAATCATCCCTCTACTGACCTTTGCAAGAAACGCTGCCTCATCAAATGTCAGATAACTCAGATTTCCATTCTTACTACGATCTCCGGTTTTGGCTAATTTCTTTCGCCTGTAATTTGCCAAACTAAAATTTTGTTCCATTGACAACTCTTCATAATCGTTGGCCGGATCCAATTTATAATGATCTTGTCCATCTAAAAATTTCTGAAAGCTCTCTTTTGTAATTCTTTTCTTCTCTGCAATTTCAATCGTTTCAAAAAAATGGCTGTATTTAGAATTCTTCAAAATCTCATATACCTGACGTCTTGGAATTCCCAGAAGCCTTGCCATTTCTGGCATGGTAATTGTTGCTCCTTCCAGCTCCTTGTCCTTTTCCCTGTCTTTCTGTGTGCGATATTTCGATTGCTTCTCATACCATTCCTGAAAAGATTTTTTCGGAATCCTGATCCAGTAATCAACAGTAACTGTTTTTATACCGTCACGTCTAATCAGATCATAAACCGTAGTTTCACTAATCCCCAACATCTTGGCAACTTCTGATATGGAATAAGACCATTTTTTTAGGTTTTTCCCCGGTTCTTCCCCGTTCACTTTATGATACTTCACCTGGTTTGCATACCATTTCTCAAAGCTCGCAATATTCACTCGCATCTGTCCTGCGATTTCTCTGCATTCAAAATAATTTTTCTGAACCAGCCAGTATCTGCCTGTCTTCTTTAGTCCCAAAAGATTTCCAATCTCTGGAACTGTCATCCAGGTTTTTTCCTTTGGAGGAAGTCGTTTGTATTTACTGTTCTCCTCTATTTCTGAAAGCACTTCTTCAAACGAAGTTTCTTCTATAACAACTTGATTCATCTGATCAACTCTCCTTTCTTTTCTGCATCATACATCATTTTCAAATAAAAAATTAGGATGTCGATTGCGACTTTTTCTCTCAACCAACATCCCAGATTTTTTACTCCGGCTGTTTATCAAGCCAGTCATCAAAACTCTTTTTTGAAATTCTATACTTTCCTCCATCCAACTGGATCCATCGGAACTCTTTTTTCTTTAATAATGCATAGACTGTCGGGCGGCTTACATCTAAAATTTCCTGAATCTCTTTTACGGTATAACATCTTTTTTCTGACATATAAAAAACCCTCTTTCTTCTTTCATACATATAGGAAGGAAAAAGATCCTTCTATATAACGAAAGGAAAAAGAGGATTTTTACAGGGTGACTAAAAAAATTTATAATCCATTTCTATAAATCTCATTTATAACAGCCTGCGACTGCTCCATTTCTTTTTTCTTTATGATTTCTTCCCGGTCACTTAGGATTGCAATCATTTCATCTATCACATCTTCCAATCTGGGCTCTGTGTAACGATACAAGTATCCCAACATCCTGGTCGCTGTATAATCTGTATTCAGATTCTTATAGGCTATTTCTGCACAAAGTTCTTTCGGATATCCTTTGGTAAGTAAAACCTTATATAATTCATCTGTTCTTTCCGTTCCCATAAAGTATCACTCCTGTAAATTTCTCTCGGCTTAAATCAGTATGCCCTCCAAATGATCCAGCTCATGCTGACAAATCTGTGCAGTCCAACCATCAAGTTTCAATTTCTGTTTCTTCCAATTCATATCCAGATATTCAACTTCTATCATCTGATATCTCGTTGTCTTACGCACTCCTGTAAGAGATAAGCATCCTTCTTCAGTTTCATAAGGTGATTCTTTTCTTACCAATACAGGATTAAACATTACCACATCTACGAATCCCATATTTACAATAATGACACTTTTTTTCACACCGATCATATTCGCTGCCATTCCAACACATCCCTCACGGTTCGCAGCTAACGTATCCATTAAATCTTTTCCAACTTGAAGATCGGCTTTTGTTGCCGGTTCAGATTTTTGTCCCAGAAAAAATATATCTTTCATAATTGGTTTTACCATTTTCTTCATACCTCTATTCTCAAAATCGTTTTTTTTGCTTTGTTCTGAATTGTAGTATAGCAGTTTTTTTACTTTTTTTCTATCTCACCCTGTATTTTCTGCCCTGAGCCTTTCGTTATATGAGAGGGTTAATCTTTCAAGAGCAAGATCCACCCGGGTAATACCGTATCCTCATTTTATGAGAACGGTCTTATCCCCGGGTTAGGTATCTTGATGGGGATTACGTTTCCCCATACCCTCGCTTTTGCATCAAAGATGCAGTCAGTATCCACAAAAATGGATACTGCACTAATTCTCTATCGGAAGGGACAGCCGATAAAAATTAGTGAACTGTAACACTATTCGATGTCACAGTTTAGAAAGGAAGGAGGAGTATGCCACCAAAAGAAAAATCAAAGGAATTGAAGCATCGAAACATAATCTGTCTGAAACTTACAGACATTGAATTGGAAATATTAAATCAGGCCGCAAGCTCTGTGGGAATCTCTCGTTCAGAATATCTACGAAGATTGTTCCTAAATAGACCAATTCAAATTCATTATGAAGTTGTCGCAGACATCAAAGTACTTCGGGAGCTGGTCGGGCAATACGGTAAAATCGGTTCCAATCTGAACCAGATCGCCAAGTATTTTAATACCGGTGGAACTCATTCCCAGGCTATGGAAAATGAAATCCATCAATGTATCTCCGACCTCTTCCTCTTGCGAAAAAAAGTGTTAGAAATGGCAGGTGATTTTCATGGCAATACTAAAACACATCAAAAGTAGAAATGCCAACTATTCAAATGCCATTGATTATCTGCTTTTCCAACATGATGAGAGCACTGGAAAAAAGATAAAAGATGAAATGGGGCGAAGTCTTTTAAGAGATGAGTTCTACATGGATGGTCTCAACTGTGATCCGATGTCTTTTGACAAGGAGTGTAGTCTGACAAATGCGAAATTTCATAAAAACAAAAAATCATCTGAAATCAAAAGTCATCACTATATCATCAGTTATGATCCTGCTGATGCTATTGAATGTGATCTGACGGGAGAAAAAGCACAGGCTCTATCTTTAGACCTTGCCAAAAAAATATTTCCGGGATATCAGGCTCTTATCGTGACACATACCGATGGTCACAATGGTTCCGGCAATATCCATACGCATATTGTGATCAACAGCGTCCGTAAGGAAGCTGTCAGAAGGCAACGTTACATGGATAAGCCCCATGAAGAAATTGCCGGATACAAACACCGATCCACAAATAAATTCCTGAATTATTTCAAAAAGGAAATTATGGATATGTGCATCCAGGAGGGACTTCATCAGGTTGATCTTCTCTCTCCGGCTGAAACAAAGATCACACAGGCTGAATATATGGCCCAAAAATCCGGGCAGAAAAAATTAGAAGAGACCAACAAAAAAATCATTGCAGATGGATTGAAACCAAATGCCACAATGTTTCAGACGCAGAAGCAGGAACTCCGAAATGCCATCGAAGAATGCAGCTCGCATTCTAAAAGCTTTCAAGAATTTCAATCTCTTCTTTTTGAAAAATATCAGATTTCCGTCATTGAAGAAAGAGGAAGATATCGTTATCTCCATCCGGATCGGAACAAACGGATTACAGAGAAGGCTTTGGGAACTCAATACGGCAAAGAACATTTAGAACAGCTCTTCTTACGAAAAGATCCGATAACCATTCTTTATGTCAGATCGCATTTACGGTTGGTAGTAGATCTTCAGAAAAATGTGAAAGCAATGCAAAGTCCCGGATATGCTCATCGGGTAAAAATATCCAATCTTCAAGAAATGGCAAATACCATTATCTATGTGCAAGAACATGGATACAATACCCAAATCGAATTAAAAAATGCCTTTTCCGAATCTCAAAAACAGTTAGATCAGGCAACAGATCAGCTAATGAAAATGAATGCAGATTTGAAAAACATCAACCGTCAGATCCATTACACCGGACAATATTTTTCACAGAAAGCAATCTATACCGAATTTTTAAAGGCGAAAAACAAAGGCAGATTCCGAAAGGAACACACCGCTGAAATTCAGGCATATGAAGAAGCCCGTGACTGGCTGAAATCTTTTTATCCCGATGGAAAGATGCTTCCTATCAAAACATTGAAGGAACAAAAAAACAGCTTGCAGGAACAGATCGACCAGCAAAAATCATCCATCCGATCTCTAAAGGATCTGACACAAGATTTAAGAACCGTAGACAAAAATGTGGAAGCAATTCTCCACAACCAGGTTCCGAAAAAGCAAAAGACACAGGAACCCGAATTATAAATCATTTTACGAAGGAGGAATTACAATATGACACAAAATGAATTTAATGTTGTCCTTGAACAACAATATCGAAAATGTGCCGATGTCCTGGCACACAAGAAGAAAGAATACACCGGAGACCGCATTGACCGCCTGAGTGCGTTTAAAATCGCTGCCTCATTACAGGGATGCACACCTAAGGCTGCTCTGGCCGGAATGATGTCGAAGCATGTCGTATCTCTCTATGACATGTGTTGCTCTTCGCTGCTCCAATTTGACTTAGAACAATGGGATGAGAAGATCACAGACTGCATCAACTATCTCATTCTACTGAAAGCATTGATAAAGGAGGAACAAGCCTATGGATCACATTGAGACAAAGATTTTAAATAGTTATACCATTCAAGAAGCAGCTCAGAACATGGTATTCGCAGCAAGGCTTACCCAACAGGGGCATTCCATTCAAAACATGGATGATCTTATGGCTCTTTATCAGAAATCTTTTACAGATAAAACCGTAGATCGGATTGCCAGTCTTCCTCATCCAACCGTACAGAAATTTACGGTGATCACTGTTGCGATTGTGGGGGCAAGCAGACGTTTTCTTGCACAGATTACTCGTCATCAAAACGAAGTAAAATTCATGAGTGCATCTCTGCAATATAGCAACTATTCAGAAAAAGCTGCATTTACGATCCCATATGAAATCCTTTTTTCCGAACAGAGATACATTGATCTCTATCTGAAAAGCTGCTTATCGGATCTCAGATGTTATCAGGAATTGTGCTCTGTGGGATTTCATCATGATTCTGCAGGATATGCCCTCCCTCATGCTTTAAGAAATATTCTGATTATCTGCGCTACACCTTATGAGTGGAAACATATGATCAGTCAGCGAATCTGCAGGAGAAATACCGACGAAACAAGAATTGTAATGTTGGACATCTGGCAGAAATTATATGAATTTGATCCGGTGTTATTTTCACCGAAGCTGACCGGTCCTTTCTGCCAGAGGGGATGTTGTGAAGAAGGTGCTATGTCCTGTGAAATTCCTATCCCAAAAGAATGGTCTCCATTAGAAATAATGAGAGCAGATTATCCTCTGCTCGTAGAAGGGAGGGAAACTGTTTATGAAAATTAAATTGATCGACTTTGGGTTAGAGAAAGATCATTATCCTTTCCGACCTCATGAAAACGATGCCGGGGCCGATGTATATATGCCTTATGACTACACATTAAAACCAGGAGAGATTGCAAGAATCCCATTAGGATTTGGTCTCATGATTCCAGATGGATATGCCGGTTATGTTTTTCCAAGAAGCAGCATGGCAGCAAAAGGGTTGGTCTGCGAACTTCCGCCTATTGATTCCGGATATCGAGGAGAAATTCATGCCATCATCAGTAATGTTAGTTCAGAATCCCAAATACTCCGCAAAGATACCCGTGTAGGGCAACTGGTTATCACTCCGGTTCTAATCGCCGACTTTGTTCTGGATCTCGGAGAAGCAAGAGATATCGGGGCTTTTGGAAGTACCGGGGAATAAAGATCATAAAACCAGAGGTGCCGAATAATTTATGATTCGACACCTCACACACTCAAAATAACTTGCAGAAAGGAATAACTACTATGATTACATTTGGAAGAAAATTAAATCATTTGAGACAGAAAAATCATCTCACACAAAAAGAACTTGGTATCGCACTTGGCTTCCCCGAAGATTCTACTGATATCAGAATTACACAATATGAAGCAACTACAAGAAAGCCTCTCGATGAAATCCTTGTTAAATTGGATAAAATACTTGGAGTATTATCACTTTACGACAAAATTAACTAACCTTAACATTTGTTCCACTACCACTATAAATTTCTAATAATCCTAAGGTTAACTGCTTTGTGTGTAGATATAAAATTGTCAAACTGGAATTTTATTTTCGCTTACTACTCTATATCATCATCATGTTTATTAGTAAAAAGACTCCCAACAAACATTCCCACTCCCAGTCCTATAGCTAATCCTAATATAGTATGATTGAATACCACGCCTAATGCAGTTCCTACACCTACACCGATGCACATCCCATATATCATTCCATTATATTTATTAGTTTTTTTCATAACTGGTCTCCTTTGCAAATTCAAGATTTATTATTCTTTCCCATTCAATAGTTTATTTACTCTTTCAACCGGAAATCGGTCTTCAATGTCAATTATTTCAAAAAAATTTAGGGGCAATTCTTTTTCTCCAATCAGAGTAAGATATTCATTAACAGCTCTGCGATCAATCATTATTTGAGGAACTGGGCGGCAAATACGAAAGGCAAGGGGATTATTTGATACCGTGCTTAACTGTACCCGCCGAAGAAGAACAGGCAATAGGCATCTGGGGGCAACGGCATTTAGATTATCTAAAACAGTACCGTAAAGTTACATACACCAATCTTCTTACAAGCGGCAGGCTAAACGCCTACCTTGCCGACATCAACAGACAGGCACAGGAACGCTTTGAAAGGCTCATAGAGGGTATGAAACAGGCACAGGGCATAACGGAACAGCTACAGGCAGAAAACGCCTTAGAATGGACAGGATGCCTCAATAACATAAGGGCTTGTGCGAGGGAGATTGTGGAAAAGGAAATTATTTTTGCATAAACAGATGATTAGTGGCAGGGGGAAATCCTGCCGCTTTTTCTGCTTTAGTTTGTCAGCTTGACAAATAAAGGGTTAAGGAATATAATTAGATTCAGTATTATACAAGGATTTAATAAATATGCGGCAAGGTATTCTTAAATAAACTGTCAATTTGATAGTGGGAACAAAAAGTAGCAGTCCCGTTTCACTTTTAATATGGGGCTTAGTTTTTTGTACCCAGTTTAAGAATACTTTTATCATGTAATTTTATATGCCCGAAAACATATAAGTGTTTTGGGGCTATTGGAGTTATTTACCCAGTGATAGGAGTATTTATCACTGGGTATTTTTATGCCCTTTTTTGGGTGTTGATAGGAGGAAAATCACATGAAAATAATTAACTTAGGCATTCTGGCTCACGTTGACGCAGGAAAGACAACATTAACGGAAAGTTTATTGTATACCAGTGGTGCAATTGCAGAACTAGGGAGCGTAGATGAAGGCACAACAAGGACAGATACAATGAATTTGGAGCGTCAAAGGGGAATCACTATCCAGACAGCAGTGACATCTTTTCAGTGGGAGGATGTAAAAGTCAACATTATAGATACGCCAGGCCATATGGATTTTTTGGCGGAAGTATACCGTTCTTTATCCGTATTAGACGGAGCAGTATTATTAGTTTCTGCAAAGGATGGCATACAGGCACAGACCCGTATACTGTTTCATGCACTACAGATAATGAAGATTCCGACAATTTTTTTCATCAATAAAATTGACCAAGAGGGGATTGATTTGCCAATGGTATATCGGGAAATGAAAGCAAAGCTTTCTTCGGAAATTATAGTGAAGCAAAAGGTTGGGCAGCATCCCCATATAAATGTAACGGACAATGACGATATGGAACAGTGGGATGCGGTAATTATGGGAAACGATGAACTATTAGAGAAATATATGTCAGGGAAACCGTTTAAAATGTCAGAACTGGAACAGGAAGAAAACAGGAGATTCCAAAACGGAACGTTATTTCCCGTTTATCACGGAAGCGCTAAAAACAATCTGGGGATTCGGCAGCTTATAGAAGTAATTGCCAGTAAATTTTATTCATCAACGCCTGAAGGTCAATCTGAACTATGCGGGCAGGTTTTTAAGATTGAATATTCAGAGAAAAGGCGGCGTTTTGTTTATGTGCGTATATATAGCGGAACATTGCATTTGAGGGATGTTATTAGAATATCTGAAAAAGAGAAAATAAAAATCACAGAGATGTGTGTTCCGACAAACGGTGAATTATATTCATCCGATACAGCCTGCTCTGGTGATATTGTAATTTTACCAAATGATGTTTTGCAGCTAAACAGTATTTTGGGGAACGAAATACTGTTGCCGCAGAGAAAATTTATTGAAAATCCTCTCCCTATGCTCCAAACAACGATTGCAGTAAAGAAATCTGAACAGCGGGAAATATTGCTTGGGGCACTTACAGAAATTTCAGATGGCGACCCTCTTTTAAAATATTATGTGGATACTACAACGCATGAGATTATACTTTCTTTTTTGGGGAATGTGCAGATGGAAGTCATTTGTGCCATCCTTGAGGAAAAATATCATGTGGAGGCAGAAATAAAAGAGCCTACTGTTATATATATGGAAAGACCGCTTAGAAAAGCAGAATATACCATCCACATAGAAGTCCCGCCAAATCCTTTCTGGGCTTCTGTCGGGTTGTCCATAGAGCCGCTCCCTATTGGAAGCGGAGTGCAGTATGAAAGCAGAGTTTCACTTGGATATTTAAATCAATCGTTCCAAAATGCGGTTATGGAGGGGGTTCTTTATGGCTGCGAGCAGGGGCTGTATGGATGGAAAGTGACAGACTGTAAAATCTGTTTTGAATATGGATTGTATTATAGTCCTGTAAGTACCCCCGCAGACTTTCGGCTGCTTTCCCCTATCGTATTGGAGCAGGCTTTAAAAAAAGCAGGGACAGAACTATTAGAGCCATATCTCCACTTTGAAATTTATGCACCGCAGGAATATCTCTCACGGGCGTATCATGATGCTCCAAGGTATTGTGCAGATATTGTAAGTACTCAGATAAAGAATGACGAGGTCATTCTGAAAGGAGAAATCCCTGCTAGATGTATTCAAGAATACAGGAACGATTTAACTTATTTCACAAATGGGCAGGGAGTCTGCTTGACAGAGTTAAAAGGATACCAGCCAGCTATTGGTAAATTTATTTGCCAACCCCGCCGCCCGAATAGCCGTATAGATAAGGTTCGGCATATGTTCCACAAGTTAGCTTAACAGCTTGCAAAAGTCATATAAAATGAGATTTGAAAGGAGAATGTAACTTCATGTTTGCTAAAAATTCAAAGGCATATTCTGTCTACCTGCTGTTCCGATTTGTCTGTTCCCTGGCGGTTTCTATGTCCACAGTGCTTTCCATCGTGTACCACCTGGAGGTGGTGCAGCTGGATGCTTTCCAGCTTGTCCTGGTAGGGACGGTTCTGGAGACCTCCTGCTTTCTGTTCGAGATACCCACCGGTGTGGTGGCGGATTTGTATAGCCGTCGGCGCTCGGTGCTGATTGGAATGTTCCTCTACGGCCTGGGCTTTCTGATGGAGGGTGCGCTACCGTGGTTCGCGCCGGTTCTGCTGGCCCAGGTTGTCTGGGGTTGCGGTGATACCTTCATCACCGGCGCTCTGGAGGCGTGGATTGCCTCGGAGGAAGAGGACAAACCCATAGACAAGGTGTTCCTGCGGGGCAGTCAAATGGGGCAAATCGGCGGCGTTCTGGGCGTGGTGCTGGGCACACTGCTGGGAAACATAAACCTGCAAATGCCTGTCATCTTGGGGGGCAGTTTGTGCTTGTTGTTGGGGCTGGTGTTGGTTCGCATCATGCCAGAAACCAACTTCTCCCCTGCTATTGAGGAACGGCAGGGCTTGCTTAAAGACTTTGTCTGCCTGTTCAAGCTCAACCTGGGCTTTGTGAAAGGCGCACCTGTGTTGCTGGCGCTCTTAGCAATCACACTATGCGGGGGACTTGCCAGTGAAGGCTTTGACCGGCTCTCCACCGCTCATTTTCTGGATGACACGGTAATACCCGTTATCGGGCCGCTGAACAGCGTCACTTGGTTCGGTGTTATCAGTCTTATCGGCAGCGGCTTAGGTATTCTGGCTTCTCAGTTGCTCATCGCCCGCATGGAGAAAAAAGGGACTGTCAGCCGAACCAGTGTGGTCATGTCCACCAGCGCCGGGTATATCCTGTGCCTGGTTCTCTTCGCGGTGGGGCGGAGCTTTTGGTTCATGTTGTTGGTGTTCCTGCTGGCGGGGCTTATGCGCACCATCAAGGAGCCTGTGCTGGCCGCCTGGATGAACGACCATGTGGATGAGAAAATGCGCGCCACAGTCTTTTCCACCAGCGGACAGCTGGACTCTTTCGGGCAGATCATCGGCGGGCCTATTGTGGGGCTGGTAGCCCAGCAGGTGTCCATACCCTGGGGGCTGGTCTGTACCGCTTTCCTGCTGTTGCCCGCGCTGTTCTTAGTGCCGGTGGCGGGAAAGAAGCGGGATTGATATGGCATAGTTAAGTTTACTGACGAGCGGGAGATTACTTCCGCTCGTCTTCATTTAGTAGCGCAAAATTTGAGGACTCTTTATTTCCTTATTCGGTATAGCGGAGGCGGCTGTCAATTCGACATAATTTTCTTGTGATACTTTACCGTACATGAGCATTTGTTTCGTATTTGAAAGAACAAACTCACCAAATAAAAAAAACGATATTCGGGTGGGTTATTTTGTTATACCCTAAATTACCCTCTGAGTAAGCACGACCTTAAAGACTTAAAGGAACGGTGCAACGAGCAGAGCTGGGAACAGGGCTTGCATGTGCCGGAGAAAGGAAAGACATTTGCTGGAGAAGTCCGGGAAGAAACGGTGGCATGGAGCAAAGACACCTACCAGCTTTTGAAACAGGCAGAGCAGGGAAAGGTCAAAAGCTATGTGCAGGATATTGCCCTTGCGGTGCTGGATTGTAAGGAAACAGCGACCAGCCGGGAAACCTTTATCCGGCTGATGAATGAAAGAGGGTACGGGGTGGACTGGCAGGACAGCCACAAGTACATCACATATACCGACTTAGCCAGGGAACAGGCAGGAGAAAAGGCTTGTAAAATCAGGGATAACAAGCTGGAAAAATACTACAATATGGATTTTGGAAAGGAGAGTATGGAGCATGAGTTTGAGAGAAATGCACGAACAGCAGAAGCAGAGCAGTCCAAGAGAGCAGCTTCAAGAGTTAAACCGACAGAGCCGGACAGAGCTGGAAAACAGTCTGCTCAAAGAAGCGTTGGCGATGTCGAGCGAGAACTGCGAGGAATTGATGAAGCAGTCAAATCAAGAACAAGTGAGGGCAGAGCAGAACAGGCAGAGAGACGCAGAGCAGAACAGGAAGCTCATCAGCGAGCTGAAGCAGAGCGTAGAGCTGCTGAAGAACAGCAACGAATTGCTTCAAGACGCTATATCGGGCGAGATTGGGAGCCTGAAAGATGAGGTTAAGGAAAACACCGTCCAAGAGGTTAGAAAGGCGTTACAGGCGAATATAGAGGCTATACAGAGGGCTACAAAGCTTCTTGAGAAGCAGTCTGATACACTTACGAGCGTGATGAAGCAGAAGATCCGGGAGCTTGAGGAAAGTAAGAACAGTTTTTTTAGATATGAGGGCTTGAAGTTGTACCTGTTTTGGGGCGGTATGGTCTGCAATATTTTAGTGTTTCTTATGCTGTTGTATGGTATGATTAGTAAGTAAAAAGAAATCGATAAATTAGAATTTGACGGGGAGGTCTCATGAGGACAGAATATAAACACAATCCGCCCATTCCATATAGTCTGCATGATATGCGGGTCAAAAAGATTATAATTCAAGATAAAACAATAGTCCTTGAATTCGAGGACGGATATGAAAAACTTACAGAACCTTTTGAACAGGTCGAGGGAAACATCACAATCGAAGGTGTGGATTTTGATTGTACCTGCGTTATGTTGCAGAGCAAATGGGGAAACTATGGAAAATTCAACGGTGAGAAATTAGAACTGGAACGCTTTATAAAGAGATACAAAAACTATAGCTTTGAAATTGTAGATGAATTATACGGGTATAATCAAGTATTGTATTCTGGTTATTTATCTATCTTAGAAACAGAAGATTTAGTTCAAATGGACATTTCAATTTACTTTACGGGCAAAATTATTTACGATACAAAAGAGTAACAAATTCTAATTTTCAATTTTACAAGTTGGAATTATTCTTTACTATCCATCCACATTAAAACCTTCTTACAATTAGGACAATGCCATGCAGGACTTTCTATAACTGATGTTTTTAGGCTAATGCTTTTTTGCGTAAAAAAGCCTTTTATTCCAGTTTTCCAGTTTTTTTCTTCATCAGAAGTAAATTCGTACCAATGCCCACCACCTTGTCCTATACCTTGAACAGTTCCCTGTTCCATTTCCATTCCACAATCTAAACATTTCATATGCTACTTTCACCTCCACGTAAATTCTTTACATAAGTCTGCTTATCAGGTTATATGCTGTGACTACATAGACGAAAATTGCGATGCCTACAAATATCATAGCATCTTTCTTCGCACCCTTATCATAACACTCCTTTGCATTTGTCAAAAAAGTTAATCCCATAAATACAAACATAATCGGTAGTGTTATATTAGTAGAAACTATGTTCATCAGTCCCAGCGAGCCAAAAATGATAGTTAATACGCTAAATATTGCTTTCCATATACGCATACATAGTCCTCCTTTACAAATTCATATTCGTTCAAACGACAAATATCTCGTTCCTTGAAAAGTCAGCCTGCCAGTATCACCTTCTACAAGCATTCCATATTCTGTTCCAGAAACGCAAAGCTCTATTCTGTCTCCACTTTCCACCAAAAACGTCACATAATACGAAGTGCTGGTTGTAGTATGGAATCCGTGTGCACTGCTCAAATCACCTACAAGGGCATTTGACGCGGCAGGAAAGCAGGGCTTTGTTTGGGGCTGGTAAGCCGGAAACAAAGGGCTGATTTCAGCAGCAGACAGGGCGTATTATGAAAGCCCCCGTCCCTCGTCCTCCGCCCCCGGCCTATGGGACAAAAAGTCCCAAAGCTCTGGACACCGTGACCAGATGTGTGGCCACACTCCGGGAAAAGTAGCAGGACGGCAGGAAACCGTCAAGGCTGAAATGAATGGGCTGACGCCCGGCCTTGACCGTTCCCCGCCGCCCCGCTGGATGGGTGGACAAGGTGGCCAATCCCTAAAAGTGTTTGGCCGCACTCGTTCATTTTGGGGCCTTTCTTCTCCCAAAATTGAAATGGGCGGGAAAGCCCTAAAATGGCTTTCCCGCCTTGATTACCCATTAGCAAAGACGGGCGAGACTGTCAACGGCGGCGCTGAAAGCGCCGTTCATCTTGACCGTTGACTGGCTCGCCTGGCTTTGCTACTGCCCGTAAGAGATGGAAAAACAAGATGGAAAACAAGGTTAAAAATGGTTGACAAGTCTATCGGATGTGTGTTATACTGTGCGACAGTTTGAGATTGGAAGGAGGCTTACGTATGTTAATTTGTGTACGCTAATAAGCAATAAAAAGTAGAAGTACCTTTCCACATGATGGTGGGCTTTTTTTGCGTGCGTATGCAAAGGAACACGTAGGTTTGACACGAGCAGTCTTTGAACTGTATCGTGGTGTTTTTTCGTGCTTTGTTGTTATGCAGGCGTCTGCCCTCTCTGTGGGACAACGCCTGCTTTTTATTGCAGAAACAAAGGAACAATGCAATAAAAAAGGAGGTTCGCATTATGACCCAAAACAACAATTCATGGAGAAAAACTTATTTTACACTTCTTGCCGGACAAGCAATATCCTTTATTAGCAGCGGTATTTTGCAAATGGCCATTATCTTTTATTTGGTTGCGAAAACTAATTCTGCAATCATATTGACGGCGGCAACACTGATTGGATTTTTGCCGCAAGCCTGTTTAGGCCCGTTTGCAGGTGCTTTTGTTGACCGGCACAGCCGTAAAAGCGTAATGATTGGTGCGGATTTGATAATTGCCGCCGCTGGCGGTATTCTGGCGCTGGTGGCGTTTTACATGGAATTGCCCGTATGGTCTATTATGGTTGTCCTGTTAATCCGAAGTGCGGGAACTGCTTTTCATTCTCCAGCATTCAGCGCAGCAACACCTATGATTGTGCCAAAAGAGGAACTTACAAAATGCGCTGGTTACACGCAGACCATGCAAGCAGTAAGTGCGATTATCAGTCCAGCTGCCGCAGCGTTTTTATATGCTGTTTGGCCTCTTAATGCAATTATATTGTTAGATATTGTGGGTGCAATCCTTGCCTGTGTGACTGTTGCGATTTCGTCCATACCAACGCCTGAACTATGTCCAGAAACGAAAAGACAACAGTTTTTACAGGATATGAAAGAGGGGTATGTGGTATTAAAGCAAAACAGGGGCCTCTTTGCTCTGCTCTGGATTGGTGTAATTTATATGTTCTTTTATATGCCAATCAGTACGCTTTTTCCTCTCATCTGTATGTCATACTTCAAAGGAACACCGGCCCATGCCTCTGCCGCTGAAATTGCTTTTGCGGTTGGTATGCTGCTTGGCGGAGTCATTCTGAGCATTTGGGGCGGTTTTAAGAAACGGCGGTACACCATCGGTCTTTCCGTTCTCCTGATGGGCGTTAGCAATATGCTCTCCGGGCTTTTGCCGCCAGACGCATTTCTTGTCTTTGTTGTGTGCTGTACTGTTATGGGAATTTCCGCTCCATTTTACGGTGTGCAAAATGCGATTTTTCAAGAAACGGTCAAACCAGAATATCTGGGGAGAGTTTTTTCTCTACTGACAAGCGCCGCTTCCCTCGCCATGCCGTTTGGCCTTGTCATTTCCGGGCCTCTGGCGGAGCGGCTGGGAGTTGAGAAATGGTTTGTCATTTGCGGAATTGGCATTATCATCGTTGCGCTTGCCGTATTTTTACTACCCGGTTTGAGAGAGATTGACAATACGCAATAATCAACTGCACCTTTTTCTATTACTAAACAAAATGCCTGGATGGTGGTTCTGAAAAACCAGAACCGCCGTTCAGGCATTTTTTATCTTCGTCCTCTCTGCGGTTTTGGATTCTTCAGCAAGTCGGATTTTTCCGCAATCTTTTTCAGCCACTTCCGTTCTTCTACTGACAGCTTCCTAAAATTCAGCTTGAGCCGTTTGCAGATAAACGCCAAGTACGCTTGTTCCGTGTCGCTGTCCTGGCTGACGATTTCACCAGCAGTTTCCAGCATTTCTTTTAGCGGGTTATCCTCTGGGACGCTGAAAAATCGTCCTTGTGTGTTTCCCGCAGAGCAAGGGCAATCCCGTTTATGTCCCGTTGTATCACATAGCGGCAAAACTCGTCCTCATCAATATGGGCGGTGATAAGCTGTCTTACAGACTCTGATTCAATCCAGATAGCAAGGGAGTTTATCATTTCAACCAACGATAAAATAGACATGAATTTTCTTGAATGTACTTCTGCGGAATACGGATACTTTGAATATCTATTGATTCTTGCATGGAAAAGAAAAAAATATCCTCTAACTTTTGAAAAATCAGAGGAACTGGAAAGCCTCAAGCAATTATTTGTTTTTCCATTATTATAATCAACATACCTCAAACGACAATGAAGATATTGACTTAATACGTTTTTGTAAGTCACCAAAATCAAGAAAAGAAATTGCTGAATATTTAGATATTAAAACAACATCTTTTGTGACAAAAGAATATATTCAACCACTAGTTGATGCAGGTAAACTAAAATTGACAATTCCTGACAAGCCAAAAAGTAAAAATCAAAAGTATTATTCTGATTAAAAGAGAATACAAAAAAGCGTTGAAGTCAAACGATTTCAGCGCTATTTTTAACTCAATATGGCGTCCCAGATAGGAGTCGAACCTACGACCTTTCGCTTAGGAGGCGAATGCTCTATCCAACTGAGCTACTGGGACATATCATGATTTTAACACAATTCTGTAAAATCAACGATTGTTTTTACATGGTTTTTTTCAAACACCTTTTGATTGTTTGGATTTACTAAACCAATACACTCAATATTTAATGATCGAGCTGTATTGATCGCATACATCGAATCCTCAAATACAATCGCACTTTCTGCAGTTGTATTTAAATCTTTCAATACATACTCATAGATATCCACTTCTCTTTTTGACATCTTCAATTCATCTGCTGAATATACATTCTCCATATATTCCAACATACCAAGTCGATCTAATACTTTTTCAGATAATGCCCTTGTGTTTGATGTTAATACAGCCATCTTTTTATTTTCTGAAGCACACTTCTTTATATAATCCAAAGCACCCTTCTTTGCCTCAATATGATACGCATATTGATTCAAGATATCTTCATTTACTTCATTGAACATCCAAGCCTCATCTTGTTTAGTATGAAATCTTTCTTTAATGTATGTTAAAACTTCCGAAAATTTCATCGTAAAAAAGATTTGACGAGCCTCTTCCATACTCATATACAAATCCATCTTTTTAAATAAACGAATGATGGCATCTTCCCATACGTGCATCGATTCAATTAATGTATCATCTAAATCAAAAAGTATTGTTTCCATATTTCACCTAAATGGTGCGCCTGACAGGTCTCGAACCTGCAACCGCCAGAATCGGAATCTGATACTCTATCCAGTTGAGCTACAGGCGCACTACTTGATAATTATAGCCTAAATTAGTTTCATAATCCATTAAAATGTGGTATAAAAGTTAAGGTATATTTTAGGAGGAGAATATTTTTCATGGCAAAACGAATTATTCAAGTTGAAGAAAAAGTACCCGCAAATCTGCTGATACCATTAAGTATTCAACACATGTTCGCAATGTTTGGAGCCAGTGTATTAGTACCATTCTTATTCGGTATTAACCCAGCTATCGTACTATTCATGAATGGTATCGGAACATTGTTGTTTATTTTTATCACAAAAGGAAAAGCACCAGCCTATTTAGGAAGTAGCTTTGCCTTCATTGCTCCCGCAAATATCATTATCGCAAAATTTGGATATCCATACGCATGTGGTGGATTTGTTGTGGTTGGTTTTTGCGGATGTTTATTGGCAATGATCATCAAGAAATTTGGAACTAAATGGATTGATATCGTACTACCATCTGCCGCGATGGGACCCGTTGTTGCATTAATTGGTCTAGAATTATCTTCATCTGCTGCAAATACAGCTGGAATTCTAGGAGATAACATTGACCCTAAAAACGTGATTGTTTTTGCGGTTACACTTGGTATGGCCGTAATTGGAAGTGTATGCTTCAAAAAATTCTTAAGCGTCATTCCAATCTTAATTGCCGTAGTTACAGGATATTTAACTGCTGTTGCCGTAGGCATTGTAGACTTTACTCCTGTATTAGAAGCAAGCTTTATTTCAATTCCAAACTTCCAAGCACCAAAATTCAGTATGGATGCCATTCTAATGATGCTTCCCGTATTATTAGTTATCGCATCAGAACACATTGGTCACCAAATCGTTACAGGTGAAGTTGTAGGAAGAAACTTAATCAAAGATCCAGGACTACATCGCTCTTTATTTGCAGATAACTTCTCAACAATGATTTCAGGTTTAATTGGATCTGTTCCAACTACAACTTACGGAGAAAACATTGGAGTTATGGCGATTACTGGCGTATACAGCGTACAAGTTATTGCTGGAGCTGCCATCCTATCCATCATCTGTTCATTCATTGGTCCATTATCTGCATTGATTCAAACAATTCCAAATCCAGTTATCGGTGGAATCAGTTTCTTACTATACGGTATGATTGGTACAAGTGGATTAAGAATTCTAGTCGATCAAAAAGTAGATTATGGAAAAAGTGTAAACATGATTTTAACATCCGTTGTGTTCGTTGTTGGACTTAGCGGAGTAACAATTCACTTAGGAAATATTTCCTTATCAGGAATGGTACTTGCTTGTATCACAGGAATGATCATGTCTTTACTATTCTATATCTTTGAAAAATTCCATTTATTAAATGAAGAAGCATAAACTAAAAATTGTCATCATTCACGATGACAATTTTTTTAGTGCTTTGCATCATAATAAATCGATGCTTTTACTTTTTCTGTGTGTTCTTTACCACAAAGCTTTTCTAGAATCGCAAACGCAAACTCAATACTTGCTGCTACACTTACACCCGTAATGATGTTTCCGTCTGTAACGGCATATTCATATTGATATTCACCACCAAAATCTTCATCCATATCTTTAAAACAAGTATATTTCTTACCTTTTAAGATACCCTCATGACCTAAGATTGTTGGAGAAGCACAAATAGCTACCAATACTTTATTTTCGGCAAACTCATGAGCTAATTTTAATACTTCTTCATTCTTTTCTAGCTTTTGATAATGTGGACCACCAGGTAAAACTAAACAATCCACATCACTAAAGTCATATTTGTTCATTGGAAACACACTCGAATAGGTTACGCCAAAACGACCTGTAACCTGTTCCTCATTGTTGACACCAATCATATCCACATCAAGTCCACCACGTCTAAGTAAGGCAATTGGACCCATAGCTTCTAATTCTTCAAATCCATTTTCTAACAAAACTGCAACTTTCACGTTCATCACCTCTTAAAATAATTATACAACAGAGTATAATAATTGTGAAAGGTTGTGATTATATGAAAGAAACAAAAACAGAAGCTATCTCATCGGCAATTCTATGCATTTTATCTGGCTTAGTCTTATGCATATTTAACGTCTCCATATTAACAACAATTACGCGAGTTATTGGATGTATCTTTTTAGTCATTGCGATTCTATTTCTATATACATATTTCAAGAAAAGAAATAGTACAACACTAACAACTCTTGTATTAGGCATATTCTTATTGTCTGTAGGCCTATATATGAGTTTTGAACCAAAAAAATTCATTAGTATTTTACCTATGCTTGTAGGAATTCTATTGATTATTAATTCCCTATCTCATTTTCAAAAAGTATTACTCTTAAAAGATAATGGTTTTGAACAATGGAAAGTCAATCTTGCCGGAGCTATCTTTATCTTAGTTGTCGGAATTGTATTACTTATGAAACCCATTCAATCCTTAGACTTTATTTTCTCTTTAACTGGATTCTTCCTTGTACTAAATGGAATTCTTATCTTTTTAGATCAATATTTCATCCAAAAAACGAATTTATAAATCGAAGCACACCCTGCTCATTATTTGTATAGTCGCTAATATATTTAGCGGCTTTTTTTGCCTGTGCACTCCCATTTCTCATCGCAACTCCATATCCACAAGAGGCTAGTAAATTCACATCATTTCCGTTGTCTCCAAAAGCCATTACACAATCTATAGAGGTGTTTTTCTTCCCACAAATGAATTGAATAGCTTCAAGCTTCCCAACATCCTTCTTGCATAATTCAGTTCCGAGTCTTCCAACATCATAAAACCGATATTCTGAATGCTGTTTTAAGATTGATTTTTTTAATTTCAAGATTGGAAGTCCCGCAAAACACACCTTATCATATAAAGGTACCTCTAAAGATATACTCTTCTCAAATTCAGTCTCTCTTAATGCTTTTATATAATGCTCATCAAAGGGAATTGCTGAAGCAAGCTTTTTTAATCCATTCATAAATGATATATCAAACATCGAATAACGACCATTTTGCCAAACATAACTAATCATATGATGTTTCTTTGCTTCTTCTACCAATTCTTTTACTTCGTCTTTTGAGAGTCGCGTAAAGCACTTTATTTTCCCATCTAAAAAATCATGTATTTCTAAACCGTTCGAACTTGCTACAAAACCATTGTATTCTCTTAGTTTTAGTTTTTCGATAACTTCATCCAACTCTTCATAAAACCTTCCAGTCACAATCCCAACTACAATACCTTTTTGTTCAAGTTCAATTATTTTATAAACTGTATCTTTATCAATATGTTTATGTGAATCATATAGTGTTCCGTCTAAATCAAAAACGACAATTTTAACCATTTTTTACCTCTTTGCTAGAAAACCTACTAAATATATATTATTATAATAAAAAGAAAAGGGGAATAAAAATGAAAATATCTACAAAAGGTCGCTATGCCCTTCGCCTACTTATAGATTTAGCTCAACATAATGATTCAGGCTTTATAACACTAAAGGATATTGCCGACAGACAAAACATCTCTAAAAAATATTTAGAACAAATCGTTCCAATTCTTACAAAAAGTGGAATAGTTCAATCCAACCGTGGTTTTCAAGGGGGATATAAGCTCGCAAAAAATCCAGACCAAATCCTTGTATATGACGTATTAGTCGCAACGGAAGGCAATTTGTCTTGTGTTGCCTGCTTAGACACTGAAGTAAATGTATGTCCAAGAAAAGAAGATTGTACTACACTTTATATTTATGAAGGATTAAATCAAGTGATTGAAACCTATTTAAAAGGAATATCACTACAAGACATTTTAAATCGTGAACAAAGCTTTGATTATGTAATCTAAGCTTTTCTTTTACTTTTTATAAAGAAAAGCTTAAAATAATGATTATAAAAGCGGAGGGTAAAAAATTATGAAAACAGAAACTAAATGTTTACATGCCGGTTATGAACCCAAAAACGGCGAGCCTAGAGAAGTACCAATTTATCAAAGTACTACTTTTAAATATGATTCAAGTCTTCAAATGGGAAGATTATTCGATTTAGAAGACAGTGGATATTTCTATTCACGCCTTCAAAACCCAACAAACGATATTGTCGCAAGTAAGATTGCTGCTTTAGAAGGTGGTATTGCTGCTATGCTAACATCAAGTGGACAAGCTGCCAACTTCTTTGCGGTATTCAACATTTGTGAAGCTGGAGATCATTTAATTGCTTCTAGTGCCATCTATGGTGGAACTTACAACCTATTTGGTGTAACAATGAAGAAAATGGGTATCGACTGTACATTTGTTGACCCAGAAATCAGTGAAGAAGATCTTCAAAAAGAATTCAAACCAAACACAAAATGTGTCTTTGGAGAAACCATCACAAATCCAACTGTACGTATTTTCGATATTGAAAAATTTGCGAAAGTTGCTCATGCGAATGGAGTTCCATTAATCATTGACAACACATTCGCTACACCAATTATGTGTCAACCAATCCAATGGGGAGCTGATATTGTTACTCACTCTACCACAAAATATATGGATGGACATGCATCTTGTGTAGGTGGAGCTATTGTAGATAGTGGTAACTTCAACTGGCTAGAACACGCCGATAAATATCCAGGACTAACTACACCCGATGAATCCTACCATGGTATTGTATATGCTGAAAAATTTGGTAAATTAGCTTATATCACAAAAGCTACAAGTCAATTGATGCGTGATTTAGGATCAATCCAAGCACCTCAAAACGCATATTACTTAAATCTAGGATTAGAATCATTAGCCGTTCGTATGAAGGCACATTGTGCAAATGCACTAGCTGTAGCTAAATACTTAGAAGCCAATGAAGATGTTGCATGGGTAAAATATGCAGATCTTGAAAGTGACCCTCATCATGAATTAGCTAAAAAATATTGTCCAAACGGAACTTGTGGTGTATTGTCATTTGGATTAAAAGCAGATCGTAATCAAACTGAAAAATTCATGGACAGCTTAAAACTTGCTTCTATTGTAACCCATGTTGCAGACGCCAAAACTTGTCTATTACACCCAGCAAGTCATACACACCGTCAAATGAGTGAAGAACAATTAAAAGAAGCCGGTGTTGCTCCAGATTTAATTCGTTTCTCTGTAGGTCTTGAAGCTGCACAAGATATTATCAACGATTTACAACAAGCACTAGACGCAATGAAAGCATAGTCTTTTACAGAATGGAAAATTTCCATTCTGTTTTTTTTCGCGTATAATAAAGTGTATACAAATAAAGGAGTTGTTCATATATGCCAATCAACATACCCGATGCATTGCCCGCAAAAGACATATTAGAAAGTGAAAAAATCTTTGCGATTGAAGATAAAAGTGCACATAGACAAAGAATTCGACCATTAAAGATCGTGATTTTAAATCTAATGCCAAAAAAAATAGAAACGGAAACACAAATTTTACGATTAATTTCAAAAAGTGCACTTCAAGTTGATATTGATTTTATGATGGTCAAAAACCATGTTTCTAAAAATACAAGCCAAGATCATTTAGTCAAATTCTACACATACTTTGAAAAATTAAAAAATAATTATTACGATGGAATGATCATTACAGGAGCTCCAGTAGAACATCTTGAATACGAAGATGTTGATTACTGGAATGAACTTGAAGAAATCATGGAATGGTCTAAGACTCACGTCTATTCTACACTACATATTTGTTGGGGAGCCCAAGCCGGACTGTATTATCATTATGGAGTTCAAAAGCATATCTTGCCAGAAAAAGTATTCGGCATCTTCCCAGAACAATTAGTCGATGAATATGACTTTTTAACCAATGGCTTTGATGAAATCCACTATACGCCACATTCAAGACATACGGCTATTGATGAAGAAGCAGTTAAAAAAGTAAAATGCTTATCCATACTATCTAAAAATGATGAAATTGGTTCAAACATCATTGTCACAAAAGACTATCGTCAAATATTTATTTTAGGTCATTTAGAATATGGAAAAGAAACATTAAAAGATGAATATTTTAGAGATTTAAAAGCCAATAAACCCATCCATATTCCATTCAATTATTTTCCCGATGATGATCCAGAAAAAGAACCTATCTTAAAATGGAGAAGCCATGCCAATCTTCTATATCGAAACTGGCTAAACTATGTATATCAATTAACACCATTTGAAATTGAAGAAATTGGAAAAATAAAAGAACCCATTGGTACGGGTTCTAGAGAAGATCATGGCTATGCCAAGACATTTACGAAGTAATTTTTTACTTCGTATTTTTTTATTATTCCGCAAACATTGGAGTAGATAAATAACGCTCACCTGTATCTGGTAATAATACGACGATTGTTTTCCCTTTGTTTTCAGGGCGTTTTGCGATTTGAATAGCGGCATATGTAGCAGCACCACTTGAAATACCCACTAGCATACCTTCATTATGTGCAATTAAACGACCTGTTTCATAAGCCTGTTCATTTGTGACTGTAAAGACTTCATCATATACACTTGTATCCAAAGTATTCGGAACAAAACCAGCACCAATACCTTGAATACCATGAGGACCTGCATGACCTTGGGATAATACTGGACTTGTTTTAGGTTCAACCGCAACCACTTTCACATTTGGATTTTGATTCTTCAAATATTTACCTGTACCACTTACAGTACCACCCGTTCCAACACCGGCAACAAAAATATCAACTTTCCCCTCTGTATCCTTCCAAATTTCTGGACCAGTCGATTCATAATGTGCCTGTGGGTTTGATGGATTCTCAAATTGACTTGGAATAAAACTGTTTGGTGTAGCAGCTGCCAATTCCTGTGCTTTTGCGATAGCCCCCTTCATACCTGCTTTGCCATCTGTTAAAACAACTTTTGCACCATACGCCTTCAATAAGTTACGACGCTCTACACTCATTGTTTCAGGCATTGTCATAATAGCCTTATATCCCTTAGCTGCTGCAACAGATGCAATACCAATACCAGTATTTCCACTTGTTGGCTCAATCAATGTAGCACCTGGCTTGATCAACCCTTTTTTCTCAGCATCCTCAATCATTTTCTTTGCGATACGATCCTTTACACTACCTGCTGGATTAAAGAATTCTACTTTCGCAACAACACTAGCCTCTAAACCTTCTTTTTCTTCAATATGTGTTAATTCTACTAATGGTGTATTTCCAATTAAATCTGAAATTGCTTTATATACTGTCATTTTCTTTTCCTCCTATTAAATAAATTCAATATTATTCATTTAAAGAGCTACAACATCGTTTCATAATTAGTACCTCCGCTTACTATTCCTAGTAACTTTATAGGCATTATAGGAGTTTGTTTTTCCAAAGTCAATAAAAAAGTGATAGAAATTTATCTATCACAAATTCTTTTGAATGAAATAAGAAACTCCATCATCTTCATTTGATTTTGTTAAATACTTTGCGACTTCTTTTAAACTCTCCTGTGCATTTTCTACAGCAACACCATCTGCAACTTCAAACATAGAAATATCATTATAGTTATCACCAAAAGCCAGTACGCTGTTTGCGTCTATATCAAGGTATTCCAATAGCTTTTTTAAGGTTTTCCCTTTTGTAGTATCTGAATTTGTTAAAGTGTAAATAATGCCTTCCGATTGCATACATAATGTTTTGTCACAAACAGAATTTAATTGATTTTTTATCTTTTCCATATTTGGATGAATCATCACAACCTTAAATATTGATTCCCTAACAATATCTGCAATATTGGCATCTTCAACAATTTTGCATTTACCAATCAATCGTTTCTTAAATTCATCTAACCCATCTTGAGATCCAACTGAATAGATTGTCTGATTCGTATAAGCCAGGAACGCAACTTTGTTTGCGACTAATATATTTAAACAAGTCTTTAATTCACTAGAATCAATTGGACATTCATAAATACATGTATCACCCAAAAACATGTTTGCTCCATTATTCGTAATATAAGGTAAAGTAATATTTAATTCTTTTATATAATCCTGAATAATATGCACATTTCGACCCGATACAAAAGTAAGTGGAACATTCTTTTCAATCAGAACACTTTTAATATTTTGATCTAAACTTTTATCATCATGCAAAAGCGTACCATCTAAATCAGCAACAATCAATTTAATATTTTTTAAAGACATTCCTTTACCTTTTCAACAATATGATCTACATTCAAACCATATTTCGCTAATAATTCCTTCGGTGTTCCACTCTCTCCAAAAGTATCCTGCATACCAATCATTTCCACACGCACTGGACTCTTCTTAGAAGTTACTTCACTAACAGCACTTCCAAGTCCTCCATACACATTGTGTTCTTCACAAGTGATGATGATTTCATGGGATTTTGCGATTTCTTCAATCAACTCTTCATCGATTGGCTTGATACAAGGCATATCTACAACTGTAACAGAAATATCTTCTTTAGCTAAAATTTTAGTGGCTTTCAATGCCTCTTGCACCATCATTCCTGTCGCAACCAATGCGATTTTCTGACCTTCTCTTAAAACTTTTCCTTTACCCAATTCAAACTTACAGTTTTCATCATATACATCTTCTACTGCACCACGCCCAAGTCTTACATAACATGGTCCATCTATATCGGCCACTGCCTTTACAATAGCCTTTGCCTGATATTGATCACATGGTACAAATACTTTCATATTTGGAATACTTCTCATAAGTGCTATATCTTCAATACATTGATGACTTGCACCATCTTCTCCAACTGTAATTCCAGCATGCGTTGCACATACTTTTACATTCAAGTTTGGATAACAAATACTATTGCGAATCTGTTCAAAAGCTCTTCCTGCCACAAACATCGCAAAACTAGATGCATAAACTACTTTATTACTTGCTGCCATACCAGCAGCGACTGCCATCATATTTCCTTCGGCAATTCCCATGTTGAAATGATGTTCCGGTCTTGCCTTTTTGGCATCGATTGTCTTTGTAGATTTTGTAAGATCCGCATCTAATACTAATACATCATCTCTTTCTACAACTAATTCTGCCAAAGCCTTCCCATAGGCATTACGTGTTGCTTCTTTTGCCATTATTCAAGACCTCCTAACTCTTTCATTGCCGTTTCATATTGTTCATCATTTGGTGCAGCTCCATGCCATGCATAGTTATTTTCCATATAAGAAACACCTTTACCCTTGATTGTATGGGCAATAATCATAGTTGGTTTATCCTTAACTTGTTTAGCTTGTTCAAACGCATTTCTTAATTCATAAAAATCATGTCCATTTACGTCCAATACGTTCCATCCAAAAGATTCAAATTTACTTGCGAATGGCTCTGGTGAAATCACATCATCAATATTTCCATCAATCTGTAAATGATTGTAGTCTAAAACGGCACATAAGTTATCCAATTTATAATGAGCTGCTGCCATGCAAGCTTCCCATACTTGTCCTTCTTCACATTCCCCATCACCTAATAAGCAATAAATTCGATGTGTATTCTTATCGACATGCTTATTGACAATAGCCATGCCCACAGCACAAGAAACACCTTGTCCTAAAGATCCTGTAGACATGTCTACACCTGTAACTTCATTCATGTTGGGATGTCCTTGTAAATTTGAATTGATCTTTCTAAATGTAGTTAAATCATCATCTAACAACCCCTTTTCTTTTAATGTTCCATACAATAATGGACTCGCATGCCCTTTACTTAACACAAAACGATCGCGATCAATTGAATCAACATTGTTTTTATTGATATCCATCTGTTCAAAATAGATTTCTGTTAAAATATCTGCACCACTCAAGGATCCTCCTGGATGTCCTGAGTTGGCACTATATACTTCGGTTAATATATTCTTACGAATATTGTTCGCATGAAGTTCTAATTCTTTTATATTCATTTACTCAAATCCCTTATCTAACTTATCTCTTAAAAATACCCCAGCATCTTTTACAACATCTTGCCAGTCTTCATTGTTCACATACCAAAATTCTCCAACAAACATACGCACTCCAAGTCGTTTCAATGTTTTGATATTTTTCACAAACTCTGTATGCCCTGTCCCAAATGGAATTTCACGATATTTACCTGGAACAGTTTCTTTTAAATGACTCGCAAAAATATGTCCTTTTCCACACATCAAATCTTCGTCTACATCTACACCATATAATAAAGATGCATTTTTTAAGTTTCCAATATCTGGATATACACCTAGATATGGACTGCTTACTAAATTTACATAGCGCATCGCTTTTTCTACTGTATCCATAAATGGTGTTTCCATTGTTTCAAAACCTAATACAATTCCTTTTTCAGCAGCCATTTCCACACATTTCTTTAGATTTGTTTCAAAATCATGATTTGTGTATAGATCCCCAGTTTCATAATAGACGTCATATCCAGCTAACTGAATAATACGAACACCTAAATCAGCCGCAAAATCTATGGCTTTCTTCATGATTTCCAATGATTTCTTTTGAATCTCTTTATCATGTGATCCAAGTGGATATTTACGATGTCCACTTAAACACATTGAAGAAATAGGAACACCCGTTTTTTGAATGGCTTCCTTGATTTCATTCGTTGGCTGATCCAATCTTGCAAGCTTTGCATCACTTTCATCAATACTGATTTCCAAATAATCAAATCCACTCTTCTTGGCAATTGTCAATTTCTCTACCCAAGTAAGCGTACTTGGCATACTCTTTTCATATAGACCGAGTCTATATTCTCTATTTAGCTTGTCCATAATAAGCTCCTGGTCCATGTTTACGATTAAAGTGTTTGTCTAATAGAACCTGCTGCATGGAATCAATTTCATTGTTACTTAATAAAGATGCGATTGCATTCATCTTTGCACATTCTTCTAAAACAACCGCATTATGAACTGCATTGAATCCATCCGTTCCCCAAGTGAAAGGTCCATGTGAATGTACCAATACACCAGGAACTCTATCTGGATCAATGTTGCGTGTTTTAAATTCCTCTACAATTACTTTTCCTGTTTCCAATTCATAATCACCATGAATTTCCTCTTCTGTCATAAAACGGGTACAAGGAACAGCTCCATGAAAGTAATCTGCCTGTGTAGTTCCTAATGGAATGATATCTTTTCCTGCCTGTGCAAAGCTCGTTGCCCAAGTGGAATGTGTATGAACAACACCTCCAATATTTGGAAAATTACGATAGAATTCCAAATGTGTATCTAAATCAGAGCTTGGACGTAGATTTCCTTCTACAATATTTCCATCTAAATCCACAAGCACAATATCATCACGCGTCATGACATCATATTCTACACCACTTGGTTTAATCGCTACGATTCCTTTTTCTCGATCGATTTCAGATACATTTCCCCATGTGAATGTGATCAACCCATATTTTGGTAATAATAAATTTGCATCTAATACACGTTGCTTCAATTCTTCTAACATATCTTAGTCCTCCGTAACAAAGTAGATTGCTGCTTGGGCTGCAGTATGGTTTGCACCAACAATGATGTCTCTATTATCTTCATGTACAACACATAGGTTGGCTGGTCCTACACCTTTATCGACCATTGTGACTTTGTATTCTCCATCTTCATATGTAACGACAAATAATTCGCAATCTTTTCTTCTGACACCACATACAAATGCATTTTGTCCTGCAAGTTTAGCGCCAACTAAGGCATGCGCAAAATCAATTTCATTATCGTATTGCCATACTTTCTTATATTCACTTCCATCTTTCTTATAAATTTGAATTGTATTTCCATGGAATTCTTCGATCGTCATGATTTCATCCTGGCCATCTCCATCGATATCGATTGTAGCAATCTCACCAATATGTCCAGATAAAATTGGTTCCACCTTCCATTGTCCACCACGTTTTTCTGGTGCACTTACACGTAAGATTCCTTGATCACTTCCAAAGTATCCAACATCTTTACCATCTTCTTTTGTTTGCCAGAAACCATGGTTACGATATAATCCATCACATAATACTTCTAATTCAACTCCTGTACTTGGATCTTCTGGTAATTCAGCTACATAAATTCTTCCTGGAACACTCCAGTCATTCTTTTCTTTTTTAGAAGTAGCTACTGTTGCTAGGATCAAATAGTTGATACCATTCTGGTTAAAAATTCCAAAACGATGTACATAAGGCACAGACACAACATCTTTGAATTGCCATGTTCCATTATCGTATTTTCCCCATACGATTTTTGCCAAAGATGGAGTAACCTTTAAATAGAATTCTTGAACGCAAAGGAACTCTTTTTCTTTTCCTGGAATTGGAACGATTGACATACATCCACCTGGATGTGTCCATACATTTTCTTTTGTTTCATAATCTTTTCCATAATACATATTACATGCGACATTTGGATCTTCACTTGCCAATAAAATATGGTTTTGACCATCAAAATAAATATTACTTGCGCAATAGCAACGGTACATATCATCTAGTTTTTTCTTAACAATTTTCATGATTATCTCCTCTTTTTGTCTATTTTTGGGTATAAGAAAAGCTGCATAAACGCAGCTTTCATTTTTTTATTATTCACTAAGTGCTGCTTTTAAGCCTTCTTCGATTTCTTTTGCAGACATTACATTCTTAAGTCCAACAACTTTAGTTCCACGTTTCTTTGAGTCTTCAAACATAGGAACGAAGTTTTTTGAACACAATACGATATCATAATTTCCAGCAGCAGACTTTCCTTCACTCACTGCACAGTGATGAATTTCTTGTACATCAAGTCCCATCTTTTTAGCCACTTTTTCAACATTTAATTTAATCATCATACTTGTTCCAGCACCATTGCCACAACATACTAATAATTTTAATTTTGCCATTGTAATATCTCCTTTTATTCAGCACTTACAGCTTGTACTTTTTCTAAATATGCATCATAATCTTCTGTAATTAAGAAATATGTATCTGGGTGTTTACGATATTGTAATTGTGGAATTGCCACCAAAATCAATACTACGATTCCTACACCTACGTATCCAGCATATTTCATGATTACTGTAAAGATTGGCCATACTGTTGCCCAGTCAAACATTCCTAAATATCCTCCGTATTGACTTAATCCTACCCAGCCAGCGATTAAAGCAGATCCGAATACTTGAATTAAACCAGAAATAAATGGAAGAAGCATTGCAGCTTTGATACCACCACGATTATCAGCATATACAGCGATAACTGCATTATCGAAGAATACAGGAACGAAACCTGCAATTACCAATGTTGGTGAATGCATCAACAATAAAGCACCAATCGCTAAGAATTGTCCTAAAGCACCCATTAAGAATCCTACTGTTACAGCGTTTGAACTACCAAATCCAAATACAGCGGCACAATCAATACCAGGAACAGCTCCAGGTAAGAATGAATTAGAAATACCTTGGAATGAATTTGTAAGTTCTGTAACGAATGTACGAACACCTAATTGTAAGATAGCTAGATATACCGCAAAGTTAAACGCTGTTGTCATAGTATAGAAGAAGAAGTTTTGTGTTTCTGCGATAAATCCAGCTTCAACTAAATAATCCTTTCCTAATACCATTAAAATAGCACCGAAGAATAAGAACATCAAGATAGATGTTGCGACCATATTTTCATTAAAGATAGATAAGAATCCTGGAAATTTTAAATCATCCAAACGTTTTGAATTTTCACCCTTCATCTTTTTAGCAATACTACCAAATAATGCGATACCAAACATTTGTTGGTGAGCAATCGCAAAACCTCCACCTTCAGTTAATTCCTGCGTAATTTCTACTGTTAAGTTTGAACCTACAGCCCAATATAATCCTAAAATCAATCCCATAACAATTAGAATTGGTGTACTTCCTAATTTAGGGAAGCAGAATAGAATCAACCAGAATGCTGTTGATGCTTGTTGCATCTGTACATGACCTGTTGTAAATACAGCACGCATTTTTGTCCATTTTTTTAATCGAACTAAAATTAAGTTCATAATAAATGCGATCAACAATAAGATCATAACTTGAGAGAACGTTCTACCAAATTGTTCCTGTAAACCTTCTGTAACAGCGTTTTGTCCAAAATATGGATCAATAACCATTGCGTGTAGATTGAAACGATCTTTTAATCCAACTAAGATTGGTCTAAAGTTTCCAACTAAGCCAGAAGAACCAACACTTAAAATCATGTATCCTACTGTAGCTTTAATAAATCCTGCAAATGCATCGTAAATTGGTTTTTTCAATAATAAGTAACCGATAAATACGATCAAACCGATAAAATATGCGGGTTGCGTCAAAATATTTGTCGCAAAAAAGTCCCATACTGTCATTATTATATTCATTTTACTCTCCTCATATATTATTCATATTGATCAGCGATTTCTTCTAAATCACCTTTTGTTTTTGCATTCATCAATGCTTCAACGATATCCTCATTCATCAAAGTATCCATTAATGATTGTATATTTTGAATATGCTGATCATGGTCAATTGCTGCTAAAGAGAAGAACAATTTTGCCTTTTTATCTGGATCTTCTGGATCAAAATCAACTTCTTCTTCCACCTTCATAAATGAAATAGCTGTTCCATTACATCCTACTGCTCCTTCTGTTGAGTGTGGCATCGCAATACCTGGAACAATCACAATATAAGGTCCATATTTATTGACACATTCAATAACAGCTTCTACATATTCATTTTCAACTGTACTATCCTTTAACAAAGGTGCATAACTTTGTCGAATGGCGTCTTGCCACGAATCAACTTTCTCAACAAAACAATAGTGTCCTTTTTCAACAATTTCTTTCAACATATTCATTACCTCTTCTTATAAAACTGATCGATATGGAACGTTAGGTTCCTCTTCGAAGCAATCCTCAAATCCTCTACGATAGTGATATTGACGTTTTGCTTTATCTGTTGGATATACATATTTACCACCTACATCCCAAATAAATGGATGGAATTTGTAATCTAACACATCTTTCTTATAATTATATAACAATTCAATTTCTTTTGGGTCTGCTTTAAAGTTAGTCCAAACATCATAGTGAATAGGAATAACTACATCTGTTCTTAAAGCCTCAGCCATACGTAAGATATCTACACTTGTCATTTTATCTTGCATTCCAACTGGGTTTTCTCCATATGATCCAAACGCAACATCAATATCGTAATCTTTACCGTGTTTTGCATAATAAATTGAATAATGAGAATCTCCTGAATGATAAATATTTCCTCCTGGTGTTTTTACTAAGTAATTCACAGCCTTATCATCCATATCTGTTGGACATTTGCCACGAAGATCTTCACGATCCGGCCCCTGTGAATCCGTTGTTGTGATACAAGTACGATCAAATGAATCTAGCACAACAATTTCAATATCTTTAATTTTAAATGTATCTCCAGGTTTTACTGTAATGCAACGATCTGCAGGTACGCCCCATTTTTGCCACAATTCAACAGATTTTTTAGGACCAATGAATGGTACTGGAATTTCATTTCCATTTTCATCCACTGTAGTCATTCCTGATTTTAGTACGTGACTAGCATATTCAGCTGACATGTGATCTTGATGATAGTGTGTTGCTAATACTGCATCTACTTGCTTAATTGCGAATGGATCGATTACAAATGGTACGGCTCTTAAATTTGGCTGCATATTTCTACATCCGCACATATTAGCCATTTGATGGCCAACTTTCATTTTTCCATCACCATGAGTACGTTTACCATTTCCTGCCCATAAGTCAATTGTAATGTTTGCACCACCAGGTGTTTTAAACCAAATACCAGTACATCCTAGCCACCACATTGCTACAGTGCCAGGTTTTACTTCTTCATTTTCAATTTCTTCATTCAACCAAGTACCCCATTCTGGGAAAGTTGACATGATCCAAGAATCTCTTGTAATTTCATCTACTTTTGACATTTTGTTTTCCTCTTTCTGTTTTTTTACCATGGTTTTTTGACGTTCAAATCATAAAACATTAAAAGATTAAAAACAATCGCATTATATGTTTGTTTTAACTTTTTTATGATTATTTAATTCTTTATATCCATTTTTACGTTCTTTTAATCCCGTTATATGATTGACTTATATGTTCTTTTTAGATAAAATAAACTTAAAGAAAGAAGGTACAACATGAAAACATTAGAAAAGATGTCTTTTTCACAAAATGCTCAACAAATTATATCTTATACATTCTATATTTTATTTGCAGGCTACAGTATTTATAAGATCATTCAAGCTGAATTTATATCTACTAAAATACTATTTATCATTCTATTAATCATTATCTTGGGCATTGCACTTTATTCTGAATATTTAAAGCATTTATATAGAAAGGCAATCAAAACAATTGCCTATGATTTAAATCCTGAAAAAGCAAATAAACAATTTAATGAACTATTAAAAAAAGACGTATTTCACGCCTATAAAAATGATAAAAAAATATTCGATACTTTATATTATATAGATCAAATGGAATATAAGAAGTGCTTGGAACATATTGAAGAAAACTCAAAGTTTTTCCACAGTTCAATTGATCAGTTATTGATCTATCATTACACAAAGTTCTATTGTTCATTTATGTTGAATGATTTAGATTGTGCAAAACAAGAATATAATAAATTAGAAAGAATGCGTAACACAAAAGTAAAAGGTGCAAAGGTTTCACCATTATTTAACTGGGAATTTATGGATGCCGTATACTTAGTATCAAGAAAGGATTATAAACAAAGTTTGAATGTATTTAAATCCGTTAACACAGAAAATATGAATCCTAGAGAAAAAATACAATACTATTATCAATTCACTTTATTATGTAATAAAATAAAAGAAAAGCATCTTTGTGAAAATTATAAAAATAAAATAATAACATTAAAAGGGTTAAGTAACACATGTAAAAAGGGAGAGGTTTTATGAAAATGACAAAAGAAGTCGTAGATAAGCGACGAAAAAAAATCATGCAAAAAATACAGGTCAAAGGTACTGTAAACGTGGAAGAACTGGCTTCAGAATTGAATGTAACACCATTAACAATTCGCAGAGATTTACAATATTGGGAAGACATGGGAGCTATTGAACGTTTCTATGGTGGTGCTAAACTTGTTCAAAACTTTGTTGAACATGACATAGATCCAAACGAAGCTTATAAACATGCGATTGCCAAGTTTGCTGCAACATTTGTAGATGATGGAGATACAATTTTCATCAACACAAGCTCAACTGCACTATTAGTCATAAAATATATTATCGGAAAAAGGGTCACAATCATCACAAATAACGGAAAAGCTATTTTCTGTGATCATGACCCAAATGTACAAATAGTAATGACTGGAGGCGAGCTTCGTTTTCCTAAAGAAACAATGACCGGTGATTTTGCCTTAAACAATCTTCAAAGAGTCAAAGCCAACAAAGCATTTTTAGGTTGTAACGGATTTGACAACGAAGTTGGCATGAGTACGGCAATTCTTCCGGAAGTAATCATCAATGAATCTATGATTTCTAGGTGCAGTGGGGCTGCCTTTATTTTAGCAGATGCGACAAAAATTAATTATGTGCATCAATTTGTAGTCGCAAAGCCAGACTCATTTGCTTACTTAGTAACAGATACTCGAGTACCTGCTGAACAAATAGAAGAATTTGAAGAAAAAGGTATTCTTGTCAAACAATTAGATCCCCTACTTAACTATAAAAAAAGCCCATCAAATCATATAAAATGATTTGTATGGGCGCTTTTCATTTGC
>NZ_JAHQVB010000090.1 GCF_019052655.1 Holdemanella porci
AAAACCTTTTTACTGCCGGATTCGTCCAATGGATAGCTTTCTTTTACTTGCCCTTTTTCCATATGGACTACATACGAACATCCCGCCATCACCAACTCCGGATCATGCGTAATAACAAGAAGCGTTTTGCCCTGATCCGCGAGTGACTTCAAACTCCGCGCAACTTCCCTCATATGTTTGAGATCAAGCCCGCTTGTTGGTTCGTCAAACACAATGATCTCCCGGTTACTCACAATGGCAGACGCGATCGCTACCCGCTGTTTTTGCCCGCCGGAAAGAGAAAGCGGGTGCCTGTCTTTATATTCCAGCAGATCAAACTGTTTAAGGATTTTATCCACAACAGTTTCATCCTTGTTGTCCATGCTCAGAAGCACTTCATCCGCCACGCTTTCGGTAAATAGCTGATGGCTGGTATCCTGCATTACCATGTAGCAATGTTTGAGCCGGGCTTTCCAATCAAGGGTTTTCCCCTCAACCTGCAAAAAGCCACACTTCTTTTCCAGTCCGCAAATACAGCGGGCCAGAGTAGATTTTCCAGCGCCATTCAGACCGATAATGGCAATCGTTTCTCCAACAGGCAGTTCTGCACTCGGAATATGGAGGCTTTCCGGTTCCCGCTTTTTATACGCAAAGCAGAAATTTTGAAATTCCATCTGTTTAGCTGTATGCGCCTGATACTGATTCGCAGGCTTCAACTTCGAGAGAGAAAACGGCCGCAGCCCTATTTCTTTTCGAGTGCCATCCGATAAGCTGTCAAATTCAGCAGGCGTGTATTCCCGTTCAATCTCCCCATCTTTTACATACAGCACACGATCTGCAAGATCGTGAAGGTAGTAAAGGCGGTGTTCTGCGATCAGAATTGTTTTGCCCTGCTTTTTCCAGAGGCTTAGGACCTGCCGCAGGTCATCAATAGCAGCCATATCCAAATTAGAAGATGGTTCGTCCAGGACCATAATTCCCGGCAGCAATACACTTGATGAAGCACAGGCTATTTTTTGCTTTTCGCCTCCGGACAGAGCAAACACGCTTCGCCCCATCAAATCTTCAATATGATAATCGGAAACTGTCCGGTCAATCCTTTTCAGGATATCCTCCTGAGGATAGCCTAAATTTTCACAGGCAAAGGCTAATTCACTATCCGTATCCACGTTGAAAAACTGACTTTTGGGATTCTGGAATACAGATCCCACCATAGCAGCCAAGTCATAAAGCGGCGTATCTGATACGCTTTTTCCGTCCAGAAGGACATCGCCCTCTAATTTGCCCTCGTAATAATGAGGCACCAGCCCGTTTACCAAACGGGTAATCGTTGTTTTCCCACAGCCGGATTCTCCCGTGAGTAAAACAAATTCCCCTGTGTTTATGGTGAGATTGACATTTCTAATCCCTCCGCCGCTGGATTCTTCACCATAAGAAAAAGAAACATTTTGAAAATCTATCATGGCAAAATCCCTCCTGCGGAAATTATCGGGGAAGCAATCGCCCAAAACACTACAAAGCAACAAAACAAGATCAGCACCACATCGGCAAAATTGAATTTAAGCTGGCAAATGTTTGTGCGTTTGACAGGAGCGCCGAGGCCACGGGTAATTGCCGCAGCGGAAAGTTCCTCACCGATTTTCACGGAGCAGGTAATCATCGGGATCAGCTTATACTCCAATATTTTTGAAGATTTTTTCCCTCCAAGTTTAATCCCACGCATTTTCATAGCGTCACTGATTGCTTCTGACTCCTGAAAGACAGTTGGAAAGAAGCGGAACATGACCGTTAAGGGGATCGTCACTTCTTTAGGCATATGGATTCTTTCCATGCCGGAAATCAATTCACTGACCGTTGTTGTTTTCACTGCATAGGCAGCAATCGCAACACTGGGAAGGATTCGGCAGAAGAATCCTATTGTAAACAGAACAAGGAAATTCAATATCCCCGTAAGGTGCGGCAAAACATAAATTTGGACAGCATAAAAAACAGAAAACACAGCAATATAGCCCACAGCTTTTGCACATTGTTTCGAGGTAAGCAGCAATATAGCCGGAACCACACAAAGAACAAGGCGGATCAGTCCCATAGCTTCTCCGCCTGTTCCACCCATGACAAAAATGCTTATGATGAAGATGAGCAACAGTTTTGTACGCGGATCGAGCCGCAACCCTTGTTCTGTTTTTTTGCTGAGCAGAATTTCCCGCGCCATTATGCAATACCGGCACGCTGGAAGTGCTTTTTGCAAATGGCTTTCCCAATCATACCTCCGACAAGGCCAAACACAAAGCAGGCAACCAGCAAAATAGGCGCAATCCACATAGGCATATATGTATTAAGGGTAGCTGCATATTCAGCGCCGTATCCTTCAGTCAGCATTACCATATAGCTTTCACGGTTCAGGAAAATGGGAGCAAAGTTGCCAAACACCCAGATGCTGAACACACCGCAGGAAAGAACTGTACTCTTTGCACTTTTGTAGTCTGCCTTTTTCAGGATCACGTCAGCCAACAGGCCGCCAACAAGACCAGTTACCATAGTAAGATAGCCGTTGCCGAAGAACACCATGATTAGGCCAATCAGGAAACCCATGATTGCAGTCATCCCGAATTTTTTAGCCTTTGTAACATACAGCATATAGGGGATGCCGCCAATCAAAGGACACAGCACCGCCATCAGCGGAATAAAAATGGGGATGAAGCCAAGCATCGCCACCAGCATAACAATGACGACATAGATGACGGTGTAGATGCCGATAGTAATTAAATCTTTTCCCTCAAGCCGGGAACTTTTTTTCTGGGAACTCATACCAGTATCCTCCTATCTAAAAAATGGTGTAGTTAGCATTTTCTAACTACACCACATATAATAACAATTTACGCCTACATTTCCAACCCAAAAACGGTTTTATTCTACCCAAAATCGGTATTTTTTAATTTTAACCAATCGTATTTTCCGTTTTATAGTTTTTAGGAATTACCCCATACTTCTTTTTGAATGCCGCAGCAAAGTTACTCGGTTTTGAATAGCCTACAAATGCTGCCACCTGACTTACGTTCAAATTACTTTCTAATAGTAGACTTGCCGCCTTTTCCAATCGCTGATCTATAATATACGCATGAACCGATGTTCCAAACAGCGAGGAAAAACCCTTTGACAATTTTGAAGTACTAATATTGACTTTTCGCGCCAATTCCTCACAACTTGGTGCCAAAGCAAGCTGACTGTCAATGATTCTCTTCGCTTCTATGATGGATTCTCGGTCACTTCTGGAAATTGCTATATAAGTTGACGCAAGAATACTCAGTTCCAAAATCTCACTCAAATATACAGATAACAACTCAAAAACTTTGCTTTCCAAAAACAGGTATCCCAATCCGCCGCGATATTGCGTGAAGTCTTTCAGTTCCGCAAAAATGTGCTCCATATAGGGAGTAATACCTACTTTTGATATACCTTCCAATAGTTTTTTCTGATAAACCTCAATCTCACCAACATCAAAATAGTCATTCATAATTTTACGGAAATACGACAGTGGTACTTTTACATTTTTGAAAAGGAAATCGTTTTGTTTGGAATAGCACAGATATTCCATTTTCCCGTGTCCACGATAAATACAGGACTCACCTTTTTGTATGCTGATACTTTGTCGGCTATCTGCAATATTCCAGGAAACACCATCATTGAAGCAGAACAACATTTGAATGTATTCTTCGCTACTCACTCCCTGCACGTTCATATCTGAAAAATAATTCATTTTCCAGTCCGAAACAACTGCTCCCTGTTTCGTGACCACCTGTAAAATCTGCCCTGTCCCCATGTCTGCTGGAATATCTATGGTTATTGTCTGCGGTGAATTAGAGAGCAGATCACGATAAAGATTATTCATGTATTGGTTTGTCATGTACAAGCATTCCTCCCGAAGTTAGATAAGACTAATTAAATTTTACAACTTCCAAAGTAAAAAGTCAAATTTTGTAATCATGTAAAAAGCAGACACTACTTAATGTAAATTACAAACTTCACTTACTTCCATTTCTTTCTGCATCTCACAAGACGATAAAGTCACTTTTAAAACCCATTGTACTGACAATTTAATATTAATTCTCATTATTCTCCCTGCACATCGCTAAATTATCTTATAAATATGGCATTTTAGGAACACCTGACAGTTCGAGAGTTAATTTTATCTGAAGTTCATATTTATCGTGCTTTTATTGCAAGTAATAATGTTTCTGATAATTTAGCTGTTCTAAAGTGCATTTTTGTCAATTGGTTTAAAATTTTTTCCACACTCTGATAATTCCACGACATTAGGCTATCTACAGTACTAACTATGTTTTTACCACAAAAAACTTTATAGGTCAATCTCCATGTCCATTGATCCATCCCCACTTGCTTTATATCGGTAATATACGTCTCATAGCGCAATCTTCCTTGAGTAGCCACCGATATTCTGCTTCCTACTGGCGCAACAAGAAATTTCGGTTCTAAAAGTTCTATCAGGATTGGGACATTTATATTCAAATTTTTATCTAATTTATACAATAATTTTTCTTGTTCATCCCTTTTTAAATGACCAAGTACTCCCATGCACATTACACCACTTATTTTATCTCGAAATGAATATTTACCTACATCTATCGGCAATAGAGAAATTCTCTCTTTAACTTCATTATGCTCCATTAATCTTGCCATAAACGCTGTTCTCATATAAGCCGATGGTTCTAAAGCAATTATTTCTTTATCACATATCATATTAGCCATCTCTATTGTTGTTTTTCCAGTTCCTGCACCTATATCCAAAATGATTCCATCTAAATCCTTAACCATATCAGCAAATTTGTTTAAAACAATTTTTTTGTTCCCTATCTGTGAAAGAGCTGATAAATCATAAAATTCTACTGTCTCTCCGTATACATTCTCAATTTCATTCAATCCCGTCATTCTCCTTTTTTATTAAATGTCTTTTTTCCAAATCATAAAATATATTTTTTATGTCACCAAAATTGTCATAATCAACGATATTCATATAGCCCACTTTCTGACATATTTCAGACCATAATTTTGATACATATATTTGATATTGCGCCATGGACATTTTTTCTGTTCTATTTTGCTTAAATAAAATCTCTAAAGCTTTCTTTACTGCATCCGGCCATATTTGTTCAAACGTTTCTTTTACTGATGGTAACATTACATTTCCTATAGTAACACCAGAGGGTATATTTACTTCCTCTTCTACATTAATACTTAGTGTTCCATATTCATCTCTTGGCATATGCAAGAAAGGAAGCCATATTACCGGACCATGGGTATTGACCAGACAGAGCCGCCCTGTGGAAAATGTCAATTCTATTCTATGATATAAATGTAATGGATGGTCTATATCGTTACGATCCACATTGGTATTCACTATAAATGTTACCGGAACCATTCCAATTATACCACTAATAACTCTGTTACCCCCTCCTGCCATAGAAGTTGTATAAGATTCTGCTACATTTCCCAATTTCCATGTTGATAAGCCTCCCAACGCACACCCCAATATATCTATTCCATCATATAATACATGTATAGCGCATTCCAAGGATGCATTTATAAGATGAGCATGTTTACTTATTATTTGTGCCGCCTCTAAAAAATCTCGAATTGGCTTGATATACCGATAAAATGGATTCAACATAAAAGCGGCACTTCCGGATTCTCTTATACAATTAACAATTTCTACCTCATGAGCAGGATGTTCTAATAATGTTGGTATCCCTTTTGCAAGTATACTTTTAGCTATATTGGCACCGTTTCCACCTCCAGCCGCATTAGGTACAACTACACATGCTGCATCAACATTTTGATTTATTTCTTTAATATCCGTATACATTGGCACATTTAGATTCTTTGAAAGAAGTCTGGATCTATCGCTTCCTTTTCCCAATATACCCATAAGCTCATATTCTTTACTTTCTGCAATAGCTTTCAAATAAATTTTCCCAAATCCTGTTCCACATACTAAAATCTGTTTTTTCTTCATATCTTTCCCTCTGATTTGAACTTATCTATTTTTTTAAGTTCATCTAACACTTGATATTTTTCAAGATAACTTGCCATTGTATAAATTCCATCCTTCCTAGGCATTTCAAATATTGCATTGGCAGTAATCGCTAATATTTCGCCAGTTAAAACACTC
>NZ_JAHQVB010000091.1 GCF_019052655.1 Holdemanella porci
TGGATCCATCAACAAGGCTAATCTTCTTTTATTATCTTTTCATGAATAATTCAGGCTATATATTAACTCAAAATACACTTAAGTTAGTTGTATCCGTTTTCATTAAACTAAAAGGTGCAAATGATACTAAAAAGTACCTTAGTTGCTTCTACGCTTTTTACGACTATGAATATTCTTAGATACACTACGAATATTTAAAATTGGAGCCAAGAAAATGATAATAGGATAGATTTCCAAACGACCAATCAACATCGCAAAAGATAAGACGATCTTCGAAAAATCCGAGAACATGGAGAAATTTCCCATTGGACCACAAAGACCATATCCTGGACCTACATTACCAATACAAGTCATAACGGATGTAACCGTTGTTTCAAAATCAAAGTTATTAAATGAAACCAAGAACAACAAGACACCGACAATAATAATGAAACTACAGAAATACGCCATGATCTGAGTGACCACCTCTGTATCTACAACTTTTCCATCCATTGTAATGGCTTCTACTTTTTGTGGATGTAGTAACTTTTGAATATCCAATTTAATTTTCTTTACAATAATCAAAAGACGACTTACCTTAACACCACCACCAGTCGAACCAGCACTCGCACCACAGATTGTTAATAAGAAGAGGATCATCTTACTAAATTGTGGCCAGACACTATAATCACAACTCGAATATCCCGTTGTCGTTATAATTGAACCCACTTGAAAACTTGCCAAACGAATGGATTTGAATACATCAAAATTATACATGGATAAAATATTCAATGTGATACAAATAATTGAAAATAGAATAATACCTAAATATGTACGCAACTCTTCATTTTTAAAGACCTGTTTGAAATCTTTGATTAATAAAAAGTAATACATATTAAAGTTCACACCAAATAAAATCATGAAAATCGTAATGATCACTTCATAATACGCATTGTTGTAGGCACCAATACTCGTGTTTTTAATTGCAAAACCACCAGTACCCGCTGTACCAAATGTATTACACAACGCATCAAACAATGGCATCTTCCCAATCAAAAGTAAAATGACCTGAATGACAGTCAATCCCATATACATGGTATATAAAATCATAGCCGACTGACGCATACGAGGTACTAATTTACCAATGGTAGGACCCGGCGCTTCCGCACGCATAATATGCATATCACGATCATTTGACTTTGGAAGTAAGGCCAAAATGAAAACCAAGATACCCATACCACCAATCCAGTGTGTAAAGCTACGCCAGAATAGTGTGGCATGCTTCAAATTCTCAACTTCCGTTAAAACACTTGAACCTGTCGTTGTAAATCCAGACACCGCTTCAAAGAAGCAATCCACAAAAGAAGGAATTTCACCCGACAAGTAGAATGGTAATCCACCAAAGAAAGAAACAACAATCCAGGCAATACCCACCGCAAGCATTCCATCTTTGGCAAAATAAGAATTCGTTCTCGCCTTTTTACGCGTTAAACCATATCCTAAAACCAAACAAATCCCAATTACGATCAAGTAAGAATCAAATAATCCTTCTTGATAAATCAAATCCACTATGACCGGTAACACCATTAAACAGGCTTGCGCAATAAGCACCATACCCAATACATTACCAATTATAGTCCAGTTGAGTTTATGTATATTATGCTTAAGATAGTAAATCATTGATATCCCTCAATCCTGCAACCTTACTAATAATAATAACCGTATCCGATAGTTGAATACGCGTATCACCAGTTGCCACCTTAGAAACACCTTTATGTGTTATATACGCAATGATAATACCCTTACGAATATTTAGATCCTTAATTGGCACATCAATAAAACGACAATTGTCACGCACTCTAAATTCTAAAGCCTCTACCTTGTCATCCACTAGCTTGATCAAAGATTCAACGTTTGATCCAACCGTATTCTGCATAGCACGAACATACTGCACGATTTGGTTTGCGGTAATAAACTTAGGCGTAATTGAATTTTCAAGCCCCAACTTATCCAACAAGAAACCTAGAGAAACACGATTTACCTTAGGAAGCACATGCGTAACATCATGACTTTGCGCAAACATCGAAATAATGACATTCTCCTCATCATTATCTGTAAGAGCGATAAAGGCATCCATTTCCTCTAAGGATTCACTCAATAATAATTCATGATCCGTTCCATCTCCATGAATAACCGTTGCCTGTGGGAATTTTTCAACCAAGTTGATACACTTATCTTTATTCAACTCAATAATTTTAACGGCCATCCCCAATTCAAGTAACATTCTCGTCAAATAATATGTGATACGACCACCACCAACAATCATAACCTCATTGACTGTACGATCACTTAAAATACCAATCTTAATAAAGAAACGCTCTAATTGCGTTGCTGAACCCGTTAATGTAAGACGGTCATTTTCATAAATCACCGTATTTCCATTTGGAATGATGACTTCACCATCACGCAAAATCGTCACAAACAAGACTTCCGTCTTAAAACGACGATTGATATCAACCACACGCATATTTAAAAGTGGGGAATTCTCTGTTACCTTAACTTCAGCAAGCTCAATTCTTCCCTTCGCAAAAGACGATACTTTAATGGAATTTGAGAAACGAATCGCACGCAAAATTTCACGAGCCGCCGCCTGCTCTGGATTGATACTCATACTCAATCCCAATTCATCTTTAATCAAACGAACTGTGTTATTGTATTCTGGATTACGAATACGAGCAATGGTATGTCTAGCTCCCAATTTTTTTGCCAATAAACAACAAATAATATTCACTTCATCCGTTGATGTAGCCGCAATCAACAAATCACTCGAAGGTACGCGTGCTTCCAACAATGTGTCTAAACTAGCTCCATTCCCTTGCACACCAACAATATCTAGTTGATTCATTGTACTCGATAATACATTCACTTTATTTTCAACCACTGTAATATCATGACCCTCTTGATTCAATTGTTTCGCAATCGCAAAGCCAACTTTCCCATCACCAACTACAACAATTTTCATATTTTCTTCCAAAAAAAATAAATTCCTATACGGAATCTATCTCAAGTATAATACAAATCAATATTAAATACAATTCAACATAAAAACTAGTGATACAGAAAATTTGTTCACTCTTCTTGCATTTTCAATCCATAGTGATATACTAGGCAATACTGGATAATCAAATTGCCTTTTTACCGCTTATCCAGCGTTTCCTATTTCTTGAGCTGATTTACCCGATCAGCTCTTTTCTTCGTTTTAACAATCGAGTATAAAGCCCTTAGAAAGGGCATAATGGTATTTTTTAAATTGCACTATCTTACCTGCGCCTTTCCATAGACGCTTTTTTAAGGAGGTGTGTTATGAATACACAATTACTCGAAGCTTTGTGCAAAGATTTTGCGGCCATTTATCAATGTGAGCTAATCCAAGATACTATCGATATCGTCCGCTTCGACAAAGGAACCCCTATCGATATGGCCATACAAACTTTGGATTTGTATACACTTCACTCCTTTAGTAAAATGATACATGGTACGATACAAATGGAAAGTAAAGAAAATGCGGGTACAACCTTTTGGATAATTCTTCCTTTACAGATAGATTTTAACCTACAAACTGCAAAGCCCATTCAAACTAATCCATTAAATCTTACAAATAAGAAAGCACTCCTTGTTGAAGACAATGATATCAACCTAGAAATTGCAACCATTTTGTTGCAAGATCTTGGGTTTGATTTATCGACTGCTCGAAATGGACAGGAAGCCATTGATCAATTCAAAAAATCTAAGCTTTATACTTTTGATTATATTTTTATGGATATTATGATGCCAATTAAAGATGGATTAGAGGCAACAAAAGAAATACGTACCTTACCAAGAAACGATGCGAAAAGCGTACATATTCTTGCGATAAGTGCCAATGCATTTGAAAGTGATATTCAAGAATGCATTAAAGCAATATGAATGGACATATCGTAAAAGCAATCACTATGGAATTATTAGAAGAAAAATTAGCGAAATGAAAAGGGTGAGATACTTACCCTTTTAGTCTGCATATGGCTTTAAATAATCTGCATTCAAAATTAAAATCTTATTATCGACTATACGAATTACGTTTTCTTCTCTTAATCCACGCAAAATACGGTTGACACTGTTTCTGGTAGAAATACCACAGAATCCTGCGATATCATCATTTGTGATCTGCATATCAATCAATATACCTTCCTTGATTTCTTTTCCAGACAAAGAAATCAAATTATAAAGAAATGCGTAGATAGCGCCACTCTTTCCATTCATTGTCATACATTTTTGGCGATATAGAGCTCTTTGTAGATTCTCACGATAGTATGCCTCAACATACTCTTTTAGTTTTTCATCTCGCTTTACGGCCCTTGAGAAATCTTCTCGACTTACCAAACAAAAAGATGCCTCTTCACTTTCAACACGAATTCTTACACGATACGCAACATCTTCACGAAGTGTGTCGCACATTAACGAAAGAAGATTGGGGCCTTTGTCGTAAGTTATATTATATTCACGTCCATCCTCTAAAATGGAACTCACCTTTACGACACCTTCCTTTAAAAAAATCATCTTTTCTAAATCGCACATTATAATATCATGGTTCTTTTTTGAAACAATTGGGACTTCCATCTTTTCCAGATATTTAAGCACATAGTCACAATTCATCTTCGTCACCTCTATCATTATTTCCATTGTACCATACTTCAGTTGAATCTTGTTAGCAATTGATATTTATTATATTACGTGTTCCTTACATATACAATTATGGGCAATTGTTTTTGTATAATACACAACAAGATGATATACTTATTTTTGCTGGATAGCGTGTCCATAAAGTAATTTGCATATCCAGTTTCCTATGAATAGAGCTGAATTATTTGCCACATCATCTAGTTCAGCTCTTTTTTCATTTCAAAATCCATGATATAGTAAATAAAACTGGTTGTAACCAACTCATGATAGTCTTTCTTATAATGACCAGTTTTAAGAGTCGGCATCCCACATTTTAAGTCGGCTCTTTTTATTTTGTATGAAAAAGGCGGATTATGCATCCATCTTAACATCTACAAATTGTTTTAAATACTCGACATCCAAGACCATGATTTTATTATACAATGTGCGAATAACATGTTCTTCTCTTAAGCCACGCAAAATACGATTCACGCTATGTCTTGTAGAAATTCCACAGAAACCCGCAATATCATCGTTTGTGATCTTTAAATCGATCAAAATTCCATCACGCGCTTCTTTTCCAAATATTGTAACCAAATAGTATATAAATGCACATACAGCACCATTCTTGCCATTCATCGTCATTAATTCTTGTCTTGAAATTGTTTCCGATAATTTCTTACGATAATACGTATTCACGTATTCCACCAATTCAGAATGTTTATTTAATAATTGATTAAATAATTCTTTAGAAACACAATAAAAACTAGCTTCATCACTTTCAACACGAATCATCAATGAAGAAAATTTACAATCAACAACTGCATCTTTAAACATAGATAAAATATCAAAGCCTTTTAAATACGCAATATTAAATTCACGTCCATCACGCATTAAAACACTGACCTTCACAACACCTTCTTTTAAAATATATGCATTCTCATCATCCATCTTTAAAAATGTATGTCTTCTTTTACGAATAACAGGCACTTCGTGCTCTGTAAAAAAGTCTAAAAATAATTCACGCCCCATAATTTAAATCACCCTTTGTCAATATGATTTATTATAACACACTCCTTCTTTTGATACGTTAACAAATCACACAGATAAGAAAAAAGAATAGACCTTAGCCCAATGTCATTAAGTTAAGAGATGACGAACCATCCAGATACTATTGTCTGGATGGTATTTTTATTTGAAGGCACGACGAAAATTGTAGTATTGCTACTACATTTTAAAAAATGGCTCTGTCACAACAAATGGTTGATTTTTGACGAGAAATAGCGTATAATAATAGT
>NZ_JAHQVB010000092.1 GCF_019052655.1 Holdemanella porci
TAAAATCCCTATGACTTTTAAAGGTTGATTTATCCCTATCCAGTTTTATATATTCGTTTAAAGGGGCTTTTACTAAATATATAGCACAGTACTTGACAATCTAAGGTAGTGTGCATATCATAATAGTGAATGAGGTGATATTATGAAGCCTAGAGCGGTCATTTATTGTTCTAAGCATGGCTCGACAAAAGAATATGCGCAGTGTTTAGGTAAAAAAAAGAATCTTCCTGTGATTACGATTGACCATATTTCGGGATACTCTTTCCAAAATATTCCAGTGTATTTTTGTGGTTGGATTCGTAATGGAAAAATCATGGGGTTGAATAAAGCTTCGAAATTATTTATGTGTGTTCAAGTAATTGGTGTGGGTGCCATTGAATATAATGAGGCGTATGAATTGAAGTTAAAATACAAGAATGGGATTGTGAATCCAAATTTTAAGTATGTACAGTCGATTCGTAATCTTTCATTGACAACTTTGGAAAAGATGTATGTAGATGTGTTTCAGCCATCATTAATGGGAAAGAACAGGGGTGAAACGCATGAATACTCAATTTAAAAAAGGTGTTTTAGAGTTGATTGTATTAAAGGCTATTGTATCGGATGATCTATATGGGTATCAGCTTGTGTCTCGTATCAACGAGGTGATTCAAGTAAATGAAGGTACGATTTATCCTTTGTTGAAGCGATTGTCGAACGATCGTTTGTTGGAGTCTTATTTAAAAGAATCTACAGAGGGTCCTCCAAGAAAGTATTATCATATCACAAATTTAGGACTTGAAAGATATGATGCATTATTATCGGAGTGGACGGATTTTTCAGATAATGTAAATGCATATTTGAAAGGAGTGGAGTAGAGTGTTAAAAAAGGAATTTTTGGATGTTTTAAATCAAAAGTTATCGTTGATTAGCGATAAAGAAAGAGAAGACATCCTATTAGAATATGGAACATACATTGATGACAAAATTGCCAGTGGTGTTGCTGAAGAAGAGGCGGTTGCTGGTTTTGGCGATGTGGATGAGTTGGTAAAAGAAATTTTAGATGCTTATAAGATCAATACGGATTCGATGGATCCATTTTCAAATCGTGCAGATAAAACGATTGATAAGGTGTATGTGAAGGTAGAGGAATTATTTTCTAAGCTAGGTAATTTTTCGATGAATGAAATTTTTCACATTTTATTTGATGCGATTGTTTTAGTGTTGATTATGTTGATTGGAAAAGTCATTGTGGTTGATATATTATGCCAATTCTTATTGTCGATGATTTTTTCGTTCTTTGTCGGATTCTATATGATCACAGATTTTATGCTGAGTCTATGTCGTATCCTATATTTATGTTTAGCCATTTATTTCTTTGTGAAAGTTATGGCTAAAAGAGTGGAGCGTTATCGTTTGCATGCGCATAATGTCGGTGTGATGGATGATATCAAAGATACTTGGAATGATAATATTAAATCGAGTGATTTGCCTCCAACGCCTGAGCGTCCTTTGTATCATGAAAGAAAGCCAAGACATCTTGAATCCGATGTCTTAAAGGTGATCTTAGTCTTGGCTATGATACCTGTAGCTTGTGTTTTGATTGGCAGTGGTATTGGTTTAGTGGTGTTAATTTATGTCAGTGCTATGTATGCCACAACAAGCGCTGGGTTATATTGTATGGATATTGCCTTTGTGTTAGGAAGTTTGGCAATACTATTGATGTTAGTTCGTGCTTGGCCTAAGAGGGTGGATACAAATGCGTAAGTTAGGTTTATTACTTGTTGTTTCAATCTTATTATTTGTGTTTGGTTGTGGAACTTTTGTATATGAATTGAGTCAAATTAGTCCAAATCAAATTGATTTGTCAAAAGAAACGCAGACTATGACAACGACAATGCCAGATAGCTGTCACTTATATACAAAGACGTATTTAAGTTCGGTTGGCGATGTACGTGTAGTTGTGGATGAAATGGTGGAAGATGATCAATTGCCAGATAATTCATTGGTGATCACATATCCTAAAATGCTTCATGTTGTGCAGGATGAGGATAAATTAGATTTGCAGATGGATGATTATGAGATGTCAAAGAATCTTCAAACCATATTTAATACGTTTAAATCAAAGCGTTATGATGAGTATTGTGCAAAGAATGGTGAAATTCATGTGAGTATTCGTTATGGCAAGAGTTTAAAGGATAAAATCACATTCGTCGATGACTACTATTAAGGAACAGTTTATACTGTTTCTTTTTGATTTTTAACAAGTGTGTTAAAATACTGTTATGGTGAAAAATAATAGAGACTGGAGTCATTTGTTGAGAATGATTCTGGTGGGTGATAAAAAGAAGTCAAATTCGCTAAGGAATTTAAAAAGGGGTAAAGTGACAAATACGCCTTTACGTAGAAAGCAGGATGTGAAACGATGAGTGATACGAATACGATGTCAACGAGTGCAAGGTTTGCGCAGATTGTATCTATATTAAGAAAGCATCATATCCAAAAGGGAATGGATCCCGTTAAGTTACGTATGATACTTGAAGACTTGGGTCCTACTTTCGTTAAGATTGGACAAATTATGTCGACAAGACAGGATCTATTTTCTGAGCGTTATTGTAAAGAGTTGATGAAGCTTCGCTCGCAGGCAAGTCACATGCCTTTTTCTATGGTTGAACAAATCATTCAAGAGACGTATGGCGATTTATTTCAAGAAGAGTTTGAAAGTATTGATGAGGTTTGTCTAGGTTCAGCATCTATTGCGCAGGTGCATGCAGCTACTTTGAAGTGTAAAAAACGAGTTGTACTTAAGATTCAGCGCCCTAAGATCTATGAGTGGATGGAACGTGACGTGGCCTTGTTAAGGAAGGCTGTTAAGATATTGAATCTTTCAGATATTGTATCAAGCGTAGTGGATCTAGATATGGTCATCGATGAATTTTGGACAACCGCAAAACAGGAGATGGATTTTACGATTGAAGCGCAATTTGCGAAACGCTTTAAGAATGATTATAAGGATTGTAAGTTTATTGATGCGCCAAAGATTTATGATGAATATACAAGAAAGAATATTCTTGTGATGGAATATGTAGATGGCATTGAGATTAGTGATTCAAAAAAATTAGATGAACTGGGCTATGATCGTAGTGAGATAGCGGATAAATTGGCATTTAATTATATTTCACAGATTATTGAGAATGGTTTCTTTCATGCGGATCCGCATTCGGGAAATCTAAGAATTCGTGATAATCAAATCGTATGGATCGATTTTGGTATGATGGGCACTTTAGATGCGAATGAACGTGAAACGATGAAGGAGGCTGTTCGTGCAATTGCCTTGAGGGATACACAAAAATTAGTGGATTGTATCTTGATGATAGGGGATTGTAAAAAGGAGATTGATTATACGGCTTTTTGTGCGGATATGGATCGTTTTGTGAATCAATATTTGAGTGTTCCATATTCAGAGATCGATGTCGCCAAACTGATTCAGGATATGTTTTCGATTTGTCATGTATATTCGATTTCTTTGCCTAAAGGCATTAGTATGTTAGCTCGTTCTATGATGACGATTGAAGGAACGTTAACTGCTTTAGATTCGAATATGAATACGATGAAGATTGCGATGAGTCATAAGACAAGTTTGACAAAAATTGATTGGGAGAAAGAAATAAAGTCGGGATTTAAGCGTGGTATTGATGCGCTTTCTCGTTCGGTTGATATTCCTGTGCAGGCAAGCGATGTGTTGAAGATGGTTCAAAGAGGACAGATCAAGGTCAATTTGAATCTAATGGGTTCTCAAGCTCCACTTGCGAAGATTGATCAGATGGTGAATCGTTTGATTGTATGTGTGTTGATTGCCGCTTTGGTTATGGGTTCAAGCTTGATTTGTACGACAAAGATGAAGCCGATGATTATGGGAATACCAGCACTTGGATTTTTTGGATACATCATTGCGATTGGGATGAGTGTATGGTTGTTTTTTAAGATGTTATTTTTGCATCGAAAAAACAAGTCATTTTAAAGGGGAAGTATATGAAAAAAGGTAAAACTACAGTGGCTTCACTATTGATTGTGTTGGTCACTTTGGGATTGGATCAATGGACAAAGTGGGCTATTGAGAAGTCTATCGCATTAAATGATTCGGTTGAAATGATCAATCATTTCTTTTATTTGACATATGTTCGAAATACAGGGGCAGGTTTTAGTATGTTTGCGGGAGCTGGAATGGGTTTCTTTGCCACACTTACCATTATTGCCTTAGTAGGTATGGTATATATGTTTTTTAAAACGAATGATTCGCGTTATCAGATTTGTTTATCTTTAGTTTTTTCGGGAGCTATTGGAAACTTTATCGATCGTATGACGCTAGGTTTTGTAAGAGACTTTTTTAGTTTCTATATTTTTGGCTATCCATTTCCCGTATTTAATGTAGCGGATATCTGTATAACAGTGGGTATCGCATTAATATTAGTAAGTATGTTTATAGATGATAAGAAGGAGCAAGAGAGATGGAAACAAGAATCTTAAAGATAGATGGAGATACTAAATTGGATCGTTTGGATAAGGTTCTTGCGGAAAAATTGGATTTTTCACGTAAGAGAATTAAGGATTTATTGGACGAAGGAAATGTCTTGGTCAATCAAAAGGTGATGAAGGCAAGTTATAAAGTTAGCGTAGGAGATGAAATCGCGGTTTCTATTCCTGAACTAGATTCCACGGAAGTTCTTCCTGAACCAATTGATTTGAATATTGTATATGAGGATCATGATATTATTGTGATCAATAAGTCAAAGGGCATGGTTGTGCATCCAGCTCCTGGTCATTATTCTGGGACTTTAGTGAATGCGTTGTTGTATCATTGTAAAGATTTGAGTGGTATTAATGGGGTGATGCGTCCAGGTATCGTACATCGTATTGATAAGGATACGTCAGGATTATTGGTTGTTGCCAAGAATGATGTGGCCCATGAATCTTTAAGTCAGCAATTACAGGATAAAACGTGTCATCGTGAATATGTAGCTATTGTACATAATCCTTTTACGCACGAGCATGGTACGATTTATGCACCAATTGGTCGTGATGAAAAGGATCGTCAGAAAATGGCGGTTACCGCAAATAATTCGAAGGATGCGATTACACATTTTACAGTATTAGAAAACTTCAAGAAATTTGCGTATATCAAGTGTCAGTTAGAGACAGGTAGAACACATCAGATTCGTGTTCATATGCAGTATATTGAACATCCAATCGCAGGAGATCCCAAGTATGGTCCTAGAAAAACAATTCAGGCCAATGGTCAGTTGTTGCATGCATGTGCGTTGGAATTTGTGCATCCTACGACAAAGGAAAAGATGCGTTTTGAGATTGGTTTAGAACCTACTTTTGAAAGAGTTTTAAATGAACTTAGAAAAGGGGAAGAATAATGCGTGATGATGTATTAAGTTGGAATCAATATTTTATGGGCATGGCTCATTTGAGTGCAAAGCGTTCAAAGGATCCAAATACGCGTGTAGGAGCTTGTATAGTCAATCCTCAAAAAAGAGTGGTTGGACTTGGATACAATGGTTTTCCTTATGGTTGCGAAGATGAGGAGTTTCCTTGGGATCGAGATGGTGAATTTCTCGAGACTAAGTATCCCTATGTTGTGCATGCTGAATTGAATGCAATCTTAAATAGCATTCAAGACCTTCATGGTTGTACTTTATATGTATCGTTATTTCCTTGTAATGAATGTGCAAAGGCCATTATTCAGGCTGGTATTTCTTGCGTAGTATATGAAAGTGATAAGTATGATGGAACTGAAGGTAATATTGCGAGTAAGCGAATGTTTCATGAGGCGGGAGTAAAGCTTGTACAGCTTCCTTATGAGATTGATGTAGAAACAAAAATCAGTGAGCGTTAAGTCATCCAATTAGATGACTGATGTTAGCATATAAATAGGACTAGTCAAAAAGAGAAAATTTACACCAGTGGTA
>NZ_JAHQVB010000093.1 GCF_019052655.1 Holdemanella porci
ATTTTTAGAATATGAGTGTAATTTTGTCTTGACAAAGGTCACTTCATAACAGGTGAATGATGCCTTAAAATCATGACTCACGGTAATTTTAGAAAAGAAAGTAAAGCAGTCGTTGTCTAAGAGTGAGAATGAAATTTTAGATTTCATGAAAGAGTCACTTTTTAGTGGCTTTTTTTAAAAAATCCTTGCATGAAATTCTATCTTTTGATATAATAGTCAAGCAATGCCCGGGTGGTGAAATTGGTAGACGCAGTGGACTCAAAATCCACCGGTAGCGATACCGTGCCGGTTCGAGTCCGGCCCTGGGCACCATTTTTAAAATTAAATATTTATTTTTTGCCCGGGTGGTGAAATTGGTAGACGCAGTGGACTCAAAATCCACCGGTAGCGATACCGTGCCGGTTCGAGTCCGGCCCTGGGCACCATTTTGAATTGTTGGATCAAGTTTTTCGGGCTTGGTCCTTTTTTATGATATAATTTTTGATAGTTGGAGGATTACATATGAAAGTATTAGTTGGATTAAGTGGTGGTGTAGATTCTGCTGTTGCAGCTTATTTATTAAAGAAACAAGGGTATGATGTGACTTGTTGTTTTATGCGTAACTGGGATAGTTTTGCGAATAATGATATTGCAGGAAATCCTACAATCAAAGATGATACTTGTCCTCAGGAACAGGATTATTTAGATGCGTTAGCGGTTGCCAATCATTTGGATTTACCTTTACAACGTGTTGATTTTATTGAAGAGTATTGGGATAACGTATTTAAAACGTTTTTAAGTGAATATGAAAAGGGCCGTACGCCAAATCCAGATATTTTATGTAATAAATATATTAAGTTTGATTCATTTTTTGAATATGCTATGAAACAAGGTTTTGATAAGGTGGCTACAGGGCATTATGCTTCAAACAAAGAGGATGAGACTGGCTTTACGTATTTAACACGTGCCAAAGACCAGAATAAAGACCAGACATATTTCTTGTGTCAGGTTGAAAAGAGTAAGGTGGCTAAAACGATTTTTCCTTTGGCAAATTTAGAAAAGCCAGAAATTCGTCAGATTGCTTCTGAATTAAACTTAGAATCGGTTGCAACAAAGAAAGATAGTACGGGTATTTGTTTTATTGGAGAAAGAAACTTCAGACAATTCTTATCGAACTATCTTCCTAGTAAAGATGGTGACATTGTAGATGTGAATACAGGTAAAGTCATTGCACGTCATGTGGGCGTTTTATATTACACGATTGGACAAAGAAAAGGTTTAAATATAGATCATGAAAAGGGTCCTTGGTTTGTGGTTGGAAAAGATGTTGTGAAGAACATTCTTTATGTATGTCGTACAGATCAAAGAGATTTATTGTATTCAGATTCGTGTGTTGTAAAAGGAATCAACTGGATTTTGCCATGTTTGGATGAGATTCCAACAAAGTGTACTTGTAAATTTAGGTATCGTCAAAAGGATCAGGATATTGAAATCGAAAGATTGGATGATACAAGTGTGTTAGTAAAATATCCACAAACGATTGCGTCTGTTACAGAAGGACAGGAAGCTGTATTCTACGATGGTGACAAGTGCATTGGTGGGGGTGTCATTGAAGAAGTCTTCAAGGAAGGCAAGAATTTAAATCAATTGATTATGGAGACAGCCAATGGACATCGAGGCTAGGCTTGAATATATCATATTTGAAAATAAAGCCAATCATTATGTCGTTGCTGGATTTTCAGAATTAAAGACGTATCATAATTTTACAGCGGCTGGAAGAATTGAAGATCCAATCGAAGATCAAGAATATGTTTTGCATGGGGAATATGTAAAACACCCTAAGTATGGGGAGCAGTTTCGTGTGGATATGGCCAAAAAGAAATTGCCAGACAATTCGGATGCGATTATTCATTTTCTTTGTGGTGAGAATTTTCCTACGATTGGTAAAAAAACAGCCGAAAGTATTTATGAGACTCTTGGTGAGAATTGCTTAGAGAAGATTCATAATAATCCAGAACTTTTACATGAAGTGCCCAATTTGACTGCCAAAAAGATGTTAATTATTCAAAAGGGCATTCAAGAATTTACAGGATTTAATGAGACATACGCAAAGCTATTAAAGTATGGCTTGAGTCCAAGACAGATTCAGATGTTATTGGACACATATGATAATGTGTTGGATGTGATTGAAGAGGATTGTTTCAAACCTTATTATGAAGTGTATGGTTTTGGATATAAAACTGCTTGTAAGATGGCAAGTGCCATAGGCTTATCCAATGAGGATCCAAGAAGATTGGATGCCTATATTTATGAATTAGCTAGACAACTATCTATGGCAACTGGAAATACATATATTACATTTGCGACAATCTTTCAAAATGTACGTGGTGTAAATGAATCCTTGATTCAGGAAAGTATTGATCGTTTGGTTTCACTTCAATATTTGTATGTTGAAAATACTAGAATCTATCCTTTTACTTTACATGAAGATGAGGTCGTGATTGCCAAAGAGTTGAAGACTCATTTATTTGAAGTGGAAAGTGTGGATGTTGAATCAAAAATCAAACAAGTAGAGTTTAGTTTAGCTATAACATATGATCAGGAACAAAAGGATGCGATTCAATTGTTCTTCGATCGTTCGTTCATGATTTTAACGGGTGGTCCAGGTACTGGTAAGACAACAACTGTAAAAGGAATCTTGGAAATTTGTAAGGATGTGTATCCAGATAGTAAGATTCAGCTTTGTGCACCGACAGGAAGGGCTTCAAAGCGACTTGCACAACTTTCAAATTGTGATTCAAGAACCATTCATTCCTTGCTGCAGTGGAACTTAGAAGATAATTCCTTTGGCAAAAATGAGGATGATCCATTAGATATCGACTTTATTATTGTGGATGAGTTTAGTATGGTGGATACCCACTTATTTGCCCAATTATTAAAGGCGCTTCCTCAGCGTTGTCGCATTCTTTTAATTGGTGATGAAGATCAGTTAGAGAGTGTGGGTCCTGGAAAGGTGTTAGAAGATCTAATTAAATCGGATGTGATTGATACGGTCCATCTAAAGAAGATTTTTAGACAGTCAAGTGGTTCTGGAATCGTGACTTTGGCAAAAGAAATTCGTGAAGAAACTACGTGTCATTATGAGGATGGTGTTGAGTTTATTGAAAGAACAACGCCAAAAATTATGGATGCCCTAATCGATTATGTCAAAGATATGGATCTAGATTCCATGCAGATATTGGCACCAATGTATAAGGGGGCTGCTGGTATTGATGAGATCAATCGTCAGATGCAGGTGTTGTTCAATCCAAAAAGTCCGCAAAAGAATCAGATGAAGGTAGGAACAACAATCTTTCGTGAAAACGATAAGGTCATGTTGTTGAAGAATTTACCGGATGAAGATGTTTATAATGGGGATATTGGTACGATTGTTGAAATTGATTCAAAACAGAATGTGATTTCAGTGGATTTCACAAATGCGATCGTTGATTTTTCAACAGACTTTCTATATTACTTAAAACACGCATGGTGTATCAGCGTTCATAAATCTCAAGGTAATGAATATCAGACGGTATTCTGTATTGTGGATGTGAATGCGAAAAATATGTTAGAAAAGCGTCTTTTATATACAGCGATTTCGCGTGCTAAAAAACAGCTTTTTATTATTGGCAATAGGAGCTTATTTGAAACGCAGGTGCGCTTAAAATTAAAGCGTATCCGTCAAACAACGTTGCAGGAAAGAATTTATGAAGAAACCAAAAAATTTTTTTAGCTGAAAAAACGGAAAGGCGACAAAACCCCTACATGAACCAAATTTTCAAAATGAGGGAAAAATCGAAAAAATCTACAAAACCCATACATGAACCTAATTTTCTAAATTGGACAAAAACGGGAAAAATCGACAAAACCCCTGTTTTTCAACTTGTTTCATGGACAAAAAAAGAGAAGTATGACTCCAGAATTGGACATACTTCTTTTTCTTTTTGGCAGGCTAGAGAAGCCTATAGATTTCTTTTTGGTGACGACCGCTGCAATAGGTGCAAGAAACGAAACCACGTTCAAACTTTTCTACACGCATAGCGATTGACTGCTGATATTTTCGATCACAGTCTTTGCATTGCCAGTAAACCATTTCTTTGCTTGTAGGCAGTACTTCGTCAGGAGAAAGCTCTAATTACTCCAACCGCAATCTCGAGCAAAGAGCTAGAAAAGAAATTGTTAAAACATTCAAAATTGAAAGAGGGAATATTGGAATTAATAGGATTAAAATAATATTATATTTTCAACCATTTGGTTATATGTTGATTTCCCATTTTACCAAGAATTTTTTTAGCCATCCATCTTTTGCCTCTTACTGTGTATTTTAAGTAAAATTTAAATATGCTCATTTTAATTGCTCTGATTTCACGGTCTGTCGAAAAAAAAGATAGAACTTTCAATGTATCCATATAGTTTATTGCACTTTGGCTTAAATGAAATTCGTTTATGCCAGCTTGAACGTTCACTGTAGATATTCTATGAGATTTTGAAAATCTATAAATCATGGCTCCATGCGCACAAGAATTCCTAATTTCTTTTAAAATATATATACCAAATTCAAATCCATCATCTGAAAATTTATCCATTTTTAAATCCTTCTTCACTTCATTTTTTGTTATAGGGTCTAAAAATTGGATAAATAAGATGGTTGTACCCAAAACTATTCCTTTTAGTGCAATCCAAAAAGGTAATTTATCATAAGCAGCCATATAATTGTTCTGGCGTTTTAGTTTTTGAACATAGTCATTATCGGTAAAAGGTGTGAAATCAGAAAATTTGTAATAAAGCGCTCGTTGAGTCGGCTGAATATAATTATTGGGATTCAGATATTCTTCAGTTCGGGAAATATTATAACAATATCTACCAGAAAAACGATATGCTAGTGAATTTTTTAACTTTGATTCTGCTGATAAAAGCGAATTCATTGTAAGCTTAGATAATTCATTATTAAATGAATAAACACCATATAAATCTTCAAAAAAGATATGAGAAAAATATTCTTTAGAAGAAGTATTGGGTTTACAAAATAATTTTTCATTAGCGTTTATGATATCAAAATATGGATGTTCTAATAAAATCTCTTTGGCCTTATTTATATTTTTAAATAATAGTCCTCTAGATTGTAATATCCCAATACGCTCATTAATCGTTTTATATTCTTTATTAATGGTTGCCATAAATTTCTCACCTTTAAAAAAAAGCAGAAGGAAATATCCTTCTGCCGGCAAATGCATGCCGTCCGCCCTAGTTGACTTTGCCTCATTAAAAGGAGCTACCTTTCAATTTCAACGGCATAATCTCATGCGGCCCCGTTACTGACTATAATATAACATATTTTTTTGAATAATGCAAAAATTAATTTATAGTCCCTCTACAATATGCCATATAATTTCTCTTCGTCCTATGAACAAAACTCTTAACACAAGAAGATTCCCTGTATAAACAAAATGTTTGTATCTTTTTCCTATTCTAATGTGTACAAAACACGACTATGAACTAATTGTACACGTAAATGTTTTGTCTAAGAGAAGAATTGTGAACAAAACTCCTCACATACGATGAACATAGGCTCTACGCTACTCCGAACATATTGTTTATTTCTTTTTACTTTCAAAAAAGTAACAAATGAAAGTATTAGAAAATAGAATATATCGACATTTTAAAGGAAACACTTATAAAGTGTTGTGTGTTGCGATGCATACGGAAACGCAAGAGAAGATGGTAGTTTATCAAGCATTATATGGGGATTATAAGTATTTTGTTCGTCCATATGAAATGTTTGTGTCAAAAGTAGATCGTGACAAGTATCCGGATGTGAAGCAGGAATATCGATTTGAACTTGTTGAAGAATAGGCTAAGGTCCAATGTCATTAAGTTAAGAAATGGCATCTTTTAAGAGGAACACAAAAAATGTG
>NZ_JAHQVB010000094.1 GCF_019052655.1 Holdemanella porci
GCATAGTCAAACTCAACACCTTGTCCAATACGAATTGGTCCTGAACCTAACACAACGATTTTTTTACGATCTGTACGTTCAGATTCATTTTTATTATCATAACTTGAATAGAAGTATGGAGTTGCACTCTTGAATTCACCCGCACAAGTATCTACCATCTTATATACTGGCGTGATTCCATTTTCTTTACGCAAGTTATATAAATCGAATTCTTTCATTTCCCAGTTACGTGCAATGTAGCTATCCGCAAAACCATATTTCTTTAATTTACGCAAAACTTCAACATCTTTGGGATTTTCCATCATTAGCTTTTCTAAACTGATAATTCTTGACAAGTGACACAAGAAGAAATCATCCATTTTCGTCACATTATGAATGGTTTCCATATCATATCCATTGCGAAGCCACTGTGTAACCGCAAAAATTCTTTCATCATCACACTTCTTGATTTTTTCAAGTAATTCTTCTTTCGTTAATCCAGCCAATTCTTTTTTGTATATATGATCCACTTTCATCTCTAAAGAGCGAACTGCCTTCAAGAAAGATTCTTCAAAGTTACGTCCAATCGACATAATTTCACCAGTTGCCTTCATCTGAGTTCCTAAATGACGATCTGCATTAGGGAATTTATCAAATGGGAAACGCGCAAATTTCGTTACAATATAGTCTAATGCAGGTTCAAAACATGCATAACTTGTTTTAGTAATTGGGTTAATAATTTCATCTAAACCTAAACCAACCGCTAATTTAGCACTAATCTTCGCAATTGGGTATCCTGTTGCCTTACTAGCTAGAGCAGATGAACGAGATACACGAGGGTTAACTTCGATGACATAATATTTAAAACTATTTGGATTTAATGCCAACTGTACGTTACATCCTCCACAAATTTTTAATGCACGAATAATTTTCAAAGATGCATTACGAAGCATTTGATTTTCACGATCTGTCAAAGTTTGAACTGGCGCAACAACCGTACTATCTCCTGTATGTACACCTACTGGATCAATGTTCTCCATATTACATACGACAATCGCATTGTCTTTGGCATCACGCATTACTTCGTATTCGATTTCTTTATATCCGGCAATACTTTGTTCAATCAAACATTGATGTACAGGACTAGCCTTTAATCCTGAATCACAGATTTCACGAAGTTCAGCCTCATCATCGGCGAAACCTCCACCCGTTCCACCAAGTGTATAAGCTGGACGAACAACTAATGGATATCCTTCGCGGTTTGCGAATTCAACAGCTTCTTCTACTGTATGAACAATCATACTTTCTGGTACTGGCTCGTTGATTTCCTGCATTAAAGATCGGAACAATTCACGATCTTCTGCACGATTGATCGCATGTAGGTCTGTACCTAAAATTTCTACACCAAACTCATCTAAGATTCCATCTTCATGTAATTCTACAACTAAGTTTAATCCTGTTTGACCACCCAATGATCCTAAAATGGCATCGGGTCTTTCTTTATAAATAACGCGTTTTGCGAAATCTACAGTCAAAGGTTCAATATAAACACGATCCGCAATGGCAGTATCTGTCATGATTGTGGCAGGGTTTGAGTTAATTAAAATAACTTCATAACCTTCTTCCCGAAGAGATTGACATGCCTGACTTCCGGCATAATCAAATTCAGCTGCCTGACCAATGATAATTGGACCAGATCCGATAACTAAGATTTTTTTGATATCTGTACGTTTAGGCATTTTTATTCTCCTCCATTAATTCAATAAATTGATCAAACAAGTAACGAGAATCTTCAGGTCCTGCACTTGCTTCTGGATGATATTGCACCGCAAAACAAGGATAGTCTTTATGACGAACACCCTCACAGCTTTTATCGTTTAATGCTTGGTGTGTCATTTCCAAGCGCGTATCCTTCAAGCTATCAATATCTACCGCAAAACCATGGTTTTGAGAAGTAATTTCTACTTTACCTGTTGAAAGATTAACTACAGGATGGTTAGCTCCACGGTGTCCAAATTTCAATTTATATGTTTTTGCACCACAAGCCAAAGATATCAACTGATGACCTAGACAAATTCCAAATACAACCGTTTGAGGAATCAATTCTTTAATCGTTTCAATAGCGACTTTTACATCGGTAGGATCACCAGGACCATTCGACAACATAACGCCATCTGGACGATAAGATAAGATTGTGCTTGCTGGTGTATCATATGGAACAATCACTAAATCGCATCCACGTTTTGATAGTTCACGAACAATACCTAATTTTGCCCCAAAATCCATCAATACAACTTTCTTACCACGATTTGGGATTGGGAATACTTTATTTGTCGAAACACGAGCCACTTGATCATGTAAAAAATCAGTGGCTTTTAAACCAGCAACTATCGCATCTACATTGGCATCCACATCAGCCATAACTGCCTTCATGGTACCTACGTTACGAATCTTCATTGTGATTTCACGTGTATCAATATCATAAATACCTGGAATATTTTCGCGTTTTAAGAAATCATCTAATGTTTCTGAACATCTGAAATTGCTTGGAAATTCACAATAGTCCTTAACGACAAATCCAAATACACATGGAACCATGCTTTCATTGTCATCACGATTGATTCCATAGTTACCAATCAATGGATATGTCATCATTACAATTTGCCCACAATATGAATTATCTGTTAAAATTTCTTGATAACCCGTCATTGACGTATTAAATACCAATTCACCAATTTGGAAGTTGTCACTACCAAACGCTGTTCCGCGATATACACTTCCATCCTCTAAAATCAAAAGTCTTTCCATAATTTGTCCTTTCTGTTATTTACTCAAAAAAAAGATTAGCAAACAATACATTGCCAATCTTTAAATGGAACCATTAAAAAGTATAGCACTACGAAGAATACTATTCATCTCAACCACTGACGTTTTTTTCATAAATAAAACTGGGTTCTTGATCATAGATATCCTCCTTTGAAAAAAATCGCTATATTTTTTCTGTTTAGTATACTACCACAAATCATGAAAATTTCAATAAAAAAGTAAAAAAAAGATGCGATTTCTCACACCTTATTTTGACATAGTTGCTTCAATTTCCTTGTATGTTTCAACAGGGTTTGCACTCTTAGTAATTGAACGACCCACTACGATATAATCACAACCTTGTTCTTTCGCAAATGCTGGAGTGGCAACACGTTTTTGATCATCTTTAGAATCACTTGCCAAACGAATACCAGGAGTAACTGTTAAGAAGTCTTCTCCACAAGCTTCGTGAATCGCCTTAGCTTCATGTACGGAACATACAACACCATCTAAGCCTGCTTCTTTGGCATTCTTCGCATATCTAATAACACAATCAATCACTTCACCTGGAATTCCTAATTCGTTATTCATAGCTTCTTTAGAAGTACTAGTAAGCTGAGTTACACCGATACACATAGGACGTTTTCCATCTTTAGCCCCTTCATTCAAACCATCAATGGCAGCCTTCATCATCGCAATACCACCAGCACAGTGTACATTGACAATATCTACACCTAAGTTCGCTAAGTTTTTCATTCCACCCTTAACTGTGTTTGGAATATCATGCAATTTCAAGTCTAAGAAAATATGGTGCCCCATTTCCTTCACTGTTTTTACCATTTCTAAACCACACGCATATGTTAATTCCATACCAATCTTTACATATACAGGTTCATCAAATTGTTTTAAGAAATCTACAACTTCTTCTTTGCTAGAAAAATCTAGTGCTACAATTGTCTTACTCATTATTTAAAACTCCTTCCAACTGCTTCTTCAATATTCTTATATCCATATTTCTCTAATACTTTTGGAAGATCCTCAATGATTTTTGGACATACATAAGGATCCACAAAGTTTTGGGCCCCCACTTCAACAGCACTTGCCCCAGCATTTAAGAATTCCAATACATCTTCTGCACAAGTAATTCCACCAACACCAATGATTGGAATATTTACAGCTTGTGCCACTTGATATACCATTCTTAAGGCAACTGGCTTAATGGCAGGACCAGAAAGACCACCTGTTACATTGGCAAGTAATGGTTTTCCCGTCTTCAAATTGATGCGCATACCCATTAAAGTATTGATCAATACAATGCCATCTGCACCGGCTTCTTCAACGGCTTCGGCAATTTCTACAATATTTGTTACGTTTGGTGAAAGCTTCACATATACAGGTTTTGTAGCTGCATCCTTACAAATCTTTGTCACATGTGCTGCAAGCTCAGGTTTCGTTCCCAAACCAATACCACCATGTTTTACATTAGGACAAGAAATATTTAATTCATAAGCCTTGATTACTGGCTGATCATTTAATTTCTTGATAACCTCTACATAATCTTCTTCACATGCACCCGCCACATTGGCCATGATTTCTGTATCATACTGTGCAAGGAATGGAAGTTCGTTTTTGATAATTGAATCTACGCCCTTATTTTGTAGCCCAATCGCATTCAACATTCCCATTGGAGTTTCGGCAATTCTTGGTGTAGGATTTCCAAAACGCTCTTGTGGCGTAGCCGATTTAATGGCAATACCACCTAATACACTCAAATCATATAGTTCGGCATATTCTTTACCAAATCCAAAACATCCACTAGCTGGAATAATTGGATTTTTTAAATTTAATCCAGGTAGTTTTACTGAAATATCCATTATAAAGCCACCTTTCTCATTTCAAATACAGGACCATCTTTACATACACGTAATGAATGTCCTTCTACATCTTTCACAACACATCCCATACAAGCACCTAGACCACATGCCATACGAGCTTCTAATGAAATATAGCCTTCACTATATTGTTCGTTGATTGCCTTTAACATAGGTAAAGGTCCACAGCTAAGCACAAATGGACATGTCACATTGTTTTCTTTGATTGCATCCAATGCCGTCCCCTTTGTACCCAATGAACCATCCATGGTTGCGACATATACATCGCATCCTAAAGCCTTAAATTCATCCACATAGAATACGCTACCGGCATCATTTGCACCTAATACTACAGTTACACGTGCATCTTTACTTAAATATTGTTTGGCTGTTTCATATAGTGGTGGTACACCAACACCTCCACCAATCAACAAAACTTCTTCTTTATCTTCAATTGGAAACCCATTTCCTAAAGGACCAAAGATATCTAATTTTCCTTCAAGTTCAGTCATTTGTAAAGTACCTTCACCAAGCACCTTGTAGATAATGACTAAAACATCTTCCTTAATTTCACTAATCGATATGGGTCTTCGCAAATAGAAACCTGGAACTGTGATTTCAATGAATTGACCAGGCTTAGCTGTTTTAGCTAAGCCTGTTTTCAATTCCATCTTCCAAATATCATTTGCGATTTTGACATTCGATAGAATCTTCGCAAATTCCTGCATACTATTTCCCCATTTCATTCATAGAAACCATTGAGAAACTCAATGACTCTAAAACTTTCACCAATGCATTCGCTGTATCTAAACTTGTCATGCAAGAAATGTTATTTTCTGCAGATACACGACGAATCAAGAATCCATCGGCACTTGTGTTCTTCTTATTAGACATTGTGTTGATGACAAAGTTTACACGTCCATTACGAATAATGTCTAGAACGTTTTTACCATCTTCTGTTTCAATCTTGCTAGCACGGTGAACATACAATCCTTCTTTTTCAAATAGATCTGCCGTTCCCTTCGTCGCATAGATTCCATATCCGATATTTGCGAAACGTCTCGCTAATTCTAATGCTTCTTGTTTATTTTCATCATCAATTGTCATTAATACATTTCCATGTGTTGGAACACTCACACCACTGGCAACCAATGCTTTATATAATGCTTTTTCTAAGTTTACATCACTACCCAAAGCCTCACCTGTAGATTTCATTT
>NZ_JAHQVB010000187.1 GCF_019052655.1 Holdemanella porci
GTGATTCCATCTTTTTCATAGGCATCCCTACGTTTTGCCAGGTAATGGTTATATACAAAACGAGTACAGCCAAAAGTCTTGGCCAATAATATTCTTTGTTCTCTATTTGGATACATACGATACTTGAATGCCTTTTCCATGATGATTTCTCCTTATTGATTCGCTATTTTCTTTTTTGACTTCTTATATAATCTATAATCTGTTCTTCTGTATTTTCAGAAACTGTAGCTACAAAATAAGAAGGATTCCATAGATGTCCACCCCATAACTTGGATCTTAGATCATCCCCAAACTCTTTCATCAAGAGTCTGGCTGATACACCCTTCATAGCTTTTATAATATTTGGAATGTAATGCTGCGGCGTACAATTGATCAGCATATGGATATGATCCTC
>NZ_JAHQVB010000095.1 GCF_019052655.1 Holdemanella porci
GACTAGCATATCCAGCAGTTGCACCTTCAACAAAAGAACATAATCCTGTTACACCAAATGTTTTTGTGTCTGATCCCCATGAAATTTCGTCAGCTCCTTGACCTTTCCATCCAACAAATTTATATCCTTCTTTAGCTGTTACTTCTGGAATTGAATATTGTTGATCACTATTTTCATCAAGATGTTCGAAACTAACTGTATTAGTTCCATATTCAGTGAATGAACCATATTCTGGATTTACATTGAAGTAAACATTTGCTTCCCTATTACTTGTTCTTACCCCCCCCCACGTACTTTCTTCTGCAGTTTTATTGTCTGCATAAATTTGCATTGAAGCGGACGGAACCATTGACAATGCCAACAATCCACTTAATGCGATTCTTGATAAATGTTTCTTTTGCATTATAAGCACTCCTTTCCTTCTAAACTTATTTTTCTTGCGCAAAAAAATGCAACTGATATATATTATTGATATATCACCATTATATTACACCCATTTTCTTGTAAATAAAAATAAAAAATAATTTTTTTGTGTACTTATGGTAATTAATTAAGGATTATTTAAGATTACAATGATATTCTGTTAGTCGATATTGCATTTATAACTAAAAATGAATAAGCGTTGTTATTTCTCCATATTTATCCTCACTAAATATTTCATTAATTCTTTTCAATAAGCATAAATATGGCCAAATCAGTTAAAGTATAGGTACCCACTCCACATACACATAAATATTTACTAAGTTAATTATTATATCTAAAGGCTTAACTAGCAATTTGGTGACATTATTATAATTCTGCTTTTTATCACTTACACGAATAACTGTTCTTTCTTCAAATCCTTTAAACGTGTGATCTTATAGATGTTTTTCAAATGTAGTAGTACATACTGTAGTTTTTCTGTATTATCTATTCCTTGAGTTTCTCTTTGCATGACAAAAAGAGCGTTGTACCGATTTATATACTTTGATGCTACTCCCTTATATTTTTGCAGTCTTTCTTCAATCAATTTATGGAAACTGTTCACTGTATTTAAATGAATGAATTTATCATAAGACTCATGACTGATTAACACTTTCTTAGTACAGTTTTTACTTTCTAAAAGTTCGTTGTAACTGTTAGAACCATCTAGTATTACAAAAGATTTTGATTCAAGATATTCACCAAATCTTAATAGATCTAGAGATTATGGCTTGCCATAATTTAATGTTCTGGCAACTGTATGTCCGAATCTCTGTATTGCAGTGATGATACACACCTGCTGATTAGACAATCAAGTGTATCAAGAACAATGCCAACGGTTATACCAACTGGCTTCGCTTCCGCAATCGCGTAATGTATGTACTCTATCCAAACGCAACATTCAGTCTGGAACCAAAGGAGAAATAATCATGGATGCACAAGATATTATTGAACTGATTGAATACTTCAGAAAGCTACAAAACATTGAGTTAGAATTCTAAATTGAAGAATTACGCGAATACATAGACCTAAAATTTGAAGAACTATATGACCAATTAACAGAATACATTGATCTGAATTAATCAAACTCAGATCATCCATTATAAAAAAAGCAGAGATTTCAAATAGCTCTGCTCTCTAGTTAATCCTTTAAACACTCATAGGGTTTTCAACCCTACATCTTTTAAAGCCAACTTTTAGTCGACCCTATCCAATTTCGGATTACCGATATTTTTAACACGATCAATCAACATACATTATATAAGATATTCACTAATCGTTAAGTTAATCTTTAATTTCGTAACAAATAGAACCATGACCATCTTTGATTTCAATACTTGCCATGGCACCATTTACTACATACATATGCGGATATGTATGTCCAATATCCACCTTAAATACGACATCTATATCAGGTAATGCCTTTTTAAAAGCCTGGTCATACCCAATTAAATCCGAAACATTCTTAAATAGTACACGACCCACCAATATAGCCTTCGTATATTTAAAATACCCCATATACTTCATCTTCAATAAAGCACGATACACATCACATGAGTTCATTGAAAAAATATCAAAGAACCAAATAATCCCATCCAACTTATATCGTTCATTAAAAACTTCTACAAAGTCATAAGGCGTGCCCGCCATATCATTTATACTCTCAAAACAACCACCAAGTAATCTACCCACTACACTACAATTACCCACATATTCTGTCTTTGTGTTAAGTATTGGAGCTCCATCATTATAAAAATCAACATCCTGATGCAGAGAACTTGAATGTAGTTCACCATTCTTTCCCTTTAAAAAATCAAGACACAAACTTGAATATTCATTGATACCATATTCATCAAAACTACCCGCATTAAAACCATACACCGTAGCCAAATCACACTTACAAGTAATGGGAAATAATAAATTTGTAGGATCACTCGCACCCAAATACCACTTAGGATTCTTTTCAATCCAATCAAAATCAATATATGGCAACGTCTCAAACTGAAAATCACCACCCGCAGCCAACCATACAGCTCCAACACTAGAATCATTCACCAACGAATTCAATTCATCAACACGAGTTTTGGCATCAATACTTGGTTCACTATTATTACGAACACTAGCTGTTTCAACAATATGAAACCCATTGGATTGAATATACTCTATAGACGCATCAAAACTATCTAGCTTATGCCCTACACCACTCGACATAGCACAAACACCAATCGTATTATACTTCTCATTTAAAAACTTAGGATATTTCATACACAAAAAAACCTCCACACCCATTATAAAGGAAAAACGACAAGACACAAAGTCCTGCCGCATTTCCCATAGTTTTAAGATAGAAAGGAAGTTTCATGTATTAGCACTTAATACATCTTTATTATAATCCCTATACAACCATTTGTCTTTGTACTTTTTAGTGAATTTGTATTTTTTGTATTAAGCACAAATCAAAAGATACAAATTATACACTATAACTCAAGTGACTCGATTACATTTTAGATAATTAGAATTTTTTGTTTTCAATTCAAATACAAGCAATAGACTCTCCATACAAAATATTCTGTTTTTTTAAATCTTATGCACGTCTATTAGGTTGGCTATGCAATGCATTAGATATATAATTTAAGTGCAATAAGCAGATAAGGAGTTGACATTTATGGCTAACACAACTAATTTCAGTGTTCGTATGGACAGCGATATTAAGAAACAATGCGAAGCAATGTATGGTGAATTAGGTATCAATCTTACTACTGCAATTAACGTGTTTCTTCGTCAATTACTTCGTGTTGGTGGTTTCCCTTTTGATGTACGTATGGAGAAGCCAAATAAAGAAACGATAGCAGCAATGTTGGAAGCAGAACGCATTGCACGTGATTCATCTGTAAAGCGCTACTCTGATGTAGAGGAAGCATTGAAGGCATTAAAAGAATGAGTAAACATTTAGACATCGTTTGGAAAAATCAATTTAAAAAGGATTATAAGCTTGCGATGAAGCGTCATCTTGATATCGATCTTCTTGACAACATTATTCGTAAATTGGCTAGCAACGAAGAACTTCCAGAGAAGAATAAGGATCACGCATTAACCGGAAACTGGATTGGTCATCGTGAATGTCACATTCAGCCGGATTGGCTTTTACTCGTGTTAACATTATCCCGAACAGGAACACATAGCGATTTATTTGGAAAGTAAAAAGACGCACTCGGTATCCCATCATCAAAATACCGGGTGTTTTTCTTGCTTTCCACAGCACTAAAAATTAAATAACACAAACCAATTATCTGTAAATACACAATCATTTTTTTACAAATCCAAACAATTTCCTATATTCTTCAACATCTTTTAGATCATGATGATCATTTGTTATTTGAATTTTGATTTTCTTTGTATCCGACATAATACGACAGAATCGATCTATATCAAAACCTTTAATTTTATATGTATCTGTAAAACTCTTGATTGCCATACAACATACCCTACCTTTCAAAAATAAATGACGCTTACCCAGGCCACTACGGCGTGTGAGACGCATCTTTTACCCACTTCAGACGTTCCTATATCTATAATACACAAAGTTTGACCAACAAAAAAGAGTAGGCGCGTATTCCTACTCTTTATGCATCCTCTATTAAGTCGCGATTTAAGAGAATAAATTGACGGATTATTTCTCACAGAAATATTATAGAGAGAAATAGTTCTATGTGCGAAAACGTTTTCACAAAACCAATAGTATTATATATCAATTTTGTTCATCATGTTTGCACAAATTAGTAATCCGTTTACATTTTTTGTTGAGAATCATAAATAATCAAAGCCATGAAGACTAAATCCTCATCTTGTTCATTCAAAATACTATGACCCTTACCACTCGGTGTAAAATAATGCTCCCCGGGCTTTAAATATAAAGTTCGCTCATGATTATCATCCAATGTTGCCACTCCAGAAAGAACGAAATAATCTTCGCCATCTCCATTATGCACATGATAACCAACACTACAACCCTTCTTTAAAGTGACCTTGGCATACACACGATTCATACCATGCATCTCTTGTGCACTCATGATATGTTCAAAATGCGCAATACCAGTACCACCCATAAAATTTTCTTTATCTACAACTACCATTTTCTATACCCCTAGATCAAAGAATTATCTTTGAAATAATTGATTTTCATACTTGACTTCACTTCATCCAAAGTCTTTTCCGCTGTCGCATACGCCTTTTTCGTACCCTCTTCTAGAATCTTGACAACTTCAGGAAGTTTTGCCTGCCATTCCAATCTTCTTTCACGAATTGGAGCCAACTCTTCTTGCATAACACTATTTAAGAAACGCTTCACCTTCACATCTCCTAAACCACCACGCTGATAGTGTGCTTTTAATGCATCCAAGTTTTCATATTCAGGCAAATACTTTTCGAAATGCTCTGGCTTACAGAATGCATCCAAATATGTAAATACACAGTTTCCCTCAATCTTACCAGGATCACTCACCTTAATATGATCAGGATCTGTATACATACTCATAACTTTCTTCTTGATTGTCTCTTCATCATCCGACAAATAAATACAGTTACCCAAAGACTTAGACATCTTTGCCTTACCATCTGTACCCGGAAGTCTTAAACAAGCACAGTTTTGTGGTAATAAGATTTTAGGTTCTACTAAAGTCTCCCCATAGATTGAATTGAATTTATGAACGATCTCCTGCGTCTGTTCAATCATAGGCATCTGATCTTCTCCAGCAGGAACCGTAGTCGCCTTAAATGCCGTAATATCTGCAGCCTGTGAAATTGGATAACACTGGAAGCCAACTGGAATACTCGCATCAAATCCACGCATCTTAATTTCAGCCTTCACAGTTGGATTTCTTTGAAGACGACTTACAGAAACTAAGTTCATATAATAGAATGTCAATTCTGTCAATTGACTGATTTCAGACTGAATAAAAATTGTTGTCTTACTCGGATCAATACCACAAGCCAAATAATCCAAAGCCACCTCTAAAATGTTTTCACGCACCTTATCCGGATTATCAAAATTATCTGTCAATGCCTGTGCATCCGCAATCATAATATAAATTTCATCATATTCTCCAGAATTCTGTAAAAGAACACGATTTCTTAAGGAACCCACATAATGTCCAATATGCAATTTACCCGTCGGACGATCCCCCGTTAAAATAATCTTAGCCATAAATACCTCACTATAATAATTGTTTCTTCGCAAAATTCCATGTATCTCTACACATATCATCTAGATTCTTTTCAGCCACCCAGCCAAGCTGTTCCTTAGCTCTTGTAGGATCTGCGAAACATGTCGCAATATCTCCTGGACGTCTTGGTTTGATGACATAAGGAATCTTAATTCCATTCACTCTTTCAA
>NZ_JAHQVB010000096.1 GCF_019052655.1 Holdemanella porci
CATTAGAATTTAAAATTTATCTATTTTATGAGTCCTTTTTCTTGACGTAGTACCAAAATATAGAATACTGGATGAATGCTTATATTGATGATTTATTTGAAAGTACTGTTATTATTGGGGATAGTATCCAACATGGTTTCTTTGTTTTAGTTTGTGATGGGTCAAATGACGGAGTTTATTATTATGATTCTTATAGTCTAAGTTCATCAGATGATGAGAACAATGTTTATTTTATCGCTAATACTTTTGATGGGTTTTTTACATTATTATATAACTAATCATTGATTTAAAGGTGGTGTTATTATCAATGAAAAATAAGTATAAAGTAGGTTTAATTTTTATATCAGCTATTGTTCTGTTGTTTGTGGTTTATGTGTTATATTTTTTCAATTACATCCCACATCAAAAATATTCAAATAGCGATTTTAATATCACAACCTATAAGAGTTTACATGATGAAGATGATGATGGCATCGATGATCAAACAGATATTTTGAATAATGTAAAAGCGTATGTTAGTAGCAAGCCTAAATATAAAAGTAAATATTACGGAACAGGTTATCCCAATGATCATTTTGGAGTGTGTAGTGATGTAGTAGCTTTTGGACTAAAAGATGCTGGCTATGATTTAATGGAGTTGGTTAATCAACATGTCCAAAATCATAAAGAAGATTATGATATAGATATTATTGACAAAAATATCGATTTTAGAAGGGCGCAAAATTTGAATATTTATTTCAAATATAACGCACAATCATTAACAACCGATATTCACCGAATTGAAGAATGGCGAGGCGGAGATATTGTCATATTTGAAAATCATATTGGTATCGTATCGGATTATCGGAATAAAGATGGTGTAAGTTTTGTTATTCATCATGCTAGTCCATACCAAATATATTATGAAGAAGATATATTGGAGTATCGAAATGATATCGTCGGACATTATAGAATAAATTGATTTAAATTAAGGAGTAATAGCAATGGATATAATTTTAGTTATTTATGCAGTTTTAGTGTTTTTGATTGGACCTATATGGATTATCAAGAGTGTGAAAACTGATAGCCAAAATAGAATAAAAATGGTTATGACAATAATAATTGGTACTCTTTTAGTTGCAAGTGCAATTTATGCATTAATCAGTGTACTAAAATAGAATTAAATATTAAGAAAGTTGGGATGATTATGGAAAAACAGGTAATAGGATGTTCAAAGTTTGTAAAAATATTAGGGATGATAACAACTGTGGTATTTGGACTAATATGTTTAGTAACACTTATATCAGGTTATTATATTGCAGCACTTTGTTTTCTGCCTTTTGTGTTTTTAGGTGGTGCACTTTTACTAGCATGTAAAAAGCAAACGATAGTCATAGATAAAAACACACTTACTTTTAATTATGTACTAAAGCAGTCAGTTGAGGTGCGTTATACAGATATTAGATGTTTATTATTGATACCACTAGCAAATAGAACACAAATGGCATTGATAGATCGAGACTATAATCGACTTGTAACATTAGATTATGCTTTTGGAAATTTAGAAATTCTTTTTGATGTTTTAGTAGAGCATGAAGTAAATATTGTGGATTTTGAAGAGTTGTTAGAAAAGAAAAAAGATGTATCAAAATATGTTCGTACATTTAATGCTATAGAACGTAATTATTATCATTCGATTGTAGAAGAGACTAAAACGATAGAAAGTATTTCTTCTAATAAATGTGGATTTGATCTTAACAAGTCTAAGAAAATATTGCGTATTCTAGGATTTGTTTTTATAGCACTTGATGTCATTGGTTTTTTCATTGGTGGAAAGATGATGATGGTATTGTACATTCTTGTCATCCTTGGATCATATGCAGTATACCTATGGTATTATCCGTATATTTATATTGAAACTAAGACGAAAAAAGGTGAAGATATCATGCTTCAAATGCCATTTCTTGGAGCTTCGATTGCTTTACTTTTAAATCTAGCTACAACAAATATTTTTGACTATGATTTTATCGACTATTTAAAAATAACATTAATTTTAACAGTTATCTTTTCAATTCCTTTTATCATTAAATCTTTATACACAAAAGTACCACAACGATTTGGTCGTAAATTATCAGTTATTTTTGCAGTTTTGGTGTTCTCATTTACCATTACATTTCCTGTCAATTTCTTATTAACATTTGGAAAATCAGAGCATGAAACAATTGTTATTACAGATAAGGATGTTGATACAGGCAATAGCTTAACAGATTATCAACTAATTGCTTCTTGGCGTGGTGAAGAAAAAGAGTTTAATGTATCTAAAAGTCAGTATTTAAAAACTAATATTGGTGACAGTCGTCGAGTATGCATTCGTAAGAGCCTTTTAGGCTTAGAATACTATAGTGTTCATGAATAAAATTGAAGTTTACTTAATTTTAATGACATAGAAAAATTAGAATTTAGGAGTGATATAAATGATTAAAGATTTAATGTATATTGAACTAAAAACAGGATATTCTGATGATGGTCCAGCATGGATTGGATATGTGAAAACTTCACAAACCAAGAAAACCATTTACTTTAATGACCATGCTTTTCAAAAATATAATGGTGGTTATTCTAACTATGTAGATATTGAAAACGGCGATGAATATTGGATTTCTGGTTTGAAAAAGAGAGAGAGCAATCGTCATTGGGACGGTCATGGGAAAATTATGATTGACCGCAGAGCTATTAATGAATATCTTACTCTGATTGGAGAGAAAGAATTACCCCTAAATTTATTTGAAATAATTGACATTGAAGACAGATTTCCAGTTGAAAGAGTAAATAAACTTTTGAACGACAAAGAATAAAATTCCAGTTTATTAAGATAAATCCAAACTTTTAAAGGAGAATGAAAATGCACTTGTTAGAGGATTATTCACATATTTGGCAAGAAGATAAAGATAATTATATTTTATTACAGATAAATTTTAATTTGAAAGCTAACTATATATATGCTTTATTTCGAAAATGTTAAAAGAGAATTAAAAAAGTGGAATTTTAACTATAAAAATAATGTTCTTCCAGGACATAGCACTTATAAAGTAAAGTGGGTTTTACCTGTAGCTCCGGTTACGCTAATAGCCCCTGAAAAAGAAACTTCATATTTATTTGGATTTAATGAGAAAGGTATCTACAATTTTCCTGTTGATGGAAATTTTTATATTTTAGATTGTTTTTTATTAAAGTGGAAAGGATATTAAAAAAATTGAGGTTAAAAAGGGTCTCTTACTTGAAAATAGTATGATTATTGTGACAAATGAAATGAATGTATCCTTGAAAATGAATAAAACAGTTGTTGGTAATTCATGGATTAAAGAGAATGTAAATTATTTAGAAGAGTTTGATTATTATAAAAGATAATTATAAATAATCAATTATGTTTTAGGAGAGGAATTGAAACTATGACAACCTTAGTTCACATACTAATGATTTTATTTGGTTTTATTACTTTTGTAATTGTAAAAAATAAAAGATATAAAGATGTACCATTTATTAGTTTTATTATGATCTTTTCTTTTGTCGGATTTGGAATAATTTCTGTCTTAACTATCTTTGTTTCATTCGGTAAATTATTACTATTTCCCTTAGCTTGTATTGTCTTTGGTTTAATTTTTATTTTTATGCTTATAAATGATGTGTATGCACTTGTAAGATGTAAAGAAAAAATAAATGGTGTCTACTGTGGATATAATACTTACTATGGAGGTAATGCTGTGTCTACGCAAGCTCCAGTATTTGAGTACACATATCAAGGTCGCATATATAAAGAACAAACAGCTCAAAATATTTCTTATAAACAGTTAATAAAAAAGATGAGAGAAGGAGAAACTTATCCAATTTATGTAGATCCGAAACATCCAGCTGTATTTATTTTTCAAAAAAAGATTAAATTAAGTTTTATTGTTATAGTGTTTTTGGGAATTCTTTTTTTATCTGGTGGTATAGTTACGCTTTTTGAAGCATTACCGTATCTTTTTAGATGATGAAATCCGAAATTATTTATATCAGCTATAAGATAAACGCTTTGTTTACGTTATATGGAATTAATGAACAGGACTTTTTATTTTCTGCTAATTTTTTGTTAAATAGACTAACGACCACACCCAAACTTGTAAAAGATGACGATTTTTTTGGTGAAATGAGCTTGAATTAAAATTGTTAAAAGACTTTGACAATATTCCAAAGGCCTTTGGTAGAATTTTGAGGGCTAGATTAATATAATGAATGATGATGAAAGAAGTGAGAAAATGGATTTAGGGAAGAATATCTTAACATTTAGAAAAAGTTTAAGATTATCACAAGAAAAACTAGGGGATGAGATTGGTGTAACACGACAAACGATTTCTAACTGGGAATGTAATTTAACAACACCGGATGCTTATCAATTGATTGCTTTAGCTAATGCACTGCATGTAAGCCTGGATTCACTTGTAGGTCATTCACAAGAGTCTTTTCTTGTTGAAAAGGTAACGAACGTTGAAGAAGAAATTATGAAGGCGAATCGTTTGTTGAAGATTTCTATTTATATCTTAGTATTTGTGGTTGTTCTTCTTATCTTTGTTTTCATTTCATCCAATTAATGTAAATGGAGGTACATATGAATAAGCAAAGCTTATTAACAGATTTAAAATGGGTTATAGTTTTATTTTTCTCTATTGCAATCGGTAATATTTTTATGCACTTTTTTGAGCAAACTTCGATGAATGTATGGATTGCTAGAGGGATTGGCTGTACGGTATGTGTATTGATTAATTACTTGATACATAAATATGTTTTAAAATCTATTTAATGTAAAGAAGATTCAGTTTATATTACCCTGAATCTTTTTTTATTCTTAACTGTATATAATATATATTGACAGTATTGATAAGCGGGTATATACTGTATATGTAAAATATATACAGTATATAAAATTACGAGGTGAAACTATGGAAATTATATTAAGTAGTTCTAGTTCAAGACCGATTTATGAACAAATTGTTGTTCAAATCAAGGAAATGATTATGAATGGAGAACTTAAGGTTAATGATTCACTGCCTTCTATGCGAAAGTTGGCTAAGGATTTACACGTTAGTATTATTACAACACAAAGAGCTTATGATGAATTATCAAAAGATGGATTCATTCATGTGATTCCTGCGAAAGGTGCTTTTGTTTCAGAACAAAACAAGGATTTTATTCGTGAAGAAAATCTTCGAAGAGTCGAAAAACAATTGCAAGATGTTTGTCTGATAGCTAAACAAAGTGGGATAACAGAAAATGAATTAGAAAAACTACTTCATTTAATATACGAGGAGAATTGATTATGGAAAATGTAATTGAAATTAAAAATTTAAATAAAAAGTATGGAGACTTCTCTTTAAACGGTATTACTTTGGATATCCCCAAAGGAAGCATTGTAGGGCTAATTGGTGAAAATGGTGCGGGAAAATCTACATTGATTAGTTCGATACTTGGAATTATTAAATCTTCATATGATGATTTAAAAATATTTGGTTTAGACTTTAAAACTGATGAAATTAATATAAAAAAAGACATTGCTGTTATATTTGATCAAACACACTATAATGAGGAGTTTACTCCTAATTTTATAGGAAAAATTTTAAGTCGTGTTTATTCGAATTGGGATCAAAAAACTTATTTAAAATATCTAACTCGATTTAAATTACCAATGAAAAAGAAGATTAAGGCTCTGTCACAACAAATGGTTGATTTTTGACGAGAAATAGCGTATAATAA
>NZ_JAHQVB010000097.1 GCF_019052655.1 Holdemanella porci
ATATTTAAAATTAAGATACAAATATTTAATTCAAACCTAGTATTATGATATAATTAGTTGTAGGAGGCTATTATTATGGTAATTTTATATACTTCTCCAGGTTGTGCTAGTTGTCGTAAGGCAAAACAGTGGTTAAAAGACAACCAAATTGAATTTGTTGAAAAGAATATATTTACTTCATTATTGAAGGAAAGTGAAATTAAATATTTATTGTCGCGATGTGAAAATGGAACGGAAGATATCATTTCGGTTCGTTCGAAGGCATTCCAGGCACTTCAAAAAGATATCGATGATTATTCGATGAAGGAATTGGTTACTTTGATTCAGGAAAATCCATCGATTCTAAAAAGACCGATTCTTTTATCGGAAAAGAGCCTTGTGGTTGGATATGATGATGATGAAATCACAACAATGATGCCAGCACAATTAAGGACAGTCGTAGACAATGCATGTACAGATGCTTGTCCAAACTATTCTGTTTGTGGTAAGTGTAGAGAGCGTGCAAGTATGAACTAGTGTATTCTAGTTCTTTTTTTTTGCTTATAAACGAAATGCAAACGAAATGAAGTTTATGTATTTCGCTTAAACGGATATACTTAGAGTAAAAGTATGTTTAGGAGGAGTTTTATGAATTATATATCTTGTGAATCTGCTGCTAAAAAGATAGGGGTATCGACTCGTAGAATTCAACAGATGTGTAAACAAAAAGAAATAGTTGGTGCAATAAAGGATGGGCGCAATTGGCTGATTCCTGATAATGCGATTTTAAGTCCGAAAAAGCCTTTACCAATAGGTGTTTCTGATTTTAAGTCGGCAACAACGAATTATTACTATGTAGATAAGACTTTATTGATTCGTGATTTTTTGAATGCGATACCGATGGTATCTCTTTTCACGCGTCCTAGGCGTTTTGGGAAAACATTAAATATGGATATGTTGCGTGTGTTTTTTGAAAAAACACCGGAAGATACATCTATTTATTTTAAGGATAAGTATATATGGCAGTGTGGGGATTACTATACAAAACATCAAGGTCAATATCCTGTGATATTCTTGTCTTTTAAAGATGTTAAATGTTCGAGTTGGCAAGAGACTTTTCAAAAAATTAGTAAATTGATTTCTCTAGAGTTTATGCGTCATAATGAATTGGAGAGTAGTTCTGTACTAAGCTCATACGAAAAAGAGCAGTATCATCGTTTTGCGAGTGAAAATATAAATGAGGTTGATTGTCAAATGGGGCTTCAACTTTTATCTTTATTACTTCACAAACATTATGATAAAGAGTGTGTCATTATTATTGATGAATATGATACGCCCATTCAACAGGATCATCTTTGTGATTTTTATAATGAAATTGTTGATTTTATGCGCAATTTTTTTTCGGGTGGTCTAAAAGATAATCCACATTTGGCTTTTGGATTTTTAACAGGTATTCTAAGAGTCGCAAAAGAAAGTATTTTTAGTGGGATGAACAATTTAAAAACGAACTCCATATTAGATAATAATTATAGTTCTTATTTTGGCTTCACAAATGAAGAAGTCAGAGACATGCTTGCATATTATGATTATGAAGATAAATATCAAGAAATTTGCGAATGGTATGATGGATATCGTTTTGGAAATTCGAAAATATTTAATCCTTGGTCTGTAATCAATTATATTTCGGATCAATGTTTTCCAAAAGCTTTTTGGCAATCAACAGGTAGTAATGATATTATTGGTGAAATCATTGGAACCGCAACACCTGTAATTAATGAAAATTTGTATAAATTGTTTTGTGGAAATACTGTTACAACGTATGTAGATACAAGTGTAATATATCCTGAAGTTCAAAGTAATCCTAATAGTATATATAGTTTCTTGTTGGTTGCGGGGTATCTAAAGGTGGCCGAAATATATCCGCAAAATGATGGAAATTATATGTGCGATGTGGCTATTCCTAATAAAGAAATTTTATATGTATATGAAAAAGAAGTATTGAATCGTACAAATCAAAATAATGTTTCAATTTCAATTCATCAGGCTATCTTTTCTAAAGATACAAGTAAACTGCAGTCTTTGTTGGAGGATTTTATGTTAAAAAGTATATCAACGATGGATGGGGCTAGTGAAGCATTCTATCATGGAATGATGCTTGGATTATGTGCTGTACTAGGAAGTTAATTTAAGGTAAGATCAAATAGAGAATCGGGACTAGGTCGGTTTGATATTGAATTATTGCCGATGGTGAAGGGAATACCTGGATTTATCTTTGAGTTTAAACATACGAAAGATATAAATGTTGATTTAGATTCACTGGCTAATAGTGCACTTAAACAAATTGAAGATATGAAATATGATACAGAATTAAACGATTTTGGTGTTGAAGATATTGTAAAAATTGGTATAGCATTTAGACAAAAAAGTGCGGTTGTTAAACGTGGATAAACCTATTGGTGAAAACTGATAGGTTTTTGTTTGTGAAATTTTAAAATAAACTATCATTATGTAAATTTGTATGTTATAATAGTTTACACATGTAAACGGTTACAAATAGGAGGTAAATTATTATGGATAAAAAATATGTCTATGAATTTAATGAAGGCGATGAAACGATGCGTGAATTGTTAGGTGGAAAGGGTGCCAACTTAGCTGGAATGTCTAAACTAGGAATGCCTGTGCCTTATGGATTCACTATCACTACAGAAGCTTGTAACCAATATTATGAAGATAATGAAACAATTAATGATGGTATTAAAGCTCAAATTATGGAATATCTAGATTTATTGGAAAAGAAGTCTGGAAAGAGATTGGGGGATGAAGCCAATCCTTTATTAGTATCTGTTCGTTCAGGGGCACGTGCAAGTATGCCTGGTATGATGGATACTATTTTAAATTTAGGTATGAATAAAACAGTTGCAGAAACAGTTGCAAATTTAACAAATAATGAGCGTTTCGCATATGATTCATATCGTCGTTTTATTCAAATGTATTCAGACGTTGTTATGGGGTTGAGTAAAAAGCGTTTTGAAGAGATCATCGATGAAGTAAAGGCTGAAAGAGGCATTAGTGATGACTTAGATTTAAATGCTGAAGATATGAAGAAATTAGTAGAATTATTTAAAGCGTTCTACAAAAATGAATTAAAATCTGAATTCCCTGAAGATCCTAAAGAACAATTGATGGGTGCTATTGAGGCTGTATTCCGTTCTTGGAACAATCCTCGTGCTATCTATTATCGTAAGATGAATGATATTCCATCAAGCTGGGGAACTGCAGTTAACGTGCAGATGATGGTATTTGGCAATATGGGTAATGATTGTGGTACAGGTGTTGCCTTTACGCGAAATCCAAGTACTGGTGAAAATAAATTGTATGGTGAATTCTTAATGAATGCCCAAGGTGAAGATGTTGTTGCGGGTATTCGTACACCTCAAAAGATTGATCAATTAAAAAAAGTAGCTCCTGGAGCATATGATGATTTTGTAGCTATCACTAAAAAATTGGAAACGCACTATCGTAATATGCAGGATATGGAATTCACAATTGAAAAAGGTAAATTATTCATGTTGCAGACACGTAACGGTAAACGTACAGCTCAGGCTGCATTAAAGATTGCGTGCGACATGGTGGATGAAGGTATGATTACTATTGATGAAGCTTTAATGATGGTTGAACCTCAACAATTAGATTCATTACTTCACCCAATGTTTGATGCGGATGAATTAAAGAAAGCTGAACCAATTGCTTCAGCACTTCCAGCAAGTCCAGGTGCTGCTTGTGGTCAAATCGTATTTAGTGCAGAAGAAGCGATTCAAGAGGCAAGTCGTAACCACAAAGTCATCTTAGTTCGTTTAGAAACAAGTCCAGAAGACATTGAAGGTATGCACGTATCTCAAGGTATCTTAACGGTACGTGGAGGTATGACAAGTCATGCTGCTGTTGTTGCTCGTGGTATGGGTGCATGCTGCGTAAGTGGTTGTGGCGATATCAAGATGCATGATGATGAAGGATATTTTGAAATTGATGGTGTGAAATATCACCGTGGAGATTGGATCAGTTTAGATGGTTCAACAGGAAATATCTATGGTAGTGCTATTAAAACCGTTCCTGCAAGTATTTCAGGTGATTTTGAACGTTTTATGAACTGGGCGGATGAAAGACGTACATTAAAAGTTCGTACAAATGCCGATACACCACATGATGCAAAACAAGCTCATGAATTTGGTGCACAAGGTATTGGTTTAGTTCGTACGGAACACATGTTCTTTGAAGGGGATCGTATTAAAGCGGTTCGTGAAATGATTGTTTCTAAAACGGCAGCTCAAAGACGTGTCGCATTAGAAAAAATCTTGCCTATGCAAAGAAGTGACTTTGAAGGAATCTATGAAGCTATGGAAGGTCTACCAGTGACAATTCGTTACTTGGATCCACCTTTACATGAATTCTTACCTACAAACTCTTATGATATTACACAATTAGCTAAGGATATGCACATTGGATTGGATGAATTGAAATCTGTCATTTCTAGCTTACACGAATTCAATCCTATGATGGGTCATCGTGGATGTCGTTTGGCTATTTCGTATCCAGAAATTGCTGAAATGCAGACAACTGCAGTGATTCAGGCTGCATTAGCTGTCAATGAAAGACATCCAGACTGGAAGATTGAACCTGAAATCATGATTCCATTGGTTGGTGATGTTGCAGAACTTCGCTATGTTAAAAAGGTTGTATGTGATGTAGCTGACAAATTGATTCAAGAATCTGAATTCGATATGAAATATCATGTTGGTACAATGATTGAAATTCCTCGTGCTGCATTATTAGCAGATGAAATCGCAAAAGAAGCTGAATTCTTCTCATTTGGTACAAATGACTTAACACAGATGACATTTGGATTCTCTAGAGATGATGCAGGAGGATTCTTACAAGATTACTATGATAAAAAAATCTTTGAATCAGATCCATTTGCACACTTAGATCAAAGAGGTGTTGGAAAACTTGTAAAGATGGCAACTGAACTTGGAAGAAGTACTCGTCCAAATATTAAATTAGGAATCTGTGGAGAACATGGTGGGGATCCTGCAAGTATTGAATTCTGTCATAGAGTTGGATTGAATTATGTATCTTGTTCACCATATCGTGTACCAATCGCAAGACTGGCTGCTGCACAGGCTGCTGTACGTGATAAGTAGGAGTTTTTTATCGATAAAAATCCCATCTATTCTGAACAAGCAAGTACATTTAGATTATCTAATGGACAAAATGCTAATCGAAAACGATGGAGAGATACACGTGTTGTGGCTTATATACCTATAAAAGCGTAAAGAAAATTAATAGAGTCATTAAATATTCATTCGAATATATTAAAGGCTCTATTTTTTATATATTAAGATTTTGGCTTCGGAACAGGGGAATGCGGTATGTGAAAAAACTGTAGAATTGTCACAATTTGTTGATTATGAGGAACGACAAAAAGGACTATCGTAATAGC
>NZ_JAHQVB010000098.1 GCF_019052655.1 Holdemanella porci
ATTATTATACGCTATTTCTCGTCAAAAATCAACCATTTGTTGTGACAGAGCCTTAGATTTTATTCAAGATGAAGAACATTCAATTTTGGTTTCATCTCACATTACTAGTGATTTAGAAAAAATTGCTGATTATATAGTGTTTATACATGAGGGGAAAGTATTATTTTCAAGACCTAAAGATGAATTGACTGAGCAATACGGTATCATCAAATGCAATGCTAAACAATTTGATGAATTGAATAAAAATGATATTATCCGTTATAAGAAACAAGATTATGAATGGCAAGTGCTTGTTGCAAATAGACAAAAAGTAAAAAAGGAATATCCACATACTTTAGTTGTACCTGCTTCAATAGACGATATCATGTTACTTTATGTGAAAGGGGAATGTTGATTATGAAAGGTTTATTATTAAAAGACTATTTTGCTATTAAATCTTCGATGATAATATTACTCATTGGCTTTGTTGTCTTTGGGTTCGGAGTTTCTTTTTATGCTCCACCCTATGTTTTAATGCTGATAGCTTCTATTATATTAGGGCAATTTGTAACAACTACAATTTATTCAGACAGAAAATGTGGTTGGTTGAAATCATCAATAACATTTCCAACATCAAAAAAATCACATGTTAGCAGTAAATATATTATGTATGCTCTATTATGTTTGTTGGGGATTGTTGTTGGTCTAGCTTTAAGTATTATTATTACTTCAATCCGTAATGAAATAGATACACATTTGCTTTTATTATTTACTTGTATGACAACTACTATGATATTTATGTCAGGGGCTATTCTTATTCCTTGTTACTATTTCATCAAAGAAGAATTAAGCGGAGCTATTGGAATTTTAGCATATGGAATATCGGGTGTATTTTTCTTTGGCATGATTAAGTTAATTGAAAATCATGTTTTGGCACTTACTATCAGCATTTTTACAGCGATAATACTTTTTGTTATTTCTTGGTGCTTTCTTTGCCAACAGATAATAAACAGAGATATTTAGGAGTGATTTAATGCTAAGAATAAAAAAACGAGATATTAAAAAAGCATTAAAGGTTGGTGCTATAAATGATGAAAACAATCTTAAAATTTGAAATAAGAGCGAATAATCATATTGCGTGAATGAAACATGGGAGATACACAGATGCTTTGTGTTATCTCCCATGTTTATTTTAGTGTCATATCAAGGCTCATTCAATCGTGGTATATTCGTGGTAAAATGAGTGTTTTTCTATACTTCAAAATGCTTAGAAATATAGTATTTATACGGATAATCAAAAATTAGATATAAAATTTAGAAAAATTTTTATAGCGATTGTAATCACCAAATTTATTTACGCCATGTATTTAAAACACAAACAAAATTAAGTCTAGCAATAGGATTTTTTATTTTAACAAAAAGAAAAAGCACATCCTAAGATGCACTCTCTTCAATCTTACGCTTTTCTAGATACTTGATTTTTTCATCATGAACCCATTCCATAATGACACGATAATTAGTCATTAAGAAATCTCTCCATTCTGGTTGAACAATAACTCTTCTTTTAAGACCTCTATCATTTTCAATAATATATGGAAGTCTATATTTTTCATTATAATCTTTGATTGTTTCTATAATATCTTTAGGACGATTCCAAATTGGATCATTACCACCTACATCCACCAAAAAGCTCGATAGCAAACGATATGGTGTCTGCATGATCAATAGTTTCTTATATTCCTTTAAATCTTCATCATGTTGTTTCACACAAATAATAATTTCTTGTTTCGAACAATTTTCAGGCAAATACTTTTGGATACTTAAAATCGCATTTTCCAATGCGTTTGTACGCTTTTGATGAATCAACGGACCCAAATGATATCCTTTTTCTACCACATCCTCATAGGCTAAAGAAATCATTTCATCCAAGATTTCATCAAATTCAATTGTATCCTTATAAATCATTAAATTTAACACTGCCTCTAACCAATAGAAAGAATAAGAAGAACTTGTAAATTCTAGAATCTTCTCAAAATAATCCAATCGTAGTTCAAAACTATATAAATCTAAGAATTGTAATCGCTCGACATCTAACATACCCTTATTTTATCAGTTCTGTGTACTTTTTAGAAGATGCTTTACACTTTTCTACCGGATATTTCTTCTTATTTTGTTCTAATTTCATCAACAAAATCTCTTCCATATCCACGCCCAATTTATTGGCCATCAAAATACAATAATTCATCACATCGGCAAGTTCTTCACAAACATGTTGCTTATCATATTCATTGTTCCATTGAAAACATTCCAACAACTCTCCTGCCTCAATACTAATCGATTTAGCTAAATTTTCCGGGTTATGAAATTGATCCCAATCTCTTTCCTCATTAAATTTTAAGATTTCTTCAACTGCCCTTTTCATCTTGCCCCTCCATTATTCGATACTTCTTTGGCGATATGCCATACACCTTTTTAAACGCCTGAATAAAATGTGTCACATTATTAAAACCTACAATCTCTGATATTTCCGTTACATTCAGCGTGGCATCTTTTAAAAGATTTGTTGCCTTCTGCAACCGATACTGAATTAAATACTCATATGGTGTTATATTTAACATCTTATTGAAACAACGATTACACTGCGCAATACTCATCATCCCTGCGTCCGCAATATCTTTTAAAGATAACTCATCGGCGTAATGCGTATGAATATATACAAGCATCACTTGTACTCGTTCTTGTCTTTCGACATCTTTTTTGTTTGGAATAAAATCGATTTCAGATAAACTCTTCACCAATTGTCTCCAAATCATTGTGATCAAAATAGAAACATCATATTCAAACATATCCGAACCATTTAAATAAATATTATAAATATCATACAAACATTTAATAATCTGATTCTTTTCCTTGATTCCATAACATCTTAAAAAATCCATACGCGTATAAGGCCATACATACTTATATTTCATTCGACTCTCTTTAAAGAAAAAAAGTAATTCTTCAGGAAAAGTAAGTGTCACATATTCTCCATCCTCACTCATATCGCTCGACATATGCAAAGCACCCTTATTAATAAACAATGCTTCTTTTTCTTTGAGCTCATACTCTATTCCATTCACCTGATAACTCACATAGCCCTTAGTACATAGCACAAACTGCAAGTCTTCATGCCAATGCAAAGACTTAAAGCCACTGCCAATCGGTAAATCACTATATTTTCTAACAACACAGATATTTATGGGAAATAATTCATCCGAATATCCGTTTATAATGTGTAATTTATTCTCCATAAATTAAATATAATACAAAAATGATAATATATCTATATTTTTTGACTATTTATCATAAGACAAAGCTCTATACTGTAATTATAATTATAAATGTATTCAGAAAATTTCTATCTGATACTCATGTTCGATATCCCATAATAAAAGATATCATCTTTCCAGTAACAAGTATTCTATTTAAAACGATTGAAAGGCATAAACTTCACAAGACAACAATACAATTGTTTTAAATTAGGAATGCAATCTCTATGAAACAGCCAATGGCTGTTTTTTTATTTGGAAAGAAAAAAGAACAAGTCAATGTTCCAATATTTCAATATCTACAATATCCTCTATTTGTATCTGAATATTCTCTTTAAAAAATAGAGTCTTATTTAATTCATCTATACGCTTAAAAGACAAAACGCTCTCCATGTACTGACCACCACTTTTTGTCTTATCCTTCTCAAAATAAGTGATTCTGCATTTCGATTTCAAATTTATCAATTCAATGATTTTCTCATTGATTCTAAGCTTTTCTTCATTCGATAAAATGCGTTTTGTCTGAGTTATTCTTTGTTGCTCTAATATCGCCTCTTTATGACCTGTTAAAGCTGCAAAAGGTGCAAATTGAGCGGCACGATCTGACATAGACATCTTTGGATATTTACTTTTAGGGCGATTCATTGTATACCATCTTTCATCCATTATGCCTTATGCCCTCCAATCTGCGCATTTCTTTCTTTTGCCTTAGATCCCTTTTCAAAATCCGTTCCCTTTAAGATTGAATTTTTGCCATACTTATTCTTTATTTTTAAAGTCACCTTTTGAAGATCGTTTTCCTTCTTTAATTCTTCTTCATCCACATTTGAAAATAAATCAATCTGTTCAAAGCCACGATTCTTTTCATCTATCACTTCAACAGCCGCCACATTGATTCTTCGCACCAATAAACTAGAATCCACATACCGATCAAATACATCCAATATATTTTGAATTAGAATTGAATTCGCATTTGTCTTTTGAGGCAAATGAACAATTTTATTTAAGCTTTTCGGAAAGACTCTCCCATAAAAATCAACCATCGTTTCGCCCGTATAATCCTCATTTACTTCATAACCAATAGTAAGAACCACTTTATTTGTCACCAAATGCTTATCCACCAAACTTAAAGCTAAAGATTCCACCATTTCCTTTACTAAAATCTTAGCCTTTTCTTTTTCATACCCACAAGATAAGACTTGTCCCGAACCTATACTATTCTTTTCTGGCTTATATGCCTTGATATCTTCAATCGTACAAGGTTCATATCCCCACGCATGATCAATCAATAGTTCGGCATTTACACCAAATGTCTTAAACAAAACATCCTCATGTTCCAAGCTAAAGGCACAAAGCTTTCCCATTGTATCAATACCTAGTTTATGCAATCTTTTCTCATACCCTTTTCCAACACGCCAAAAATCAGTCAATGGCTTATGATTCCACAACAATTTACGATACCTATATTCATTTAAAGCCGCAACACGAACCCCATTCTCATCTGGATTTTTATGTTTGGCCACAATATCCATCGCCACCTTGGCAAGATATAAATTCGTACCAATACCTGCCGTAGCCGTGATGCCTGTTGTCTCATAAATATCTAAAATCATTTTCATTGCGAACTCTTTGGGTGTTAAATGATACGTATTTAAATATGGCGTCGCATCAATAAACACTTCATCAATGGAATATACATGAATATCTTGGCTTGAAACATATTTCAAATAGATATTATAAATTTGTGTACTGATATCCAAATAGTATTTCATTCTTGGAGGTGCAATTAAAAAATCGACTTCAAATCTAGGATTCTGTTTTAAAATTTCATCATCTGCTGATTTACCATCAAAACGCAAAAGCCCCTTTTTCCTTTTTGCATTCATATCTCTTACCTTTTTATTCACCTGTTATGAAGTGACCTTTGTCAAGACAAAATTACACTCATATTCTAAAAAT
>NZ_JAHQVB010000009.1 GCF_019052655.1 Holdemanella porci
GATGAAGTATGTGCTGGTGACCAAGGTATTATGTTTGGTTATGCATGTGATGAAAATGATGAATACATGCCATTAACTATCTATTATGCACACCTTTTAGCTCGTCAATTGTCAAAAGTTAGAAGACAACACCCAGATTTATTAAAACCAGATGGAAAAACACAGGTGTCTGTTGAATATGAAAATGATGAAATCAAACGTATTGATACAATCGTTGTTTCAACTCAACATTCAAAAGATATTACGCAAAAAGAAATTAAAGAATTAATCATGAATGAAGTGATTAAACCTTGCATTGATGAAAAATATTTAGATGAAAACACAAAATATTTCATTAACCCATCTGGAAGCTTCGTTGTTGGTGGATCATGGGGAGATTCAGGAACGACAGGACGTAAAATCGTATGTGATACATATGGTGGACGTGGACGTATTGGAGGAGGATGCTTCTCTAGTAAAGACCCTACGAAAGTAGACCGTAGTGCTGCTTACTACTCTCGTTATGTAGCTAAAAACATTGTTGCCAATGGCTTAGCTCGTCGTTGTGAAGTTGAAGTTGCGTACGCAATTGGTAAAGCACAACCTGTATCTTTATGTGTAGACACTTTTGGAACTGGTAAATTTGATGATGAAAAACTATTAGAAATCGTTAAGAAAAACTTCAATTTTGAAGTAGGAAACATCATTTCCGAATTGGATTTAAGAAAGCCAGTTTACCACAAAACATCATGCTATGGACACTTTGGTGATCCTCAATTTACTTGGGAAAAGGTTAAAAAATTGGAATATTAATCGTTTAGAACTACAAATCTTGTAGTTCTTTTTTTTACTAAAAAGTGCAAATTAATGGGACGAGCTCGTTAATAATGGCAAATTTAAACAAATTAATATGTTAAATTGTGGGAAATACGGGTATTCTTTTGACACTTACAAGAAATTAGTGTAGCTTCTTTAATTGTGTGAGCAATGAGGAGGCCCATAACAATGAAAAAATTAATGCAAGTATTTGCGAGTGTGATGATTGCTACATCTACATTTGGAGGCGTTACAAGTGTTGCGGCAAAAGAAAACACAGCAGCTTATAAAATTGAATATCAAGATGCAGATTCAATGCAGTCTGTATTTACAAAAGAATTACATAAAAAATATGCGAATGTAAAATTTAAAAAGAAATCAAAAAATGTATCTGTATATGAATCAAAAAACTACAAGGTAAAAGTAAAAGATTTAGATATAGAAACAGTTGGTAAACAAACTGTTTCTATTGAAGGAAAAAACAAAAATACAAATGAAAAGCACAGTGCTGAAGTAAGTATCAAGGTAGAAGATACAACAGCTCCTGTAATTACTTGTGAGGATACAATCACAGTGGAACAAAATGAAGCATTTGATATCAATCGCTATGTTTCATTAAATGAAGAAGGAACTATGACTGTGACTAAAAATGTAGATACAGCAAATACAGGAACTTTTACAACATCCATTAAAGCGAAAGATAAAGCGGGAAATGTAAGTGAAAAAAATATAACAGTTAATGTAGAAAAAGATTTCTATCAAAGAATTGCCGATGCTGCATTAGCTCAGATTGGTGTTTATCAAGATTGTACAATGTTAGTGACAAATTCACTTGCTGCTGTAGGAATCAATTTCCATGGTGCACCAGCAGCTTATTTAAGTTTAGGAACTTTGACAAACAATCCAGTTCCAGGAGATATTTGTGTCTATCAAGGACATGTAGCATTATATATTGGTAATGGGCAGGCTGTTCATGGTGGATGGTTTGGATGTCAGACAACAATTTATAGTGTTGAATGTAACCAACCATTTATTGGATATGTTCATGTAAATCGTTAATGAGATGAGAGTGATCTCATCTTTTTTTGCACAGAAAAAAGAAGGCAACTAGATTGCCTTCTAAATGGATGTATTAGTCTCTTCCGTTAAATGCGTATTTATATAAGTCGAAGATCAATTCTTTAGTACATGGACGTGGGTTACCACCTGTACATACGTCAGCCATAGCTGAATCTGTTAATGTAGGTAAGTCTTCTTCTTTAACACCGATTTCTTTTAAGCTTTGAGCAATTCCACAATCTTTACTTAATTGAATAACGGCATCAATAGCTGCTTGACGATATTCTTCTTGAGACATTTCATCAACACCTTCAACTCCCATTACACGAGCGATTTCTCTAAATTTTTCACCAGTGTAATCTTTGTTGAATTCCATAACGTATGGAAGTAATGTAGCACAAGCAACACCGTGAGGGATTCCGTAGAATGCGCTTAATGGGTGAGCCATACCGTGGTCAACACCTAAACCAACGTTAGAGAATGCCATACCTGTCATATATTGTCCTAAAGCCATGTCTTCACGTCCTTTTGGATCGTTAGCACATGCAGCACGTAAGCTTCTTGAAATGATTTCGATAGCTTTTAAGTTTAATGTATCAGCAAGTTCCCAAGCAGCTAAAGTTGTATATCCTTCAATAGCGTGAGTTAATGCGTCAAGACCAGTACTTGCTGTTAAGCCCTTTGGCATACTTGACATCATTTCTGGATCGATAATCGCAACAACTGGAATATCGTGAGCATCTACACAAACGAATTTTCTTTTCTTTTCAGTATCTGTAATTACATAATTGATTGTAGTTTCTGCTGCAGTACCTGCTGTAGTCGCAATAGCGATAACTGGGACAGATTTGTTTTTAGTTGGAGCAACACCTTCCAAGCTAACAACATCTTCAAATTCTGGGTTTGCCAAGATGATTCCAATACCTTTACAAGTATCTTGTGGGCTTCCACCACCAATAGCGATTAAATAGTCTGCACCAGCATCTTTAGCTGCTTGTACACCATTTTTAACTTGTTCAACAGTTGGGTTTGCCTTAACCTCATCATAGATTTCGTAAGGAAGACCAGCTTCATCTAATAAGTCTGTGACTTTAGTAGCTACACCAAATTTGATCAAGTCTTTGTCTGTAACAACTAAACCTTTCTTTAATCTACGTGCTTTAACTTCTGTAACCACTTCTTTGATGGCTCCAGCACCATGATAACTTGTTTCATTTAAAATAAAACGATTTGCCATAAGTATTATTTCCTCCTTATATACTTGTTAATTTTATTTTACGAACTAAACCGCTTACATACAAGTTACAGATTGATAATAATGTCACATATAAGTGTTTTAGTGCATATTGTCCAATATTTGTGCTAAAATTTTAAGAAAGTTTTGGAGGGATTTTTGTGGAAAATTTATTATTTAGCCTAAATGCAACGATTCCCATCTTTCTATTGATGGTTGTCGGTTATTTCTTAAATAAAATCAATGTGTTGGATGACATACTGGCATCGAAATTAAATTCATTTGTCTTTAAAGTATCATTGCCACTATTGTTGTTTGTCGATGTGTCTAAATCTAATTTTAAAGATCTTTGGGATACAAAGTTTGTCGTATTTTGTGTTGTATCTACTCTAATTAGTATTCTATTATCTATATTATTTTCATTGCGATTAAAAGATAAAGCGATTCAAGGTGAATTTATTCAAGCTTGTTACAGAAGCAGTGCTGCCTTATTAGGACTTGCATTAACATCAAATATTTATCCAGATGTAGGTGTTGCCCCATTGATGTTGATGAGTGTTGTATTTGTTTATAACGCAGTATCTGTTGTGATTCTATCTTTCTTTAAGGCTGAACAATCGAAGGTTGATTATAAGAAAACATTCATTGGAATTTTAAAGAATCCACTAATTCTAGGTATTGTGATAGGTGTACTTGTTAGTATATTACCGTTTAAACTGCCACAAGTCATCAATAAAACAATTTCTATGATTGCAAGTACGGCAACACCACTAGGTTTAATGGCGATGGGAGCTATTTTTGATTTTGATCAGGCGAAAGGAGAATTGAAACCATCTTTATTTTGTACATTTATGAAATTAATTGGTTTTTGTACGATCTTCTTACCAATTGCAGCTTTATTAGGATTCAGAAATCAAGCCTTAGTTGCGATTTTGATTATGTGTGGTTCAAGTACAACCGTATCTGGTTTTGTGATGGCTAAAAGTATGGGACATAAAGGTGTTTTAACATCAAGTGTTGTGATGCTGACAACATTGCTTAGTGCTTTCAGTATTACATTCTGGTTAACGATATTAAAATCGTTTGGATTGATTTAGTTGACCTAAAGTTCACTTTAGGGTGTAGAATAGTATAAAGATTTTAGGGAGGGAAAGAATGGAATTGTTTTTAGAATCATTCCCAAAGATATTTATTTCGGGAATTGTAATGACATTACCTTTGGCAGTCATTTCTTTTGTTCTAGCTATGATATTGGCCATTTTTTGTGCCTTGATACAATATGCGAAAGTTCCGGTTATGAAGTATGTTGTTCAATTCTATATTTGGATATTTAGAGGAACACCTATGCTTGTACAATTATTTATTATGTATTTTGGAATGCAATCGATTGGCGTGAGAATATCGGCTATTACGGCAGCGATTATTGTATTTTCATTAAATACAGGCGCTTATTGTGCAGAAACCATTCGCGGATCGATTGAAAGTGTACCACAAGGACAAATGGAAGCCGGACTATGTGTAGGAATGAGCTATATGCAGATTATGATGCATATTATTTTACCGCAAGCTTTTCGAAGTGCATTTCCATCATTGTTTAATAACTTGATTTCACTTGTAAAAGATACGTCTTTAGCTGCGAATATTACAGTTACAGAAATGTTTATGCAGACCGAAAGGATTGCAGGAAGAACTTATCAGTTTATGCAGTTATACATAGAAGTGGCTTTAGTTTATTTGATTTTCTGTACAGTTTTAACTTGGCTGCAAGCTTGGGGTGAAAAGAAGCTGAATTATTATCAGGCAGGGAGATAGAGTATGGCTTTATTAGAAATTAAAGATATTCATAAATCATTTGGGAATTTAAATGTTTTGAATGGAATAGATCTTACGGTCAATAAAGGAGATGTCATTGCGATATTAGGTCCTTCAGGATCGGGTAAGACAACTTTGCTTCGCTGCATTAATTATTTAGAGACAGCTGATGCAGGGACTATGATTTTTAATGGAAAATCTTATGATTTATCGAATACATCAAAGAAGGATGTTGCCCAGCTTAGAAAGTATACGGGATTTGTATTTCAAAATTACAATTTATTTGCGAATAAGACAGCCCTACAAAATGTAACATTAGGTCTTACTGTAGCGCGAAATGTTTCTAAAGAAGAGGCCAATGTGATTGGTATGCAGATGCTTGAAAAAGTAGGAATGAAAGATCTTGCGACTCATTATCCTTCACAATTATCGGGTGGACAACAACAGCGTGTCGCAATCGCAAGAGCTTTGGCAACAAATCCAGACATTATTTATTTTGATGAACCGACTTCAGCTCTTGATCCAGAGTTGATTCAAGAAGTTTTAAGTGTTATGAAAACACTGGCTAATGAAGGAATGACTATGGTTGTGGTCACGCATGAGATGGCTTTCGCGAAGAATGTTTCTAGTCATGTGATTTTAATGGAAAAAGGAAAAATTGTTGAAGAGGGCAGTTCAAAGAATTTCTTTGAAAATCCGAAACAAGAACGAACAAAAGATTTTTTAAGGAAAGAGGAAATGTAAGATGAAAAAATTATTAGCAAGTTTATTAAGTACGGCTATGGTTTTTACTTTAGCAGGATGTGGATCAAGTAAGGATCATTTAGCTACGATTCAAGATAAAGGTGAAATCACAATTGGTTTAGAAGGAGATTGGCAACCATTCTCTTATCATAATAAGGATGATAAATTGATGGGTGTTGATGTGGAAGTCGCTAAGAATATTGCCAAGAAATTAGGTGTAAAAGCCAATATTGTGGAAGGCAAATGGGATGGATTATTAACTGGATTATCAACGGGTACGTATGATTTAGTTATTAATGGTGTCGATATCACAAAGGAAAGAGAAAATAAATTTGATTTTTCTACACCTTATGCGTATGATCATACAGTCTTAGTTGTTCGTAATGATAATACGACAATTACTTCGTTTGATGATTTAAAAGGAAAGACAACTGCCAATTCGATTGGATCTACCTATATGGAATTGGGTGAAGACTATGGGGCAACTGTAAAAGGTGTTGATGATTTAACGAAATGTATGGATCTTGTAAAGAGTGGTGGTGTGGATGCGACAATCAATGCAGCTACTTCAATCAATGATTATCTTCAGACGACAAAGGATAGTTCATTTAAAATTGTTGATCAATCTAAAGAATCTACCCCCTATGCCATCCCAATGGTAAAAGGGGATGATAATGCCTCTTTAAAGAAAGCTGTAAATAAGGCTTTAAAAGAACTAAAAGAAGATGGAACTTTATCTAAGATTTCTATCAAGTATTTTGGTGAGGATCTAACGAAAGAATAAGCGGCTATGCCGTTTTTCTTTTTGCTTGAAATATAAAAATAATTTATAACTAGATATAAATAAATAGAATTTGAATATAGCAATTGTTCTTTGTACAATAGACTCAACTTTTAGGAGGAACTATTTTATGTCAGAATTAAAGAATCAAATTTCTCAATTTATAGATACAAACGCAAAAGTATATCAAGATATTTCTTTGGCTATTCATGCCAAGCCAGAAGTTAGTGACTTTGAATATTTTGCTTCTCAAACCTTGAGTGAACAATTAAAAAAAGAAGGCTTTGAGATTGAATTACCAGCGGCAGGACATCGTACAGGCTTTGCGGCAACCTACAAAAGTAATAAACCAGGTCCTACGGTTGTTTTTCTAGCAGAATATGATGCTCTTGCAGGTTTAGGCCATGGATGTGGACATAATGTGTTTGGTGCTACTTCTTCTCTTGCTGGTGCTGCTTTAAAAAGTGTCGTGGATCAAATTGGTGGAGAAGTACGTGTATATGGTACGCCTGGAGAAGAGGGTGGACAAAATGGAAGTGCCAAAGGTTCTTTTGTGAAGAAGGGATATTTAAAAGATGTGGATTTTGCCTTATGCGTGCATCCAGGCTCAGGTCCAGAAGATGGATTAAGTACGCGTAATTATGCATGTGCACCTGTAGATATTGAATTTTGGGGAAAACCGGCGCATGCAGCAGGATGTCCTCAAGATGGAATCAATGCGTTGGATGCGCAGATCTTAACTTATGCAGCCATTGGTGTTTTACGACAACAACTAACAGATCGCATTCGTATTCATGGTGTGATTGTTGATGGGGGAACAGCTCCCAATGTCATTCCAGAATACACAAAGGCCAAATATTATATTCGAGCTGCCGATATTGATACGTTGCATGAGTTATATGAAAAAGTAGAGAATATTGTGAAGGGTTCCGCTTTACAGACGGGTTGTACATCGAGTATGAAGTTGTATCAAAATCTTGTAGAAAATATGGTTTTAACACCTTCTTTAGATGCAATCTATGAAAAATATATTACAGAACTTGGCAATACTGTAAAACATGTAGAAGATGTGGTCATGCCTGGAAGTAGTGATGTGGGTAACATTAGTCAGGTTGTACCTACGATTCAGCCACATATTAGTATTACAGATGTACAGATTGCAGGGCATAGTCAAGATATGGTCAATGCTTCATGTAGTCAAAAGGCAATGGATGCGATTGTCAAAGGTGCAAAAGCATTGGCTTTTACGGCACTCGAATTATTTGAAAATCCAGAAGAACTTGCGAAAGTGAAAGAGGATCATACTTGGCATGTAGAACATCAAAAAGAGAATTAATTATTTTACGCTTAAAGGGCTTTTCAAGCTCTTTTATTTTATGGAATCTTGAAAATCAACAAATATTCATTAAAATTATATAAATAAAGGAGACTGAAAATGACGCTTCAACAATTACTTTATGTATTAACGGTGTCAGATGAGAAATCTATGAATAAGGCGGCTGAAAAGCTTTTTGTGTCTCAGCCTACTTTAACGTCTGCCATTCAATCACTTGAAAAAGAACTGGATATTCAAATCTTTAATCGTACAAGTCATGGAGTCACTGTGACGCAACAAGGACAAGAGTTTTTAACATACGCAAGACAGTTGTACCAACAATATGAATTGTTAAAAAATCGCTATGAAGATGTAAGCTTACGAAGAAATAAGTTTCGTGTTTCGTGCCAGCACTATTCATTTGCGACCAAAGCATTTGTGGATACAGTGAAGAAGTATGGGACTTCCAAATATGATTTTGCGATCAGTGAAACTAAGACGATGCATGTTATTGAGGATGTAGGTAATTCTTTAAGTGAGATAGGAATCTTATATTTATCCAACTATAATCGTCGTTTTATGATGAAACAATTTGATGAGTGGAATTTAGAATTTCATAAATTAGCGGATTGCGATGCCTTTGTGTATTTGTATAAGGGGCATCCTCTTGCTAATAAAAAATCAATTACGTATGAAGAATTATTGCCATATCCAAATATGACTTTTGATCAAGGGGATAATCCTTCGATGTATACGGCAGAGGAGATATTGGTTGAAAATGAATTTCCAAGAAAGATTCAAGTGAATGATCGTGCTACGATGCTGAATTTAATGAGAGGACTGAATGGATATACTTTATGTTCTGGAATTATTAGTCGTGATTTGAATGGGGATGACTATGTAGTTGTGCCTTATGAAGCGAATGTAGAGAATCCCAATTCTATGATGGAAATTGGGTATATCACAAGGAAAAATACAGTGTTGAGTGAGATTGGTAGTACGTATATTCAAACGATGAAGGATTATTTTAGTAATAAATAAAATTTATTACTGCTTCAAAAATTTAACAATTAGACAATAGCTAAACCTTCTTGTAGAATACAAACATGCAAGGAGGAAACGAAAATGAAAACAATGATGATGTCAATGATGCAAATGTATATGTTAAAAAATGTGACCCGGTTTTCAATTCGTTTGTCGCTTATTTAAGTGTGTGATTGCCGGGGAAATACCTCGGCTTTTTTTGTTAGATTGGAGTGTTATAAATGATTAATATAGAGCATTTAGATAAAACCTATCATTTAAAGAATGCAGACGTACATGCCGTAGATGATGTTTCACTACATATTGAAAGTGGGCAAATCTATGGGGTGATTGGATATTCTGGTGCTGGTAAAAGTACTTTGGTTCGATGCTTGAACTTTTTAGAGATTCCAGATTCTGGAAGTATTGAAATTGAAGGATTTGGAAAAGTAAGTGCAAATCAAGGAAGTTTAGATATAAGTCAAAAGAAATTAAGAGAGTTAAGACGATCCATAGGAATGATCTTTCAACATTTTAACTTATTAGATCGAAGCACTGTATTTGATAATGTGGCGTACCCATTAAAATATACGGGGTTATCAAAGAAAGAAATTGAGACTCGTGTGGATGAATTATTAGATCTTGTGGATTTGGCAGATAAAAAATACGTGTATCCATCACAATTATCTGGTGGACAAAAACAGCGTGTAGCCATCGCAAGAGCCTTATCAAACAATCCTAAGGTGTTACTTTCTGATGAAGCAACTTCTGCTTTAGATCCAGATGCGACAGAATCCATTCTAAAGTTATTGAGGGATTTAAATAAAAGATTAGGAATAACAATTATCTTGATCACACATGAAATGAGTGTGATTAAATCTATCGCAAATCGTGTGGCAGTTATGGAGAATGGTAAGGTTGTTGAAGAAGGAGATGTATATGATATCTTCGCCAATCCTAAAGAAGAGATTACCAAAAAATTTATCAACTCGTCTTCTGCATTATCGAATATTACGAAGTTGATTGAGAATAAGACAATTATTCCTGCAGATAGTAAATTAGTTAAACTTACATTCACTAGAGATAGTGTTGGTAATGCAACCATTTCAAAAATATCTCGTGAATATAATGTGGATGTAAATATCATGTTGGCTAACGTGGATGTCGTTAATGCGGATGCTTTGGGTGGCATTATTGCTTCAATTGAAGGGACTAAAGAAAATGTACAGCGTGCCATAGATTTTCTACATGAATCTAATGTAAAAGTGGAGGTGATTCATCATGCCTAAATTTATAGCAGATTTTTTTCCAAATGTTGCCAATTACTGGGATATATTTTTAACAGCATTGACTGCAACGTATCAAATGTTTTTCATCGCAGGCTTGATTACATTACTAATTGGAGGTGCTTTTGGAATTTCATTGATTGTAACAAAGACAGATGGTATTAAGCCAAATCGGATTATTCATTTTATTCTAGAAGTTATCACGAATGTGTTTAGAGCCGTACCATTTATCATCTTGTTGATTTTCTTGATTCCGTTAACACGAAGTATTGCGGGTACTTCGATTGGAGTCAAAGGGGCTGTTGTTCCATTAGTCTTTGGAGCGGTTCCATTCTACACAAGACAAGTCGAAACGGCATTAGCGGATGTAAATCCAGGAAAAATAGAGGCCGCTAGAAGCATGGGAAGCTCAACACTAGGAATTATCTTTCGTGTTTATCTGCATGAGGCGTTACCGGATTTGATTCGTGTAACAACCATTACGGCTATTTCATTGATTGGATTAACAACTTCTGCAGGTGCAGTTGGTGCTGGTGGAATTGGTTCGTTCGCAATTAATTATGGACAAAACTTACATTATCAAGATGTTGTGAATTTATGTGTAATCTTATTATTGATCATTGTTTCGTTGATTCAATTATTGGGAAATACATTGTCAAAAGCAACAACGAATAAAGAATTGTTTCATAAATAAAAGAGGGAGAAAAGGATTATGAAGACAAATAAATTATTTAAAACATTTTTAACAGTAGGCTTAGTAGCTACAACATTACTTACAGGATGTTCATCAAAGTCATCAAGTGAACCTGTAAAAATTGGTATTCCAAGCGATGCCACAAATGGTGGAAGAGGGTTATTGCTTCTAGAAAAAGCTGGCTTGATTGAAGTGATGACAAGGCTGGTTGGACTCCAGAATTGAAGGATGTTACGAAGTATAAATACAATATTGAAATTGTTCCTACACAAGCCAATACATTAGTTTCGACTTTGGATGATTTTGGAGCAGCCACAATCAATGGAACATATGCGGTTCCAGCTGGATTAAAACCTAAAAAGGATGGTTTAATTACGGAAGTACAAGAAGTAGGAAGTGATAATCCATTTATTAATGTGATTGTTGCGCGTACAGCTGATAAAGATAATGAAGATTATCAAAAGGTAGTAAAGACATACCAAAGTCAATTGGTGGCTGAATATATTTTAGAAAAGAATAGTGGCGCTACGGTTCCTGCATTTGAATATGATGAAGATTATACAGTCGATAAAAATTTTGTGGGCGATATTGAAGGATATCAATCAAGTTCAGATGGAAAGAAAGTTATTAAGATTGGTACTTGTGGTTCTGCCGACACATTTAGAGCGGTACAAAAAGTATTAGATGATGAAAATTCTGGAATCTATTTAGATGTAGTTGTATTTGATGCATATAACTTACCAAATGAAGCTTTAAATAATGGCGAAATTGATTTGAACTCATTTCAACACAAAGCGTATTTAGAAAATGAATGTGAAGCACAAGGATATGATTTAACAGCGATTGGTGATACTAGTTCTGCTCCATTAACTTTATATTCAAAGAAAGTTGATTCTTTGAAAGCATTAAAAGAATTAGCTGGTAAAAAAGAAGACTAAATGAAAAAAGCCGATTTATTTCGGCTTTTTACTTCATATATTGTTTAATATCTTCCTTTAGCTCATCACTAAACTCATCTAGATCATCCATGGTGATTGCTTCATCGCGCAATAATCCTAACAAAATGATAAACATATTTGAACGAGAAACATCTCTTGCCAAAACACCAGGACTTTTATAATCCTCATAAATTTTCTTTCGTAGAGCCCAGTATTTATCAGAAGATAATGCATCTGAATTTAAAATGGATTTGTATTCCTCAACGAGCTTATCCATATAGGCTTCTTGCCATCTACCTAGTTTCTTTCTAAATAATTTCCAATCTTTTTCCATGTTGACCTCCCTATTGAAATAAAGTTTGAATGATTTGATCAATACTCATAGAGTGCAATTGATCTGTATCTTTTAATGTTTTTGAATTCCAGTGAAATAAAGATACATTACTTGGTTCAGTAAAACTAGAATCGACAGTGCAATTTGGATAACGACTGTACCAGTCTGGATAATACGTTTCCATGATTTTTTGTGCATATCCGACAGCTTGTGAATTTGAATTTCCATTTTGGTCATATGTACCTGAAATTTTAACACCTGGAGGACTAGAGTGAGCAATCAATAAACTGCCATCCTCACATACACAAAGTACAATATAAACATGAGCATTCGCCATAGAGACAATATCACCTGGTTTTGCGTTTTGAATTGAATCTTTGTAGCTTCCTAACTTCATGTTCGCATATGTTTTTGTCATTTCTTCAGCCTTTAATACATAGCCATTGCCATGATTGGATTTGGTTTCTAGAGTATTGTAGATAGTCCAACCGATATAGCCTGAACAATCAAGACCTTTATGGATTTCATACATATAGTTTTCATAATTATATGTACTATCTTGTGTATCATAGAAGGATTTCCATTCCTTAGATAAGCCCAAAGTTAACGCTTCAGTTCCGGAACCTGTTTGCGCTTCGTTCCAGCCTCCACCATAAATATAGAGTGTTTGACCAACGGGTTTTAACGCGTTCTTTAAAAAATCAGTTGTAGTATGAATGGGTTTTGATTGAACTTTTGTTTCTTCTGTTTTATGACATGAAGATATCCCAAAGATGATTACACACAGTATTAAGATAGGCAATAAAATACGGTCATAGCGAATTTTTCTTTTTTTCATTATTTCTTGACCTCTTCTATCAATTCATCAATATAAGAATCATCAATGTCAAAGCCTAAATAACATAGACCGCGATAGATGAAGTTCATATCATTTAAATGAAGGATTTGATTCATCAATTCCTTTTTCTTGTCATTAATCAAAGACATGTCATAATCACTTGTATTGCCACAAGGATGCGTACACGTTTTACATCCTGGTGATATCTTGTCTTTTTCTTTGTGTACTAAATCAATTAGATCTTGTGTTACCGTATGATTTTTTAAATGTTGAAGACAATCTAAAATAATTGTGTCTGTGTTTTCTGTTTTTGGATTTGAATCCACGGTTTTAGAAAGACCAATTAAAGCAGACCATAATTTAGTTTCCATCAGATTTTACCTCCACATTAAAATAAGTATCTGGATAGGGTTCATCCTTTAAAGTATAGTGCCACCACTCGGATTCTAAAGGGATAAATCCATTGTCTAACATTAAATTTCTAAGTGTCTTGCGATTGTTTATTTGATGATTCGTTAATCCTTTTGTGTATAATGGACTAGAAATATCGCCAAAGTAATCAAAGTAAGATCCCATATCTAATTCTTTTCCTGTTTTTTCATCAACTAAAGTTAAATCGACAGTGCTACCTCTGGTGTGCGCTGATTTTTCAATAATAAAGTCATTCTCAAAAAGATAGCTTTTGGAATATTTTGGATAGAAAATGGATTTCATTTTATCATCCTCTGTATCTTTCCAAGTCATGAAATGATCAAGGGCACTTTGAGGTCGATAGGCATCCCATATCTTTAATCGATATCCCATTTGTCTTGCCTTTGAATTGATTACTTTTAATTGCTTCACCAATTCTTTTGTTCCTAACGCTACCGGATCTATATAGCCATCAATGATTTCACCAATGAAATTGTAAGTTGTGCAATAGCGAATATCTAAAAGAATATCGGGTATTTCTTTTTGTATATTTAATAATTTCATGTATATATTCTAATATATTTGTTTATGTTAATCCACTTATGTTTTGTGTATAATACATGTTAGAAATGAGGTAATAAACATGAAATTTAGTGATATTGATTTTTCTGCCATTTCAAGAATGATGGACAATATGAGCGATGAAGAAAAGAATAAGTTAAATGACATGGCTCAAAATATGATGAATAATATGAAACAAAACGAAGAGCCTGAAGAAGAAACTGACTTTTATGAAGCTTTAAATATAAATGAAGAAGATTATGCAGATTTTCCGGGAAGTGTCTTAGATCAAATCGAAGCAGGAAGTGATTTGGAAGTCTATTATGAAGATGTAAAGGATGCAGATTTTAGTGCGAGTGCCTTATTTTATGCGAAAGCTACTTTGAACATGTTACGAAAATATATCTATCCTATCTTTAAGAATTTCTTTGATGGATTTAATAATCCTTCAACGACAACCATCTATTCTTATTTATATCCTTTAATGAACCAGGATAACATTCATAAGTTGTTTGATGAAGAGTTTGGTACGCCAGAAGGATGGATGGAACTTAAAAATGCTCTTCAACAAATCTATATTATTTTAAATCGTGCAGAGTATGATTTTGTGAGCCATGAAGATTTACAATTATTAAAAGATATCTTGTTTAATCAAGAAGTATTATTGAAAATTAAGAATCTATGAAAAAGCTAAAAATCAATACGAGTCTTGAACAAATGGATGAATGGACATATGAATCGTATGTGAGTGATTATATATTTGAGAATGTTTGTATTGAAGAAAACTTAGATAATATCACGATGGATGGGTGTAAATTTAGCAAGTGTCAATTTAAAGATTGTAGCTTTAGCTTTATTGAATATATGGACATTATTTTTGATCATTGTGAATTTGAAAATGTACACTTGAATCAATGTAGTTTAAGTCGTGTTCATTTCATTTCTTGTCGAATCAGTGGAATGGAACTTTCACAAAGCTTAGTGCAAGATACATTATTTCAATTATGCAAAGGACATTATTGTGACTTTGGTGGCAGTACATTTAAAGATTGTATGTTTGACATCAATGATTTAACGGGTTCTGGATTTGTTCAATGTGATTTTAAAAAGACTTCATTTGATAAATGTATATTAAATTCAACGGAATGGTTTAACACAAAATTAAAAGAGCTTGATTTCTCAAGCTGTGAAATTGAAAATATTGCGTTGTCGAGTGATAAATTAACAGGTGTTGTCGTGAATTCATCCCAGGCACTTGAATTTGTGAGACTTTTAGGTATTGTAGTTAAAGATTGATATATTGTTTTAATCTTTCGGGCATGGATTCAATCAACATATTGACTAGCGTTTCTATATCTAGATACATATTTTTTTCGACCCAGGACTTAGTCATTTCAATAGATCCATGACAATACATTTGAAGTAGAAAGTCTAGTTGTGGATCAATTGTTGTTTTTGTTTCGATTTTCTTTTTGTAGAAATCATAGATACAGCGATAATCATAGTTTGTCAAAGAATTGTAGTCATCTTCTTTAAAGGCTTCTTTAAAAAATGTGTTTTGGCTTTGAATAAAAGTGAATTTCTTAATTAAAGCTTCTTTTAAAGTGGTTTGATCAGCCATTTCTTTAAAAGAGTCTAGGCATAGCTTTTCAAAATACCAGTTTACTAGATCTTCTTTATCTTCAAAATTACGATAAAAAGTCTGTCGTGTTAAATTGGATTCCTTTGTGATTTGAGTGACTGTAATCTTGTTTAAGGGTTGTGTTTTTAATAAGTTTAATAGCGCATTTGCGATTGTTAGTTTTGTATCGTTCATATAACTATTATATGTCATGACAATTGACTTTAAAAGAGGACTAGCTTAAAATTAAATAAGAGAATTAGAGGAGTAAAGAATATGCAGTTAGGCGAATCGATGGAAGATTATTTAGAAGCCATATTAGTTTTATCAAAATGTTTAGATCATGTTCGTAGTGTTGATGTCGCAAGTTATTTGGGTTTTTCTAAGCCTAGCGTCTCACATGCCGTAAAATTATTGTCTGAGCAAGGATTAATTGTTTTAGATGTTAGTAAATTTTTAACTTTAAGTGAAGAAGGAAAGAAAATCGCAGAAGAAACATATGCGCGTCATACTTTCTTTTCAGATATGCTACAAAATATAGGTGTACCTAAAAATATTGCGATAGAAGATGCTTGTCGTATTGAACATGTGATTTCGCAAGAAACTTTTGAGGCAATTAAAAAGTATTATCAAAATAATAAAAACTAGCTATAGATTGTATCTGTAGCTTTTATTTTGAAAGGAGTAAGGAAAATGAGACCAGAAATATTAGCACCCGTAGGAAGTGTGGAAGCATTAAATGCAGCATTAGCAGCAGGATGTGATGCTGTTTATTTTGGTTTGCCTAGTTTTGGGGCTAGGGCATTCGCAAATAATTTTGACTTAGAAACTACAAAAGAAGTTATTGAAAGATGTCATTTGTGTGGTGTAAAAGTATATATTACGATGAATACAATATTATATGAGGATGAAATAGAGGATGCCTACAATATGGCAAAGATGGTTCATTCTTTTGGCGTAGATGCTTTGATCATTCAAGATTTAGGTTTTATTCATCTTTTGCATCATAGACTACCCAATTTGGTGCTACATGCTTCTACACAGCTTTCAGTTTCTAATCCTTATCAAATTGAACAACTAAAAAAATTAGGTGTTCAACGTGTTGTTTTAGCTAGAGAATGTACAAAAGAAGAAATTCAAGCATGTGTAGATACAGGTATTGAAGTGGAGGTTTTTGTGCATGGAGCTTTATGCATTTGTTATTCGGGACAATGTTATTTTTCAAGTATACATTATGGACGAAGTGGAAATCGTGGAATGTGTGCACAGCCATGTCGAATGAAATACACCCTTTATGAAGATGGAAATAAAGTGGATACGCATGGAGAATATGTATTAAGTCCAAAAGATCTATCTTTGATTGATGAAGTGAATACATTAGCGGATATGGGGGTTTGTTCATTAAAAATTGAAGGGCGAATGAAGAGTGCTCCATATGTTTATGAGAGTGTTTTACAAGTCAAAAAGGTATTAGAGAATATGGAACGAAATGTTGAGGACAAACAAAACTTACGTGTTACATTCAATCGAAAATATACTGTAGGGCATATGTATAGAGCCAGTGGCAAAGAATTAATGAATAGTAAAACTTGTAATCATCAGGGAATTGAAATTGGCAAGGTTGTAAAGGTAAATAAAAATAAGATTTGTATTCAATTAAGTCAAGATCTGCATCAAAATGATGGAATTCGTTTTGAAAAAGAGAACTTGGGTTGTCATGTGAATTTTATGTATGATAAGAAACAAAAGTTGATTTCTTTCATGCCTAAAAATAATACAGTTCTAATCGAAGGACCGTCAGGTCTGCATGTAGGTAGTATTGTTCGTAAAACAATGGATTCTGAATTGAATAAAACAATTGCTGAAGAAATTCGTACATCCAATCGTCAAAGCAAGGTTAATGCGATAGTGACTTGTGGTGCAGTTGGAAAGCCAATGGTGATGGAAGTATACAATGATTTGACAAAAATTAGTGTTTCTACTGAAATTGATAGTGTACAAGCTTTAAAGCGTGCAACGGATGAAGAAACGTTAAACAAACAGTTTTCTAAGACAAAAGATAGTTGGGCAAGTTTTGATCATATTGAATATCATTTGGGTAAAGATATTTATTTTCCAATTTCTGTCATGAACCAACTTCGTAGGGATGCTCTTGAGAAAATGAAAGAGGCTTGTTTAAAACAGGAGGCACTTGTTGAAAAAGAATATAGTTATATTCCGCAAGAGAGTAAAACCTCATTTGATTTGTTTGAAATTAATTCAATGAATCAAAAGGTTGATGATTCTTCTTGTTATGTGAGTGAAATGTTTAACAGTGATCAAGTCTTAGAAAAATCAAATATAACGAGAGTTGATGGATTTGTGAATGCGCATCTAGGTAAAGGAAAAATTGTAGATTCATTAAATGTTTCTAATTCGTATAGTGTGGCTGCTATCTTAGAAATGGGATATGAAAGTTGTGTAATCAGTGATGAGTGTGACAAGTATCAGGTTGAAGAAATAATGAAGGCTTTTTCAAGTCGTTATCATTTTGATGCTCCAGTCTATAAGACTTTATATCAAAAACAACGCTTGATGACGATGAAACATTGTCCTGTAAATACGACTTTAAAAGATGGTAAGCGAATGAATTGCAGTTTGTGTCATCATCATCGTTATGAGCTTGAAGGCTTAGATGGAAAGCGTGTCTTTTTACTTGGAGATAAAGATTGTCACATGCGATTGTATGATGTGAATATTATGGATGAAATTGAAAATCGAAAAGATTATGAATCGTATGGTATAAAACATTTTAGATTTGTGTTTACTGATGAAAGTCAAGAGGAAGTTAAAAGCGCTTTCAGAGCCTATAATCGTTGATTTTAGATGGCTTGCGTGCTATTATTTTATTAGCTTAAGGCTTAGAGGAGGATATTTTAATTATGCCTATTATTGTTGATGTATATGCTCGTGAAGTTCTAGATTCACGTGGAAATCCAACTGTTGAAGTTGAAGTAACTACAGAATCTGGTGCTTACGGACGTGCTATGGTACCAAGTGGTGCAAGTACTGGTGTTCGTGAAGCTTTAGAATTACGTGATGGAGACAAAGCTCGTTACTTAGGAAAAGGAACAACTCAAGCTGTTGAAAACGTAAACACTAAAATTGCTCCAAAAGTTATCGGTATGGATTGCCGTGACCAGGTATTAATTGACAAAACAATGTTAGAATTGGATGGAGACCCATTCAAGAAAAATTTAGGTGCTAACGCTACTTTAGGTGTTTCTATGGCTTGTGCTTTAGCAGCTGCTGATTTCTACGGAGAACCTTTATACAAATACTTCGGTGGATTCAACGGAAAAACATTGCCAGTTCCTATGTGCAACGTTATCAACGGTGGATCACACGCTGACTCTACAGTAGATTTCCAAGAATTCATGATTATGCCAGTTGGTGCTAAGAGTGAAAAAGAAGCTGTTCGTATGGCTGCTGAAACTTTCCACGCTTTAAAATCTGTATTAAAGAAAAAAGGATACAACACTAACGTTGGTGATGAAGGTGGATTCGCTCCAAGCTGTAAAGATGGAAACGAAGAACCTCTTGAATTATTAGTTGAAGCTATGAAAGCTGCTGGATATGTTCCAGGAAAAGATATGAAGATCGCAATGGACGTTGCTGCTTCTGAATTCCACAACACTGAAACTGGATTATATGAATTGAAAAAATCTGGTCAAGGAACTAAGACTAGCGATGAAATGATCGACATGTACGAAGAATGGATTGCTAAATACCCAATCGTATCTATCGAAGATGGATTAGGAGAAAGCGACTGGGACGGATGGAAAAAATTAACTGACCGTCTAGGAGATAAAGTACAATTAGTTGGTGACGACTTATTCGTAACTAACCCTTCAATTCTTTACGAAGGAATCGAAAAAGGAATCGCTAATGCAATCTTAATCAAAGTTAACCAAATCGGTACTTTAACTGAAACATTTGACGCTATCGAAATGGCTAAGAAACACGGATACACTTGCATCGTATCTCACCGTTCAGGAGAAACTGAAGACACTACAATCGCTGATATCGCTGTTGGATTGAACGCAGGACAAATCAAGACTGGTTCATTAAGCCGTACAGACCGTATTGCTAAATACAACCGTTTAATGCGTATTGAAGACGAATTGAACCAACGTGGAACTGTTAACGTTGCTGAATACCTTGGAGACAAGACTTTCTACAACTTACCAGCTGTTGAATTCAAAAAGTAGTATTTCGCTAAGAACTTTAGCTAATTAAGGCCCTTCGGGGTCTTTTTTTTTGACGCGTTTCGTATTACTATTAAACAAGTAAAAGGAAGTGCTATATGGTTAGGACAATTGTATGTGATTTAGATGGATCTTTGATGAATCCGAGTAGTGGAATCTATGTAAATGAAGCTGTTAAAGAAGCATTGATTGAGGTTGAAAAGAAAAATGTCTTAGTTATATTAAATTCAGCTCGATGCTTTCAAGGTGTGTATCCATTGTCTAAACAGATTTTGATGCAAGATTTTGGTGGATATGTCATTAGTTGTAATGGAGCCCATTGTTTTGATGTGAAAATGAAAAAGACGATGTTTGAGTATGTTATCTCAAATAACGATGTTTCATTTATTTGGCAATATGCTCAAAAGCATAATTTAGGCGTTGGATATAGTCAATCCGATTATTTTGTGGCAAATAAAATGACACATGGATTTGAACTGGATATGCATAATTGTGATGTGGATTACATTTTAACGAATCACATGGAAAAATATTTAAAGGGTTCTGTGTGGAAAATGTCTATATCGGATTCAAAATCACGAATTGATTCAATTTATGATGAAATGAAATCGATTATTGAATTAAATTGTAATGTAAAAGTTGTGCATAGTACAGATACGATGATTGACATTATTCATAAGGATTGTGAAAAGTTAAATAGTGTGAACCGCTTGTTGAAGAATCTTGAAATCTCTTGGAAAGATGTCAGTTCCATCGGAGATGGTTCAAGTGATGCGCCTGTATTAGAAGCATCTGGTCTTGGTGTTACTCTTGAAAATGGCTGTGAAGCATGTAAAAAAGTCGCAAAAAAAATTGTTCCTTCATGTTATGAAGATGGCTGTATAGAGTGGTTAAAGGAGTTGTAGAATATGAGAGTAGTCGATATGCATTGTGATACGATTCTGGAATTATTGAGTCGTGATTTAAAAGGGAAAGAGGCAAGTTTGTTTTCAAATGATTTGTCGATTGATTTAAAAAAAATGAAAAAGGGTAATTATTTATTACAGAATTTTGCGTTGTTTACAGATCAAAAAGAACTAGCTATTCCTGAGCAACAGACAATGCGTTTGTATGATGAATATTGTACACAAATGGATAAGTATGCTGATTATATTGCACCTGTATATACGTTTAGTGATATTGAAAAAAATGATAAAGAAGGAAAAATATCAAGTTTATTAACTTTAGAAGATGGTGGTGTTTGCTTCAATGATTTAGCGATGTTAAGAAACTATTATCGCATGGGTGTGAGAATGATTGCACTAACATGGAATTATGAGAACGGAATTGGTTATCCAAACCTTTCTATGAAAGATATGAATGGGAATCAACCTAACTATAAGCGTAGTGTAGATACAGAAAGAGGATTGACAGAGTTTGGTATTTCATATGTAAATGAAATGGAAAGATTAGGCATGATCATTGATGTTTCTCACTTAAATGATGCAGGTTTCTATGATGTATTGAAATATACGACAAAACCATTTGTGGCATCACATTCTAACGCAAGAAGTGTATGTAATGTAGCCCGTAATATGAGTGATGATATGATTCTTCAATTGGCAAAACGTGGTGGTGTCATGGGACTTAATTTCTGTGGCAGTTTCTTGGCGGATCGCACTGATCACAAGAGTTGTGTAGAAGATATGGTGAAACATATTCTATACATCAAAGACTTAGCTGGAATTGATGTCATTGGATTAGGTACAGATTTTGATGGGATTTCATGTCCTTTAGAAATTGAAGATGCTTCTATGATGAATTTATTAGAAGAAGCTTTATATAAGGCGGGTCTTACACAAGAAGAAGTGGAAAAAATCTTCTATAAGAATGTATTAAGAGTCTATAAATCAGTATTGTAAATGGATCGTTGGATCCATTTTTTTTTGTGAGGGACATGATATAATTTCTGATGTAAAAATCTGTAAGAAACATGAAAGATAGAATGAAAGGCTATGGAATCATTAAAACTGTTAGGTATTCTAATTGTCGTAATCGGATTTGTATTAAAATTGGATTCGATTTTGATTATTATGATTGCCGCTATTGTGACTGCACTTGTTGCAGGTATAGATCCAGTTACTTCCTTGGAAACACTTGGATCTAGTTTTTTAGCTAACCGCAGTATGTGTGTGTTTGTGATGGTTATGGTAGTTACGGGTACTTTGGAAAGAAATGGTTTAAAACAATCAGCAGCTAATTTAATGAAGAAATTTAAAAATGCATCAGCCGATGTTGTTCTTGCGATTTATGGTGTATTCCGTCTAGTCTTTGCGGCATTTAATGTAAGCTTTGGTGGCGTTGCCGGATTTGTTCGTCCTATTGTGTTACCTATGGCTACAACTGCAGCTAAGAAAAATGATAAAAAGATCAGTGAAAAGTATGAAGAAAACTTAAAAGGAATGGCAAGTAGTATGGAAAATATCGCATGGTTCTTCGGACAAGTTTTGTTTGTAGGAACAAGTGGAATGATTTTAGTACAATCTACATTAGCTGTTTTAGGCTACAATGTTGAATTGGTTGATTTAATGAAAGTACAAATTCAAGTGGGAATTATTGCCGTAGCTGTTGCGATTGTTTATTACTATATTAAAGATAAACAATTATCTAGGAGGGAGACTAAATAATGAATCCAATTCAATTTTATACGCGTGTAGATGTTACACTTTCAGATAAACTTTTAGAAGTCATGTATTGTATTATTGGATTGATTTCTATGTATGTTGCTTTTAAAAATCTAAAAGATAAAGAAAACAAAAATAATGTTGGTTCATTTATTTTCTGGTTTGATTTAGGATTGATGTTTGTGCTAGGTAAATGGTTGCCAGCATTGGTAGATGGTATTTTGTTGATTATCTTGGTTTTACCTCCAATTTTTAAGAAAGTTTCACTGGTAATGAGCCTGAACATACTCTTGAAGAGATGGAACAAAACAACAAGAAGATTGGCTCAAAAGTATTTGTTCCAGCAGTATGTATTGGTTTATTTACGCTATTAGCTGCATTCTTTACTAAGATTTCACCACGGGTTGGAATGAGTGTAGGTGTTTTTGTGGCCGTGATTATTTTGCGTATCTATTCAAAATCAAATACACCAAGTGTCTTCTTAAAAGATTGTCGTAGAATGATGGATGTGGTTGGACCATTAAGTATGCTTCCAATGTTACTTGCTGCTTTAGGACCATATTTACAGCTGCAGGCAACATTACAATTGGAATTATTGTTTATGCGATTGGCATGGCGGTATTTACCATGATCATGGGAAATGCTTTTGTGGCAATTACCGTAATGACAGTTGGTATTGGGGCACCTTTTGTCCTTCAATATGGAGCAGATCCAGTAGTGATTGGATCTTTAGCATTAACTTGTGGATATTGTGGTACACTATGTACGCCAATGGCAGTAAACTTTAATATGGTTCCTGTTGCAATCTTAGAAATGAAAGACAAAAATGGTGTCATTAAAAAACAAGTGCTTGTTGCCGTAATTATGTTAGTGGTACAAATTGTCATGATGATCATGATGTCATAGGAGATGAAATGTTATGAAAAAAGTATTAATTACAGGTTTTGATCCTTTTGGAGGAGAAAAAATCAATCCAGCTTATGAAGCTGTTAAATTATTGCCGGATGAAATTGGTGGGGCAAAAATTATTAAGAAAGAAATTCCTACAGTATTTCAAAAAGGGCCAGATGCAGTTTATGAAGCGATTCAAGAGAATCAGCCAAATTTTGTATTGTGTATTGGTCAAGCAGGAGGAAGAAGTCAAGTCACACCAGAATGGGTGGGTATTAACTTTAGAAATGCGAGAATTGCCGATAATGAAGGCAATCAACCTTTACAGACAAGTGTTGTAGAAAATGGCCCAGAAGCTTATTTTACAATGCTTCCTGTGTTTAGAATGGTTGAAAAAATGAAGGAAAATGGAATTCCTGCAAGTGTTAGTTATACAGCAGGAACTTATGTTTGTAACGATGTAATGTATTCTGTATTGCATTATTGTCATACAGAATTTAAAGATGTAAAAGGTGGCTTTATGCATGTGCCTTTTGCCACTGAACAAACAGTAAATCAGCCAGCAGGAACTCCTGGAATGAATTTAAAAGATATTGCTAAAGCCATTGAATTGTCTGTAGAAGCTATGTTAGAGAGTGATACGGATATTAAAGTGATTTCTGGAGAAACGCATTAAGAGAAAAGATTTATTCTTTTCTTTTTTTCTTGTTCAAAAAAAAGGGTGAGTCTATTATTATGACTCACCAAGAAATAGGAATATATGAAATAAACAGAATAAGTTATTTAGGAAAGGGTTATATGTATTGGGTTGATACCTGTTTATTTCTGTCTATAGAATAGTTTTTAAAACTTAAAAGAAGCTTAAAGAAATGATGAAAATATTTACAGTTTTATGAAAATTTGCAAATTCTTTCTTGACACTATGTATATGTCGAGTATAATAAGCACTATAAAGTGAATCGAGTAAAGATAGAGGCAGCATTGCATCAGAGTAAAACATGGAGTTGGCAGACTGTGAAGTGTTTGAAAGGTAACCAATGCCGAAAGAGATAAAATGGCAATTTTATTTCTTGGGGTTATAAGGAATACTTATAACACTCCTTCGTCAGGAAGAGGCGTTATCTTATAGTTAATGAGATATTTTTTAGCTATGTGGTATGCCCGCATAGCTTTTTTCTATTCTTTGCCGATTAGAGAAGGAGAAAAGAAATATGAACTTTAAAAAATTAATGGCATCTGCCATGGTATGTGCTTTTGCACTAACAGGATGTGGATCAAACACAGCTACAACATCAGAAGATAAGGACACATTTGTCGTAGGAATGGAATGTGCATATGCTCCATTTAACTGGCAAACTTCTACAAAAACAGATACTTCTGTAAAATTAGGAAAATCAGGATATGCGGATGGATATGATGTGCAGGTTGCAAAAAAGATTGCGAAAAAATTAGGAAAAAAATTAGTCATTAAGAAAACATCATGGGATGGATTGATTCCAGCTTTAGAGGGTGATGAAATCGATGCGATTATCGCTGGTATGACTAAAGATAAAACACGTGAAGAAGGAGCTGACTTTACAACTCCATATTATGATTCAAAGGGAATGATCATGATTGTTCGTAAAGATGGTGAAGAAGCTGGATATACAGATATTCAACAATTTAGTGGTAAAAATGTTGTTGGTCAAAAATCAACAAACTACGATGATGTCATTGATCAAATTAAAGGTGTAAATCACGTAACACCAAAGGCTACTTATCCAGAAATGGTATTGGCTTTACAACAACACGAAGTGGATGGGATTACTGCTGAAATGGCAGTTGCCAAAGGTGTTGTAGAAGCTAACCCAGACTTAACTATCATTCAGTTCGAAGATGGACATGGTTTTGATTGTGATACAACTGTTTCAATCGCATTAAAGGAAGGTTCTCGTGATTCTGAATTCTTCAAAAAGGTTCAAAAAGCATTAGATAGTATTTCGGATGAAGAACGTGAAGAAATGATGAAATATGCAGTTGAACACCAACCAACAGAGGATTAATTATGCGTATTGATTTTGCGAAAGCTTGGAACATATTTGTTCATAATTTGCCTCTTTTCCAATATGGAATTGAGATGACTTTGTTGTTCGCATTTGTTGGTACGTTTGCAGGATTTGTCGTCGGCTTATTAGTCGGCGGCATTCGTGCGATTGAGATCAATGAATATGATTCAACGGGTATCAAAGTTTTAAAAAGAATAGGAAGAATCATTACGGGATTGTATATTTGGGTGTTCAGAGGTACACCAATGATGGTTCAAGCTATGTTTATTTACTATTTAGGAAAACCTGTGATTGGATGGACTCCGATTACAGCAGGTTTGATTATTATTTCAATCAATACAGGCGCTTATATGGCTGAAATTATTCGTTCTGGAATTCAGTCTGTGGATAAAGGACAAAATGAGGCCGCAATGTCTTTAGGTATGACAACGATGCAAACTTTGATGTATGTTGTATTTCCTCAAGCTATTAAAAATTCATTTCCTTCAATTGGAAACCAATTGATTGTAAACATTAAGGATAGTTCAATGTTGAATGTTATTACGGTAACTGAACTGTACTTCCAGACAACATCTGTAGCTGGAAGTAACTATCGTTATATTGAAACGTTTATGGTTTCTGCAGTTTTATATTTAATTTTAACAACACTTGCTTCTTTCTTATTGAATTATCTTGAAAAAAGAATGGATAGCGAAAGTAGCATGAAAGATTTCTGTAGCTAGGAGGATATTTATGGAAACAATTATTCAAATTCAACATCTCCAGAAACATTTTGGAAATCTTAAAGTATTAAATGATGTAGATTTCGATATTCATAAAGGAGAAGTGGTTACGATTATTGGATCGAGTGGATCTGGTAAAAGTACGATGTTGAGATGTGTAAACCTATTAGAAAGAATGGATGGAGGCCATGTTTTATATCATGGTAAGGATATTCTAAGTGGTCAAATGGATGTGAATGAATATCGTTCAAAGGTTGGAATGGTGTTCCAAAGTTTTAATTTATTTAATAATTTGACTGTTTTAGAAAACTGCATGTTAGGCCAGGTCCGTGTCTTAAAGAAATCGAAAGAAGAAGCAAAAGCCACAGCTTTAAAATTCTTAGATGAAGTAGGAATGAAAGAGTTTGCGAATAAGCCTAGTACTAAACTTTCTGGTGGACAAAAGCAACGTGTTGCGATTGCGCGTGCCTTGTGTATGGATCCAGAAGTGCTACTATTTGATGAACCAACAAGTGCATTAGACCCAGAAATGGTTGGTGATGTTTTGGATGTCATGAAAAAGTTAGCTGATGAAGGTTTGACTATGGTTATCGTTACACATGAAATGCAGTTTGCCAGAGAAGTTAGTGATCGTGTTATTTTTATGGATAAAGGTGTCATTGCAGAACAGGGTAGCCCAGAACAGTTGTTCGAGCATCCTCAACAAGAAAGAACACAACAGTTTTTATCTCGTTATCAAAGCCGTTAAGCGGCTTTTTCTTTTTGTGAAAAAATTCATTTGTTGAGACGAGTTCATTGAAAAAAGGCCTAGTTAGTGTTATATTATTATCGATTAATGGAGGAAAAATACAATGGAAAAAAGACCAGTAATTTTGGTTGTTATGGACGGTATTGGTATTCGTGAAGATAAGAAGAACAATGCTGTTGCATTAGCCAACAAACCAACACTTGATAAATTGTGGGCAGAATGTCCACATACACAACTTCGTGCTCATGGACTTGCAGTAGGACTTCCTACAGATTCAGATATGGGTAACTCAGAAGTTGGACACAACGCATTAGGTTGTGGACAAATTTATTCTCAAGGAGCTAAATTAGTTAACGAAAATATTGAGTCTAAAGAAATCTTCAATTCTAAAACTTGGAAGGATTTAGCTGAAAATGCAAAAGACAGCAAAATGCATTTCATCGGTCTTTTAAGTGATGGAAACGTACACTCTAATATTTCTCACTTAAAGGCTTTGATTAAAGAATCTAAAAATGAAGGTATTAAGGAAGTTCGTGTTCATGCATTGCTTGATGGACGTGATGTTCCTGCAACTTCAGCTTTAGAATATGTAAATGATATTGAATCATTTATGGCAGAATTAAATGATGACAATTTCCACGCATGCATCGCTAGTGGTGGTGGACGTATGCAAATCACAATGGACCGTTATGAAGCTGACTGGTCTATGGTTGAGCGTGGATGGAAAATTCACGTAATGGGTGAAGGAAGACAATTTGCTTCAACTACAGAAGCTATTGAAACGTATCGTAAAGAATTAAATGTTGTTGACCAAGATCTTCCAGGATTTGTTATTGCGAAAGATGGTGCACCTGTAGGAACTATCGATGATGGAGATAGCGTTGTATTGTTCAACTTCCGTGGTGACCGTGCTCAAGAAATTTCTTTAGCATTTGATGGAGATGCTTCATTTGATAAATTTGATCGTGTTAAAGTTCCAAATGTTAAATTTGCAGGTATGTTACAATATGATGCAGACTTACAAATTCCAAAGAACTATTTGACGGAACCACCAAAAATTAAATATACATTAACTGAAGAATTGTGTAAACATGGTATTCGTGAGTATGCAATCAGTGAAACACAAAAGTATGGACACGTTACATATTTCTGGAATGGTAACCGTTCAGAAAAATTTGATGAGTCTTTAGAAACTTATGTTGAAATCCCAAGTGATGTAGTCCCATTTGAACAAAGACCTTGGATGAAGGCTGCTGAAATCACTGATAAATTGTGTGAAGCAATCGAAAGTGGAAACTATGATTTCATTCGTACAAACTATCCAAACGGTGACATGGTAGGACACACTGGAAGTTTACCAGCAACTATCATTGGTGTTGAATCAGTAGACTTAGAACTTGCACGTGTTATTGAATCTGTAAATAAAGTAAATGGTATTTTATTAGTTACTGCAGACCACGGTAATGCGGATGATGAAAGTAAGACTAGCCACACATTAGCACCAGTTCCATTCATCGTATACAATGCGGAATGTGAATTAAAAGAAGGCGAAGATCTAGGATTGTCAAATGTTGCAGCTACAGTTTGTGATTTCTTAGGATTAGAACCAAATGAACACTGGAACCCATCTTTAAAAAAATAATTTAGATTATTAAGGAGTAATGTAAAAAAAACTTTACTCCTTTTTTACTTGCTTTCATGATAAAATGACAAAAAAAAAGAGGTTTGATTTTATGGAACGAGTCTTAATTGTTGAAGACGATGAAAATATTCGTCAATTATTAAAATTAACATTGGCTAGTTTTAATTATGAACTAGTTGATTTTGAAAATGGAAAAGATGCATATGATTATCTACAAAACAATAAAGTAGATTTAGCCATATTAGATTTGATGTTACCAGGCATGAATGGGTATGATATATTAAAATTTATTCGTTCAAAGGCAACGCTTAAAGATTTACCTGTTATTATCTTAAGTGCAAAAGATAAAGAGCTTGATAAAATCATGGGACTTGATTTAGGAGCTGATGATTATTTGACGAAGCCATTTAGTGTGTTAGAGCTTGCTGCTCGTATTCGTTCATTACTTCGTAGAAGTAAAAAGGATGAACGATTGATTCAAATACATGGCTTATGTATTGATTTAGATAAAAGAACGGTGACAATTCATGAAGAACCGATTGAATTGACATTTAAAGAATTTGAATTGTTGAAATATTTAGCTAAAAATGAAGGTAGAGCTGTATCACGAGAAGAGTTGATCAATCAGATTTGGGGATATGATTTTATTGGAGAAAGCAGAACACTGGATGTACATATTAACTCATTGCGTAAGAAGATGGGAAATGAATATGCACATTGGATTCAATCTGTAAGACAGGTTGGATATCGTTTTGTTGCTGAGGATCACAATGCATAAGAAGATTGTTCATTCGTTTTTAACAACTTTTTTGATCACATTTATCTTGGGCTTTGGTTTACTTTACGTGAGTTTATATAAAGCATCTATTTCTCAAAATCGACAATATTTAATGAATACAGTTAAATTGGTAAAAAACTTAGAAATAGATGATTTAAATACGACTCGTTTGGGTGATACTGTTAAATCGGAAGATATTCGTATCACAATTATTAAGCGAAACGGAAAAGTTTTATATGATAACTATAAAAATAGAATTCGTGAAAAACATCTGCAGCGTGAAGAGGTAAAACAAGCTATTGCTCAAGGTACAGGGACATGTATTCGTTATTCAGATACAATGCAACGTTCTTATTTATATATAGCTGACTATGAGGAAGATAATCAAACAATTGTTCGTTTAGCTATGCCATTTGATGGGTTGAGCCAATCTATTTCGATATTATTAGTACCATTTTTATTTAGTATTGCCGTATCTTTTATGGTGGTATTTGTTTTGTCTAAAAAAATGGCCAATGAAATTGTAGAACCTTTTAAAGATATCACAAATACAATTAATTCAACAAATATTTCAAAAGAAGTGCTATCGTTTCATAAATATAATTATCCCGAACTTTATGGAATCACAGATGCATTGACGAATATGTCCGAAGAAAATAAAAAATATTTAGAAAGACTGGAAAAAGAAAAAAAGGTTCGCCAGGAATTTTTTAGTAATGCGAGTCATGAATTAAAAACACCACTCACTTCTATACGTGGATATACAGAATTGATTCGTTCGCATACAATTCAGGATAGTGCTCAAATCGATACATGTTTAGATTGTGTTTTAAAAGAGAGTGACCATATGACGCAATTGATCAATGATATTTTAACGATTTCAAAATTAGAAACAGAAGAGATGCAAGTCACATATTCGCATATTCAAGTAAAGAAATTGTTGGATTCTGTTGTCGAGACTTTAAAGCCACAAATTGAAGCGATGCATTTAAATGTTTATGTGAATGCGACAGAGTTTACAGTTTTTGCGAGTTTAGATCATATTAAAGGTATCTTCTATAATTTAATTTCGAACGCAATTAAGTACAATAAACAAAACGGACGAATAGATGTTGTTCTAAAGAAAAATCAAAAAAATATGTATTTTAGTGTGGAAGATACAGGTGTGGGAATTGCGCAAGAAGATCAGAGTCGAATATTTCAAAGATTTTATCGGGTAGATAAAGAACGCTCAAAAACAATACCAGGTACAGGTTTAGGTTTGTCGATTGTAAAACATGTTGTCTATTATTATCAAGGCAAAATCCATTTAACTTCAAAGGAAGATGTGGGAACTAAAATCACAGTTGAATTGCCTATTATTGTAAAAGAAATCCCAGAGAATTAGTCTCTGGGATTTTGTGCATATTCTTGTTTTGATTGTAAAACACGGATTGCGAATATAGATAGAATAACCAATCGAATGAGATCTAGAATCACAAAGAAGATAAATACACGAAGCGAATATTCCTGTGATTTATAGTAGTTCATAAAGGTTGGTAAATAAACTAAAATACGAATAAATTCGCCTATCATACAACATGCGATAATCTTCTTTGTCGCCTTTTGATTGTAGTACATATAGAATAATGGAATGGTCCAAATAAAAGCAGTAAAAATACACAACATAAACATGTCTTTTGTTGCAAATACTTTTTGCATATCCAAACTTGCGAATAGATTTGAAAAGATTTGGATTAGAATTGGAAATAAAATTAATTCGCCATAAATAATAATGCCTAAACGAACGGATAGTTGGGGCAAAGTCATAGGCGCTTTTTCTACTACATATTCATCTTCTTCATCTTGTTCAGTTGGTTCGAATTTTTTTTCGTATTTATCTTTGATTTTTTCATAATCTACATTCTTTGTTTGTTTAGCTACCCAATCATCGTTTTCATCGTCTAACTCGATTGTGTGATCAAAATAAATCTTACACCAACGATTGTTTCTTAAGTATCCCCCAATTTGGCAAAGTACAATGGTTTTTAAAAGCATACAAGCAACAAGGACAAAGAATGGTAAGATGGTTGTAAGGTTTGACAACAATAATTTGATTGGAAAGTATATAATCAAAAAACTAATCGCAATATTTATCCAATATAGAATACGAAACCATTTTTTACCTGTTGAAAGAAGAAGAAATGTGATGCCATATAAAAGAATCTGTCCGATTCCTAATTTGATCAACATAGAGCGGAATGCTGGATCATCTACTTTCAAGAATTCCATGCTTGAGAAAAGATATGCCATGGCTAAAAAATAAACGCAAAGTACAAAAAAATAAAGAATAAGATGTATAGTGATTTTATGTTTTGATTTTTGGTATAGGATTAGGTTTTCTTCTTGTTTAGAATACATATATGACCTACTTTCTATTAGAAATGATTGATTCTTTTCTCTTAATACATTCTATCACAGAACGAGGAAACTAATAAAATACATTGTCAATATTTTAACAATGGATTAATATATCAAAGGAGGGATAACAAACATGGATTTAAAAACAATTCGAATTCAACGTGTGGTTGAAAAACAAAATTTGGCTTCCGTTATGAAGAGTGGATCATTGGATGTATTAGCTACACCGCAAATGATCGCATGGATGGAAGAGGCTGCATGTCTATGCCTAGAATTAGAAGAAGGTAAGACAAGCGTTGGCATCAGTATGAATGTGTCTCATGATATGGCAAGTCCATTAGGGGCAACAATCACAATTGAGGCTAAGATGGTTAATGTGGATGGTCGCAAAATTGATTATGAAGTACAAGCGTTCCAAGATGGTAAATCAATTGGAAAAGGTGTACACAGTCGTTTTGTGGTTGATGCACAAAAATTTATCGATAAAACATACCAGAAATAAAAAAAGAAACCCATGTTAATATGCATGGGTTTTAAAATCCGCTTTTGATTCTATCTATATCTTTCTTATCGCCACTAGCTAACCAAACCATATAATCCGGGTAATTTGTGTCTTTAAGTGCTTTTATTTCTTGTTTTACACCATCTGCATCTATATTGTATCCCTGAATCCATGTTCGGTATTTAGCGGGATATTTGATACTTTTTAATTGCTCGTCACTGATCTTAGTGAATGCATATAAAGTGTCGTATGGCTTTTCAATAGGATTATCAATGTTAAAGCTTCCATTTGAAAAGTGATCTAAATAAGGCATAGGACAAATGATATCAACGACATTCGCGATGGCTGGAAGAAATTGTCCAATATCTTGATCATCGCAAGCTACAATAGGCCACGCGAACATATCGGCTGCAACATAAACGCATTTTGGGGATAATTCTTCTTTTGCGTATTGAAGAAAACTTTGGATGGCGGCTACTTTACTTTCTTTATATGTATTGTGAAAGTTTAGTTTAGAGTTTGCGCTTGCGGTTCCATCAGGAAAACGGACATAATCAAATTGAATTTCATTAAAGCCTAGATCAGCACACTCTTTGGCAAGTTCCACATTATACATCCATGCTTTTCTAGAATACGCACTAGGCCAGTATTGATCGTTGTAGACAACTAAATTGCCATTGTGGTCCGTTAATGATTCATTTGGGTTTTCCATCGCAAAAACAGCATCTTTAAAAGTAACGATACGGCTTACACAATAGAATCCCTTTTTTTTGTATTCTTTTATGATTTTTGTTAAGTTTTTTTTTGAAATCATCGCATTATTTGTTGCTTGACTAGGATCTGATAAATAATCCTTACATACATCACTCGCATATAAAACTGAGCCTTCATCATTCTTAGTTTCGACAATAATCGTATTGATGTTCTTTAACTTTTCGATGTATTTTTGATTGTTGATGAAATTGTCCATTGATACATGGACGGACTTAACATGTTTAGGCATCGAATTTTCTTTATATATTTCTTTTTTGATAGGCTTGTAGTCAATTTGTGATGTGTAGGCATCTTTAGAATATCCATCTTTGTAGTAATCATCCCAATATGTCGAATAAGATATGGCTTGATCATACTTTTTTAATGCTAATTTTCTTGATGATTCCACATATGCACCACTTAAGTAATAGGTTTTGTTTTGCTTTTTGACTTTGTACCAACGAATTTGGCCTGTGTCTTTATCCCAGTCTTTTTGATCGATGGAGACTACCTTTACTTTTTCACCTTTCTTGACAATCGCTTTACTTAGTTTTCCACCTTTTTCTTCTCTTAAGTTTACCAGTCTTCGACAATAGACATAATCTAAGTGAGTAGCTTCTTCAAAACTATTTGCGAGATTTGAATTCTTAACTTTTAGTTTATCGTGATTGTATATGATGATGCTTGAATATTCTTGTTTTTGATGAACTTTTACTTTTGTACCTTTAGGAATTTTAATTTTTTCAATAACAGCTTCACCATCTTCTAAATGTGCTTTTTCTACCGTTAGCTTACTGGTATCGCATTTAATATATCGAGTAGGGTGGAGTGAGTTTGCGGCTAAGGTAAGTAAAAATAAAAATGCCACGATTAGCATTGGAAGAATGAACATTTGTTTACTTTTCATGTAATCACCAATAGAATCGTAGCATAATTCATATAATTGTCAATTTTAAAGCGTTTTTTGGGATGATTTCCATCGGATCAGACCAATATTTAATAGAATTAGGGATAAAGCACCGCAAGTATCAATGCATATGTCTGTAATCTGCGGGCTTCTTCCTGAGACAAAAGATTGATGCCATTCATCACTGCAAGCATATAGAATGCATGTGACCAAAGCGTATAGTGCAGAGTGTTTCACACCATAGCTCTTATACATATAGAATGTATTGAATCCAAGCATGGCATAAATTGTGAAATGTGCGAGTTTACGAACGATATGCATTGAGAATGGTAAAAATTGTAAAAACCAGGCACTTGTTTGTGTGGATTGTGCTGCATTTTGACTGGAAAAATAAAAGATCAGTAGCATGTTACAGATTGTAAAAATGGTAAAAATGTGTTTTTTCAATTCGAAAACTCCTTTTGTTGAATAAATAAAGCATAGTCCGCCTTCTTGTAGTCGGATTCTTTGAAATAGTGGCGAACATAAACAAAATGATAATCGAAAGCTTTGGACATGTCAAAATCATCTAAAATAATATAACTTGTCACATTGTTTTCATTAATAAATTCTCGAATAGCTTTTGTGCGTGGATTAATCAAAGTGGTAACGGATTTAACATACTTTCCTAAATCAAAGATGTCAAACATGGCCTGAAGTTGTTCTAATGAATAGACTATTCTCCATGAGCTTGTGATGATGATTTGAGCATCATATTTTTCAATGAGTTGCTTCAAAAGTAGAATACTTTCTTTTGAAAAACAATAATAAACTTGATTGACTAAATATGCGTTTAGTGTGGCAATTTTTGGGTGGTTCAATTTTTTTGCCAGGGCATCTGGTAAATTGTAATCGAGACAATAGGAATTCTTTTTACGACTCGGATTGATTACTCCATCGATATCTAAAAATATACATGGTTTCATATGTGTTCCTCCTTTTATTATGATAGTCAAAATTGTACTCAAGTTCAAATGTTGGTATAATCTGTAAAAAGGATGTGTGATTATGGAAAATAAAATTGTTCTTGTGACAGGAATGTCAGGGGCCGGAAAATCAAGTGCAATGAATGCTCTAGAAGATTTGGGCTATTATTGTATGGATAATTTTCCTAAGGAATTGTTGGATAATTTAGAAGACTTACTAAGAAAAGATGAGTCTCATTATAAAAATGTAGCACTTAGTGTGAGTGCTATTGATTACCAGGCTTTTGTGAGCTACTTTGAAAATATTAACCGCGATCTTCAAATCTTGTTTTTAGATTGTAGCGATGAAGAATTGTTGTTACGTTATCGCTTTACAAGAAGACAACATCCAATGATCGTGAATCATTTGGCTACAACATTAGAAGATGCGATTGAAGTAGAACGCGATTTTTTGGATCATCTACAAGAGAATTCACAGAATACGATTCATATTGATACGACAAAATTAAGTACTTCTGCTTTGGCAAGTCGTGTTTTACACCGTTTTAAAAGTGCTCAAAGAAGCGTGTTTACAGTCACATTCCAATCTTTTGGATTTAAACATGGAGTACCATTAGATGCAGATATGGTCATTGATGTTCGTTTCTTGCCAAACCCATTTTATGATCCATTGCTTCGAGATAAAACAGGAAATCAAAAAGAAGTATATGACTATGTAATGGATAAACCAGAAACACAAGAGTTTATTGTAAAACTAAAGGATTATTGTGATTTTGTGTTCTCACAATACGAGAAACAGAACAAGTCCCATATGATTGTTGCGATTGGATGTACAGGTGGTCAACATCGCTCGGTTTCGATTTGTAACTGGTTGTATGATGAATATAAGGATACATATCGTTGTTTTAAATCGCACCGTGATATTGGAGTTGACGAAGAATGAAAAAAATAGTCGTAATTGGTGGGGGCACAGGTCTTTCAAGCATGTTAAAGGGTATGAAACGTTTGGAAGATGTTGATTTAACGGCCATTGTTACAGTAGCCGATGATGGTGGTAGTACGGGACGAATTCGTGATATATACAATATTCCTGCAGTTGGAGATATTCGACATGTTTTATGTGCTATGGCCGATGAAGAAGATGAAGGCTTTTTCTCTGATTTGCTGAATTATCGTTTTGAAGGAAGCGAAGATGTGGGTGGTCATAATTTAGGAAACTTGATTTTCTTGGCAATGATCAATACTACAGGCTCATTTATGGGAGCAATTGAATCAATTTCAAGAGTATTAAATGTGAAGGGGAATATTCTTCCTAGTACATTGGATGTTGTTACATTATATGCAATGATGAAAGATGGCACGCTGGTTCGTGGAGAAAAAAATATCCCAACAGTATACAACAGTATCGATCATGTTTTTTATCAGAAGTATGTGCATGCATATAAACCGGCTATTGAAGCTATTAAAAATGCCGATTTGATTATTTATGGAATTGGATCTTTATATACTTCAATTATGCCGAATCTAATTATTTCGGATATCTCGAAAGCTATTGAAAAGAACCCTTGTAAGAAAATCTATTTTTGTAATGCTATGTCTCAGCCTGGAGAAACAGATGGATATACGGTTCAGGATCATATTAATGCAATTGAAAAACATTCATTTAAACATCCAGTAGATTTAGTGGTGGTTAACCAGTCGATGTTACCCAAGGAAGTTTTAGACATGTATGCTTCACAAAATAGTTATCCAATTTGTATTGGAAATGAAGCAACAGACTATGCTATTATACAAAGAGATTTATTGGCGTTGGATACAAAAGGTCGTATTCGTCATAATCCAATGGCTGTCAAAGAAGTTGTAGAAGAATTGATCAAGGGGGTATAGACTTGTCCTTTACATCTGAAATTAAAAAAGAAATTTGTAAAGAAGAAATCGATGCTCAAATGATAAAGGCACAATTATGTGCCCTTTTTCAAATGCGAGCAAGTTTACATATGAATTGGCAAGGCATGTATTTGTCGTTTCAAACTGAAAATGCAACAATTGCCAAACATGTTTTTCAAATCATGAAAACGTTATATGATGTCGATCCTCGTCTTTCTGTGTTGAAAAAAATGCAGTTAAAGAAAAATAACATTTATCGCATTCAAGTGTTTGATAAAGCTCAAGAAATATTGGAAGATCTTCAGATTTTAACTGATTCAGGTTTGCGTTATACACCAAGCGTAAAAATGGTTCGTTCTGAAAAGATGGCTAGAGCTTATTTGCAAGGGTGTTTTTTGGCTAGTGGCAGTATCAACTCACCAAAATCGAGTAATTATCATCTAGAAATGTCGAGTCAGGAAAAAGATTTAGCGTTAAGTGTTCAAAAATTAATGCAGCGTTTTTATTTGCCGGCAAAAGTCATCGAAAGAAAAAGTGTTTATGTGGTATATATAAAAGCTGGAGATAAAATTGCAGACTTCTTACGTTTATGTAATGCTTCGAATGCGTTGTTTGAATTTGAGGATTCTAGAATTCAAAGAGATTTCTATAATCAGATCACGCGCCTCGATAATTGTGAGGTTGCCAATGAGGTAAAGAGTTTAAAGGCTGCCAAATCGCAGTTAGAGGCTATTGAGTTTTTGGAGAGTCATGCCAAAAATATTGTGATTCCAGAAAAAATTATGCATGCGATGCAAATTCGCAAGATGTATCCGGAGGCCAATCTAAATGAATTGTGTTTAGAGTGTAAAAATGAATTTGGTGAAGATATTTCAAAATCTGGAATGAAGCATCGCTTAGCGAAAGTGAAGCAGATGGCTTCAGAATTAAAGGAGGAATTGGATGCTTAAAAAAATAGGAATTATAAGCTTATCATTCTTATTGTGTGCATGTTCCTTGGGGGTTCAATTAAAAAAGTCGATGTTCACGATTGAACTTGGAAAAGATATTTATGCCAATCCAACTTTATATTTAAAGAATGCGACTTTTTCATCTCGTTTAAAAGTTGTTTCAAAAAGTGTTGGGGTAGATAAGAAAAATAATCGCTTTATGACATCTGGAATGGATTATTTGGTTGTTGGTGAATATGACTTTGCGATTGTGGATGGGAGTAAAGAGTATCCTTTTGTGATAAAAGTTAAAGATACAACGGCTCCAGTATGTGCAAGTGAAGTGGGTCAAATCACAATTGGGGTTGGACAGAATATTGATTGGAATTCCTATTTTCATGCAACAGATCTGTCGGGAGTTACTTTTGAAGCTAATGTTGATACGTCCACTGCATCAACACAGGATGTACAAGTAAAAATCAGTGATCGTTTTGGAAATTCAGTCACAAAAAATGTAAGTGTGGTCGTTCAATAATGAAAAAGGCAGATAAAATTCTGATAGTATGCATTATGATCGTAGCGGTAGTACTATGTGTTCCTTTATTTTTTAGTGAAAATGAAAATGCGTATGCGAGTGTATATGTTAAGGAAAAACAAGTTTTGCGTATTGATTTATCAAAAGATAAAACGTATGTCGTAAATGGAAAGCTTGGAAAAGTGCATATTGAGGTTAAACAGAAAAAAGTGCGTGTTACACAAGAAAAGAGTCCACATCATTATTGTTCGAAACAAGGTTATGTTTCGGATGCCAATGTTCCCATTGTATGTTTGCCCAATGAGACAGTGGTAAAAATTGAAAAAGAAGCCAGTCAGGATACGGTGATACAATGAGGGTCAAGAAAAGTGTAATTTTAGCTTTCTTGGTCGCGGTCGGTATTTTGTTGCAGCTTTTAGAAAGCTTTATAGGTATATTTATGATTGTTCCTGGATATAAGATTGGCTTGGCAAATATTGCTGGCTTATTTGCACTTTATATGTATGATGAAAAATCATTGGCTTATGTATCGTTGCTTCGTATCATTTTGTCAAGCTTAATGCAGGGAATGTTATTTTCTGTTTCGTTTTGGCTTTCGTTAAGCGGTGGTATTTTGGCTTGTATTGCGATGATCTTAGCGTATCGAAGTAAGGTGTTTTCGATTTATGGCGTAAGTATACTTGGAGCTAGCTTTCATAATATAGGACAAGTAATCGCAATTACTTGGATTTACCAACAGTATTTTATGCAGTTGTTTTTACCAATTCTTTTGGCATTGTCCATTGTGAGTGGTATATTAATAGCAGTAGTATGTAGAAAGGTTTTAGACCGATTAAATGGAGGAAATTATGGAAAAATATAGTTATACACCAAAGGGTGTTTGTAGTCGTCAATTCAATTTTGAAATTGAAGATGGAATTCTTAAGAGTTTTGAGGCCATTGGTGGATGCAATGGAAATTTAAAGGGAATTGGATGTTTATTGAAGGGAAGAAGTGTAGATGAAGTTATCGATACTTTGACTGGAGTAACATGTGGAAATAAGCCAACATCTTGTCCAGATCAAATCGCATGTGCGCTTAAGGCATATCGTGGCTGATCATTTTCTTGGGGCTTTAAAAGAAATTGAAAGACGTGCTCAAAATAACATTCTTGTATTTTCAGATGTATTAACAGAACGTTTAGAAGTCATTGCACAAAATATGGTTGGAAAATCAATTTCGGATAATGATTATTTAAAGTTGTTGGAATTGTATTATAAAAAGTTTTCGAAAGATGAAAATAAGCAGGCCATGTTGTTTTGTCTTTTAAGAATGCAGGAAGTTGTATTTTATAAAGAACATAAAGAGAATCAGGATGATTTAAGTAAGATGGAATTTAATGAGGAATATGATTCTATCACGAAAGCTTTTCTATCTAGAAAAAGAGATTATTATCAGATTACACTGAAAAATATATTTCAACGATTTATCTTATTAGACACACTTGCGTATATTGTGTTTTTACTTGTGTTTGTTCTTTTGATTCACATTTCTTTTAGGGTTTCATTTGTTTTACTAGTAATTTTGTGGGCGCTTGTATTGTATTTCGCGAAAAAGAAGGGTGTTCCTTATTTTTATAATTCAAGAATTCAAACACTTCTTCAAGATGTGGATTCAACGTTGTTGCAGGTGGATCAAGCCATTTTCTAAAGTCGAGTAATCGACTTTTTTGTTTTTTAAATTTTTTCACAAGTTAACTTGTTAAATATATCACAAATATGATATTATTAATGCGTGGGGTGATAAAATGCAGAATAGAAATGTACCCAAAGCAACTTTACAGAGGTATCCGGTATATTTAAAAGCTTTACGTAAACTTCAAAAAAATGGCGTTGAACGAATTATGTCCAAAGAATTATCGAGCTTTGTAGATATTGAACCTACAACAATTCGTCGTGATTTCTCCTTTTTAGGGAATCTTGGAAAACAAGGTTACGGATACGATGTGGATAAACTGATTGAAATATTTAATAGTCAGTTAGGCGTTGATTTTGATGAAAAAATAATTTTAGTTGGTGCTGGTAACTTAGGTCGTGCGTTAATGAATTATAATAAATGGGATTATGTTGTTGGTGAAATCGCATGTGCATTTGATGTGGATCCAGCTAAGTGTGGAACACAATTTGGTGTCGAAGTATATCCGATGTCGGAGTTAGATACGAAGATTCCTGAAGGATGTCGTATTGCGATTTTAACAATTTCACATGATGTACAAGAAACAGTAGATAAATTAGTACAGTGTGGAATTAATGGTATCGTTGATTTTACGCATCAACATTTTTTAGTCCCAAAAGGGGTTGTCATTAAAAGTATTGATGTGGTATCATCAATACAAGAATTGGTATTTATTACAAATTCATTAGAAACAAAGACGCAGAAATAGAAGTCGTCCAAAACGAACATGTAAAGAGAGTCTTGTTAGGTGAAAATAGACAGTGCAAGTTTGGATTGATAACACCTGTGGAGTCGTACTGGAGAAATTAAGTAGACAGTAACGTGTGGAATGCGTTAAATTCCAATTGAGTGCATACATACGTGTGATGAAACAGGATGGTACCGCGGTAATAATCGTTCCTTTTAATTAAGGAACTTTTTTTATTTTGAAGGGAGAAACTATGTTAGTAAAAAAATTAAAAGAAACATTTGAACAGTACGATGGACAAAGTATTACTTTGCAGGGATGGGTTCGTACAAATCGTAATTCAAAGGCAGTTGGATTTATTGCGTTGAATGATGGAACAACTTTTTCGAATGTGCAGGTTGTATATGCGGATAGCTTAGAAAACTTTGATGAAGTATCAAAAATTACAACAGGTTCAGCTATGGAAGTAACAGGAAAACTTGTATGTACTCCAGATGCAAAACAGCCATTTGAAATTCAAGCCGAAAGTATTAGTGTTTTAGGATTATGTGATCACGATTATCCATTGCAGAAAAAACGTCACAGTTTTGAATTTATGCGTGAAATTCCTCATGTACGTCCTCGTGCAAATACATACTATGCTATGTTTAGATTAAGAAGTGTATTAAGTATGGCAATTCACACATTCTTCCAGGATCGCGGATTCGTATATGTACATACACCAGAAATCACTGGTAATGATGCAGAAGGTGCTGGTGAATGTTTTACAGTTACAACTCGTGAAGATGCAAAATATGACAAGGATTTCTTTGGTAAACATGCTCAACTTACAGTATCTGGACAATTGCATGTTGAACCATTCGCATTAACATATCGCAATGTTTATACTTTTGGTCCAACTTTCCGTGCAGAAAATTCAAATACAACTCGTCACGCTTCTGAATTCTGGATGATTGAACCAGAACTTGCGTTTGCGGATTTAGCCGATAACATGGATTGTATTGAAGAAATGATCAAATATTGTATCAACTATTGTTTAGAACATGCTAAAGAAGAAATGGAATTCTTTGCATCAATGATCGATAAAGAATGTATTAAACGTGTGACTCATGTTGCAAACTCTAACTTTGAAAGAATGACTTATACAAAGGCTATTGAATATTTGGAAAAAGCAAAAGATCAATTTGAAAACCAGGATATTTTCTGGGGTATGGATCTTCAGAGTGAACATGAGCGTTATATTTGCGAAAAAGTCGTAAATGGTCCTGTTTTCTTAACAGATTATCCAAAGGATATTAAAGCATTCTATATGCGTGTCAATGATGACAACAAGACAGTTGCAGCATGTGACTTATTAGTTCCTTATGTTGGAGAATTAGTTGGTGGTTCTCAACGTGAAGAGCGTTATGATGTGTTAGTGAATCGCATGAAAGAAATTGGAATGGAACAAGAGACATTACAATGGTATTTAGATTTACGTCGCTTTGGAGGATGCAAGCACTCAGGATTTGGTCTTGGGTTTGACCGTATGTTGATGTATTTAAGTGGTGTTGCGAATATTCGTGATGTTCAGCCATATCCACGTACACCTAGAAATTTAATTTTCTAATGAATTAAACAGGTATCTCGTTGATACCTGTTTTTTTGTGTGATATAAATAAGGGGTATGAAAAAAGTAAGAGTAGTTAATAATAAAAATTTAAGCACGATGATCGTCGGAGTTGTTACTATCGCTATTGTGGTTGTCTGTGTTTTTTTATATGTATCAAGGCCAACTGAAATAGATAAGTTGTCACAATCTTATTTGGATACAGTGGATGTTGAAAAGCTGCGAAAAAAGGTGGAGACAAGTTTTGATGGGTCTTATCGACTCAGTGATTATTTAGTTTATGGGGAGACGTTGTCTTTGTATAAAGATGAGTATGGTACAAAGAAAATGGATAAAATGCAAGGCAATAACATTGTTCTAAGAAATGTTATGAATGATGCCATTACAAGTTTTACATTTAATGGAAAAGTGGATTCAGGTATTGATTTAGGTTCTTTAAAAGAAGGAATTTATGAACTATATACATATGATCATTATGAAAAGGAGCGTATTTATTTTGACGATGCATTTAAGGCGAAGACAATCACGACAATGCGTCGCAATAAAAAGGTGAAAGATGTTACGTTTGTGGCAGATAAAGAGGCATTAAAAGAGTATGATATTCATTTAAAGAAAAATTATACGTTTATTGTTGTCACTAAGCATATCCCAAAATCCAATGTATATGATGTAGTGATCGATCCATGTGGAAATGCGATGAATTACATCTCGAATACAGTAGATTATGGTGCAAGTACATCAATTTTAGATGAACCAACTTCTTCCATGGAATTTGCGAAAAAATTAAAAAAAGAATTAGAAGAAAAGGGATTAAAGGTAAAAATCTTGCGTAAAGAAAACGAAACGCCTGGATATTATGGTGCAGATGGTCGTCCGGCTCGTGGTTATAAGGCAAAGGCTAAATTATATATTGCCTTGGGTGCAAGCTATGATGAAAATGTAGATGCGCCTTATATGATGGCAAGTCCATATACAAATAGTGGGTTGGCTAATACAATCTCATATTATATGGATCAAAGTGGATTGACATTGTATGCGGCTAGAACGAACAGCACGCAGGAAAATGGAGTTTTATATGATTCATTTGCCGAAGATGAAAAGGGTGAAGTAAAAAAATATGAACTTTACCCACAATTAAGAGAAACTGGTGGAAGAGCAACATACACTGGTGTTTATGGTGATGAAATGAGAAATGCAAAATATAAAGATGTCTTTGGGATGTATGGATTATACTTTTCATATGCGAGCGCAATGAATTCTCAAAGTGTTGCTTATTTTAACGACAATACGGATGCGATAGCGAAAACTTTGGTGAAAGGTATTGTTAGATATTTTGAAATTTAGGGTGATAGTATGAAGTTACAATTAAGTAATATACAAAAGTCATTTGGAGCAAAAACAGTTTTGGCAGGTGCTAACTTTCAAGTGCGTGATAATGAAAAGATTGCGTTGGTTGGTCGTAATGGATGTGGTAAAACAACATTGATGAAAACTATATGTGGACTGGAACACTATGATTCGGGTTCTCGTATGGTTTTAAATGGTACAAATATTGGGTATTTGGCACAGATTACTTTTGTGGACGAAGAAAAGACAGTGTATGAAGAACTTTTAACGGCTTTTGACAAGGTTCGAGAATTGGAAAAGCAGTTAAATGCTCAGGCAGAAGTACTTAAAACGGATTCAAGTGAGAAGCAACTTGAAAAGTATGATGCATTGCAGACACGTTTTGAGGCATTGAATGGATATCAATATGAGGTGGAATTAAAGAATGTGTTTTTTCATTTTCAGTTTGATGAAAGTGATTTAAATAAAAAATTGTGTGAATTTAGTTCTGGACAAAAAACGAGAATTGCGCTGGTTAAACTGTTATTGACAAAACCAGATATCTTATTATTGGATGAACCGACAAACCATTTGGATGTTGCAGCTATTGAATGGCTTGAAAATTATGTGAAGCATTATCCTTTCGCGGTTGTTTTAGTGAGTCACGACCGAATGTTCTTGGATCATGTTGTAGATGAAATCGTGGAAATTGAGTTTGGTAAAACTCAAAGATATGTGGGGGATTACTCGCATTATTTGAAGGCAAAAGATGAATATCTAAAAAAGAATCATGAAGCGTATATTCGTCAGCAACAAGAGATTCATCGTTTAGAAGATTTGATTGAAAAATTCCGCTATAAAAAGAATAAGGCCGCTTTTGCTAAGAGTAAGCAGAAATATTTAGATCGCATGGATAGAATTGAAGATAGTACTTCAGATACAAGTCAGATGAAGGCCGTGTTTACTTGTGCAAGAAAAGGTGGTAAGCAGGTTCTTGAAGTGGAAGATTTACAGGTTGGTTATGATAAAGTGCTGTCTGATGTTTCTTTTCAGTTATTGCAAGGACAAAGAATGGCTATCGTTGGTCCTAATGGAATAGGTAAATCAACTTTGATCAAGACTTTGGTGAAAGAACTGCCTGCGATATCAGGTAGCTTTAAATTTGGCCATCAAATTGATGTAGGGTATTTCAATCAGGAAAGTGCTCAGATGAAGTCGAATAAGAATGTATTGGATGAATTGTGGGATATGGATCCGGATGCAACACAAACACAGATTCGTAATACGTTAGCAAGTTTCCTTTTTACACAGGATGAAGTTTTTAAAGAAGTGAATGATTTGTCGGGTGGAGAAAGAGTTCGATTGGCTTTGGCAAAATTAATGTTAGAGCATGATAATGTTTTATTATTGGATGAACCTACAAACCACTTAGATATTCCGGCGAAAGAAGCTTTGGAATCCGCTTTAGAAAAATATGATGGAACGATTCTATTTGTATCGCATGACCGTATGTTTTTAAAAAAGATGGCTACACGTGTACTAGAAATGGGTTCAATCAGTAAAGTGTATGATTTAAATTACGAAGAGTACTTAGAAAAAAAGGCAAGTAATGAACTTGTGGAATCGGTTGCCAAGGTCGAAAAAGAAGCGAAGCCACAAACGGTATCTTTCACGGATTTAAAAGCAATTAAGAATCGTGTCGCAAAACTAGAAGTGCTTTTAGAGGAAGCAGAACAAGATTTAGAGGCAATGCGAGAATTGAGATATGAACCAGAATATTACCAAGATTATCGTAAGATGGAAGAGTTAGATGCGAAAATAGATGATAAACACAACGAAATTGCTGCATTGATGCAAGAGTGGGAAGAAAAAATGGCTATGTTGGAATAGAGTGTCAATTCGGCACTCTTTTTTGAAAAAATAGTTGCATTTAAAAATATGCTGTGGTAATATAAATGAGCACTGATAAATGGACTCTTAGCTCAGCTGGCAGAGCAACTGACTCTTAATCAGTGGGTCTGGGGTTCGAATCCCCAAGAGTCCACCATTTATGTGTTTAAGCCGATTTACTCGGCTTTATTTTTTTGAAAAAAGATATTGAATAAACCATATGTGTGTGGTATTATCAATGAGTAAAAGAAATGGAAAGATAGAAGCACCCCTTCTCACCTGATGTCTAAGAGACATAGGTTCACGGCCAATTCAGTTTGAATTCGTTTAAAAAGAGTGATGGGTGTGGAATGCACCCATTTTCTTTTTGGAAAAATGAAGAAGGATGGTGTCGAATATCAATAATAGAAAAGTTGCCCCAAATAATGTAAACGATGATTTGTTTAACGAAAAGATTCCGTTTAGAGAAGTTCTTGTCATCAATGCGGATGGAGAACAATTGGGAGTTATGTCAAAAAAAGAAGCATTGGACATTGCATACAAACAAAATTTAGATTTGTTGTGTGTAGCACCCAAGGCGCGTCCGGCCGTGTGTAAAGTTTTAGACTATGGTCGTTATCATTTCGAACAACAGAAAAAAGCAAAAGAAGCTAAGCGTAAGCAACATGTTGTTGAAGTTAAATCTTTGCGTTTATCGCCGATTATCGATACACACGATTTTGAAACAAAAGTTCGTCAGACGTCAAAATGGATCGAAGCGGGTATGAAAGTAAAGATTGATATGCGATTCCGTGGTCGTTTGATCACTCGCTTGGAAGTTGGTCGTAAGATCATGAATGACTTCATCGAAGCTATGGATGAAGTAGCTATCGTTGAGAAAAAACCTTCAATGGAAGGTAATACGATGTCAACAGTGTTGGCACCTAAAAAGAAGTAAGGAGGACTAGACTATGCCTAAAATGAAGAGTCACAGAGGATTAGCAAAACGTGTAAAAAAGACAGGTTCTGGAAAATTAAAGAGATCTCACGCTTATACATCTCACCGTTTCCATGGAAAGACTAAGAAACAACGTCGTCACTTAGCTAAACCAGGTACTGTACATGCTACAGATTACAAACGTATTAAGGAAATGTTAGTTAAGTAATTAAGGAGGATATAAAGAATGGCAAGAGTTAAAGGTGGAACAGTTTCACGCGCTCGTAGAAAAAAAGTGTTGAAACTTGCCAAAGGATACTTTGGATCAAAACATACATTATACAAAACTGCAAATGAGCAGGTAATGCATTCATTCAGATATGCATACAACGACCGTCGTAAGTTAAAAGGAAACATGCGTAAAATCTGGATTACACGTATTAATGCAGCTGCACGTATGAATGACTTATCATACTCTCGTTTAATGCACGGATTAAAATTAGCTAATATTGCGATCAACCGTAAAATGTTAAGTGAAATGGCTATTCACGATGCTGAAGGCTTCACTAAACTTTGCGAAGAAGCAAAAGCAGCTTTAAATGCATAATTAAACTGTCGTATGACAGTTTTTTTTGTATATTAAGATTTTGGCTTCGGAACAGGGGAATGCGGCATGTGAAAAACTGTCGAATTGTCACAATTTGTTGATTATGAGGAACGACAAAAAGGACTATCGTAATAGC